>CAZMKQ010000004.1:43023-51946 GCA_964566955.1 uncultured Caldilineaceae bacterium | reverse complement strand
AACTCCCGGATGAAGAAGATCGCGATCACAAAAATGAAGAGCAGGAAGAGCCAGGACATGGCACTGGCCTTGCCAATCTGGAAGAATTGCAGGCCATTCTTGTAGATCAGAATGGAGAGTACTTCCGTGACACGGCCCGGGCCCCCAAACGTCAGCGTATAAATAACGTCGAAGATGCGAAAGGCGTCCATGATGCGCAGGAGCAGGACCACCAGAATGACCGGCTTGAGCAGGGGCAGTGTGATCTCGCGGAAGATCTGCCAGGCCGAGGCGCCGTCCACGCGGGCCGCCTTGTGGAAGTCAAGGGGCAGGGACTGGATGCCGGCAGCCAGGATGAAGATGACCACGGGCATCTGCTGCCAAATTTCGACCGTGATGACCGCCGCCAGGGCCTGTTCCGGGTTTCCGGTCCAGGTCTGGGGCGGAATGCCAACCAAGCCGATGAAGTAGTTGATGGCTCCATAGGTGGAATGGTACAGGGTCCGCCACAGCACGCCGGCCACAACGGGCGTCATCATCAGGGGCACCAGCAGGAGGGTTCGAATCAGGCCCACAACGCGGATGCGGGAGGTCACCAGCAGGGCCAGTGCCATGCCCAGCAGGAATTCAAGGGTGACGGCGGATACGACAAAGATCAGCGTCGTTTTCAGGCTGGACTGGAAGACGGGATCGGAGAAGAGGCGCGTGTAGTTGCGGAGGCCAACGAAAACGGGCTGGCTGTTGGGCACGCTCATGTTCCAGGAAAAGAAACTGAGACGCAGGCTGTAGAGCAAGGGATACACGGAGGTCAGAAGCAAAAACAGCAGGGCCGGGGCAATGAACAGCCACGACATGAGACGTTCGCGCCGATGGTCCTGTACCACGACGCCGGCCGGGGCGGTGTGCCCCACCCAGGCGCGCCAAGCCGCCCGGATGCGCGGGCCGCCGGACGACGGTTCCACGCCCTCGGGGTGAGACGGGGCGAGACGGTTGGTCATGCGTGGCTTTGCCTCATTGCCTGTCCGTTCGCAGTAGCCCGGATCGCCTGTTGCACCTTGAACCTACAGGATTTCGTGCCGCTTCCAGGCCGCGGCGAATGATTTGCCATATGCTTCCGTGTTGCACTGGGGCGATCCACCTTGGTCTCTGAGGGAAGTACATGGACCAGGCGGTCAGAGACTGGCACGGTGCCCGGCTGTCGGATCAGGAACCGGGACCATGCGCACAGGCGAAAGTATCGGCCAGCATCCTGAGAGCCAATTGTAAATGAGGGCTGACAGCTCCTTTTTCATCCCGTCCTGCGGCGGCCGTTGACGTGCCGCACGCCACGGAACTCTGCCGTCCGAGTCGGCCCCTCGCCTTGGTGCGCCAACCAGCCGTACCGGCAAGGCCGGTGTAGTTCTTGGCGGCCGCCAAACGATAGCTGTTCAGTGGTGTGCCACAATGGGCAACCCCGCTGGAATGGGCTTCCGGCACCTCTTTGGGGCCGGTCCCATTTGGGCGACAAGGTTATTGCAGTCTCCAAGTAGCGTAGTGGTATGGGGCCGAATTGGGTCTTCATCCGGCAGATGCAAAGAGCCTGTAGCGCGGAGCCAGTGAATCCAGTCCGGAAGTCAAGGTGGGAACCGGTTGTGAAACGGTGGAGCCGGCGTGATCACCGGCCTGTGTGTCGTGGCAGGGGACACCCGGAGGCACCCAAATGCGATATTTTTACATAAAACGCTAGCGAAGCAGATCCCAACCCTCATGCAGAATTCCGGTCCGAACACGGTTGCAGCCGCGGGCATGCCCGCCCATCGTCCCTATGGCCCGCCCCTGCCCACGCAATATCGGGACGTGCGTTTTCAGACGGTGTTCTTTCAGGTTGATCCGGCACGCATGCAGCCGTTCTTGCCGGCACCCTTGACCCCGCATCCGACAGGTCTCTGTGTGGCTTTCGGCATTGACGTGCCGTTCTCCTCGTCCTACGGCCCCTTTCACGAATCCGGCATTCAAATCCAGGCCCTGTTCCGGGATCAGCCGGTGTTCTTCAATTCCCACCTGTACCTGGACAACGTACGGGCCATTTGCGCGGGGAGGGAGCGTTGGGGGGCACCCAAGGAATATGCGGAGGTACACATGGATCAGAACCAAAATCTACTGACCTGCCGCACCTGCCAGGACGGAGTCGAGATCATGACCCTGACCATCACGCTGGGGACATCGGCACAGATGGCGGACCTGATACCGATGTTTCCCAGCTACCGGCTGAAATCCATTCCTCGTGCGGACGGACCGGGCGAAGCCGTCAGGCAATTGGTGGAAGCCGCCCCCGAGGATGCAACCACCCACTTGCTGTACCGCGGCGAGGGCACCGTGTCGTTTGCCGGTACCGCCAACAGCGATCTGCGAGCCTTTGCCCCCGTGGCCGAGGTGGCGGCGTTCTATCAGGTGGCCAGCTACACGGAGACCTACGGGCGTGTCGTGCTCGATTACCTTGCCGAAGCTGTCTGACAGCGCATGCGATAATCCGCGTTCGGTACAGTAGAGGCAGTTCGGTTACCGTCCAGCTGGGAGTGCCGGGCAACGAACAATCTCTGAAATCTCACCTGTCAATTGCCGGGAGGCATCAAGTTATGAGACATCCTTACCTATACAACCGTCGGGACATGCTCAAGGCGCTGGGGATTATGGGGGCCGGCTCACTGCTGGCAGCCTGTGGTCCGATGGGCGCGCCGCCGGCTCCCGCCGCGGCGCCGGAGGCTGCGGAGAGCATGGATTCCGGGAAGAAATACGACGGTGTTACCTTGCGCATGCTGACCCAGGCCGGAACGGACTACGAGCCTGCATTCCGTGCCTGGTCGGAACAGTTCACGGCCGAGACCGGAGCCCAGGTTGAGTTTGAGTTCGCCCCCTGGGAAACCCTGATGCCCAAGGTGCAGGCGGATTTGGCGTCCGGCTCCCCCCAGTTCGACTTGTTCTGCAACGACATCGAGTTCCAGTACACCATTTGGCCCGAATTGGAGCCGATCAATGATTTCCTGGATGCCAGCGGGTACGACATGGAGGGCTTCTTCGATCCCGTGTACCGGTATGGCGAAGGGATCGCCGGGAATACCGGCGTCCGTTATGGCCTGCCCGTGGTGAGCGGTGTGTCCGTCCTTTTCTACCGGACGGATTTGATTGACACCTTCCCCACCACGTGGGCCGACTACGATGCGTTGCTGGCGGCCCACACCGATGGCTCCATGTACGGGCTTTCCTTTGCCGGTGTGCCTGCCCAGTTGGTCAAGTTGTTCCTGGCCCGTTTTTGGGCGTCGGGCGATCCCCTGCTGACCTCGGACTGGCAACCTCTTATCAACGGGGAAAGCGGGGTGGCAGCTCTGACCTTGCTGAAGGAACACGGGGAAAAATACGCACCACCAGGACTGCTGGCCTGGGACAATCCCGACGCGGCCAACGCCTTTTTGGCCGGGGACGTGGCCGTCAATGAGGGCTGGGCCGGATTTATTCTGCCTTCCCTTGACGATCCGGAAAAGTCCAAGGTTGTGGGCAACTGGGCGATTGCCCCGTATCCGGAAGGTGGTACCGGCAACTTCGTACAGCACAACATCGTGATGTTGAAGACCTCGGAGAATAAGGAAGCGGCCTTTGATCTGATGGCTGCCCTCAGCAATCCGCAACGCGCCAAGGAAGGGGCACTCGACTTTGGCATGACCTCGGCCCGCAAGAGTGTCTTCAGCGACCCGGATGTCGTTGCGGCCAAGCCCTACATGCCGGATTACGGCGAGGTGTTGAGTCGGGGCCGTCCCTTCACACCGGGTGTGCCGCAATGGCTTGAGATGTTTATCGGTCTGGCGGAAGGGGCGTCTTCGGCCCTATCGGATCAGGCTACGCCCCAGGAAGCCCTGGATCGGGTTGCGGAAGGCTGGCTGGAACTGCTGGCGCAGAACCCGCTTGACTTCGAGTACAAGGAATAGCTGCCGGCAACAAGCTGCGTGCAGCGTAATCCACAACCCCTATCGGGATCCTTTGCCATCCCGGGCCGGCAACAACGGCCCGGGATGGCGTTGGGACCAGTCGTCGAGGTCCGAGGCACTCCCAGCACCGGATCCTGTACACCTCCTCCAGGAGAATTCGAGCCGCATCCGAAGAGACCCCCGCGATCCTGGGGCCAAGCGTGTGCCGGGTTCGGTGCGGCCGTCCTGCAGAAGTCGAGGTCTTTTACACCGCAAAGGCCTGCGCGGCTTGCAGCTGTTCGGTAATTCGCTGCATCTGCCCAACAACGTACTCCACGTCGGCTTTTGACGTATCCCTACCCAGACTGAAGCGAATGGCCCCGTAGCTGGCCGGCGGATCGATGCCCATGGCCGACAGGACGTGGCTGGGTTGGTGGGCGCCGCTGGTGCAGGCGCTGCCGCTGCTGGCCATGATCCCCGCCATGTCCAGCCCAATCAGGATGGACTCCGCTTCCAGGCCGTCGAAAACGAAGGAGGCATGGTGGGACAGCCGATCCTGTCGCGAACCGGTCAGGTGCGCCCCTTCGATGTCCTCGAGCAGGTTGGTGATGAGTTCATCGCGCAACTCCTGCAGCCGCGTCGCTTCATCCGCGGCGTTCGCCATGCACTGGTCAAGTGCCTTGGCCATACCGACAATCAGTGGAACATTTTCCGTGCCGGCCCGGCGTCCGCCCTCGTGGCTACCGCCGGTCATGTAGGGCCGGAACGGCGTGTTGCGGCGCAAATACAGGAATCCCACCCCCTTGGGACCGTGGAACTTGTGGGCGGAGACGCTTAGGGCGGCCACTTTCAGCGCATCCACGGAGACGGGTACCCTGGTCAGGGCCTGAACCGCGTCCGTGTGCAGAGGCACGTCGGCGGCCTCACAGATTTCTCCCAGCTCTGCCAGCGGTTGCACGGTTCCGACTTCGTTGTTGGCATACATGCAGGAAACCAGGGCCGCGGGCTCCTGCAGGGCCTCTTCGAGATCGGACGGATCGACCCGTCCCTGGCCATCAACCGGCAGGAGCACCGGTTCAAAGCCGTGGAGTTCGGCCAGGTCCTCCAGCGTCTCCAGGACGGCGTGGTGTTCGATGGCGGTCGATACGATGCGGTTGGCACCCGTGGCTGCGCGGCGGGCCAGCGAGATCCCGCGCAGGGCGGCATTGTTGCCTTCGGTTCCGCATCCGGTAAAGATGATTTCCGACGGTCCGGCCCCAATGTGTGCGGCGATCGAACTGCGGGCCTTCTGAAGGCCGGCATAGGCGCTGCGGCCGGCTGCGTGGATGCTGGAGGGATTGCCGTAGCTGTCGGCAAAGAATTCCTGCATGGCATCCACCACCTCGGGCCACACCGGCGTGGTGGCGGAGTGATCCAGGTAGATGGGCTCGCGGGTGGCAGGCTGCATGGAAGCGGGTCCGGAAAGGGCTTGGGTGACCGATTGTAGCACCCATCAAGGCCGACGATTTCGGTGCCAACTCCGGTTGTTGCGGACGGAACCAGACCTCTATGGCACTGTTTCAATCTTGTTGATTTTGGGGTCAGGCAGATCTGTGACACCTCTTCGTGGACGGGTGCCGCTTCAGGCCAGGCCGCAGGCCCAGGGCTTGAAGCGGCCAAACTACCCCTCCGGCCGGTTGGTGGTACAGGGATGCCCGGGTGGCCTTGGCTGCGCACCAAGTCGTTTCAACGGGCCACGAGATGCTGTATCCCTAGTCTGCCTATCAAGCTGGATTGGCATTGATCAGGTATATAAGTCCCCTTCGTTACCGATCGGGCTTGAAGGTCGCCCTCCGCACCGTCCACGGATCGTAGTCGGCCTTGGCCTCGCAGATGGCGAATATCCGTGTCACGTCTTGCCGGGTATTGTCCAGCAGTTGGTCAACATCCAGGTTCAGCTCGGGAGTGCCATCGACGTACCCGCCCGCAAAAGCCGTCAGCACGTCGAGTTCGGAGTGCAAGGCGAGGTTCGGTACATGGATGCGTGCCGCATCCAACAGTCTGCTCAGAACGTGATGTGTCGGATATTGGACACCGTGTGCGGCGATCACCGCCTTGAGCGCGTGTTCGATCGCACCCTGGGCGTGTATGCCCACGGCCCGGTCCCATTCGCGCGGGTCGTGGTAGGCGGGCGCGTCCGGGCCGGCTTGGCACAGAAGCGACAAGGTACTGAAATCGCTGCGGGCGTGAAAGGCCCGTTCCATCGACTCCCGCCGCCTCTGTTCGGACAGGCCTGGTTCGGTTGGTTCCGACGGCGGCCGGTATTTGTTGCCCATTGGTGTGATTCCGTCGTGCGCAGCCTTGGCCGCGATGTCGTTGAGGCCGTGTTGCATGAAGTCGAAGTGATGTGCGGTCAAGGGCACGATTTCTACGTTGACCGAGTGTCGGTATTCTTTCTTGACGGCGCGCTCCGCTGCCCGGTGACAGGCTTTGAAGATGGGGTCGCCAAGCTTCACGTCGCCGACGACCAGTAGATCGATGTCGGATTCGGGCCCGTGATCGCCGCGCGCACGCGAGCCGAACAGGATCACCCGTTCGACGCCAGCCACGGCCTCAACAGCTTGGGCGACGACGCAGGCGTGGGCATCGTACGCTGGCGGCGCGGATGCGTGCGTGGGCTGGACCGCGGCTTGTGCTGTGGTTGTTGCGTTCATGGGGTTATTGTAGTCTCGCAGAGCGGCGGACCAATCCCGTTGACATTGGTTGCGGGGCAGTAACTGTCCGGCACAGTTTCCCTTTCGTTGATTTTGGTACAAGGTCACAGCCGGCGATGGACATGCTGTGCCGAGTGTCGTCAAAACAATCGGTGTCGGACGCGGTAGGACGCAGGGTGCCGGCCCATCCACACCGGATGAATTTCGTATCAACGAGATTGAAACAGTGCCGACCTCTACATGCCCGCGGATTCCGCCACAATCGTGGGTATAATGCGCGCCGTCGTTTTGACTGGGACCCATGGATTGCGCCGCCGCAGAGCGGTCCTCGGATTGTCGAACAGGCACCCGGTCCCCATCCCCGCCACTCCGGAGACTTCCGCCGGCCATGAGCAAGATTCGCAACGTTGTTGCCCGCGAGATTCTCGACAGCCGGGGCAACCCCACGCTGGAAGTGGACGTTGAATTGACGGATGGTCATGTGGGCCGGGCTGCGGTTCCCAGCGGAGCCAGCACGGGCGCGCACGAAGCGGTTGAATTGCGGGACGGCGACACAGGTTGGTACGGGGGCAAGGGTGTTGGCAAGGCCGTCACGAACGTGAACGCGGTTCTGGGGCCTGCACTTGAAGGACGGGATGCGTTTGAACAGGTGGCACTGGACCGTCAGCTGTGCAATCTCGACGGCACGCCCAACAAGGGGAATTTCGGTGCCAACGCCATCCTGGGCATCAGTCTGGCGAATGCCAAGGCCGCGGCGAGCAGCGCGGGTCTGCCGCTTTACCAGTACCTGGGCGGCGCGAATGCCCATGTGCTGCCGGTGCCGATGATGAACATCCTAAACGGGGGGGCCCATGCCAAGGGCAGCACCGACTTCCAGGAGTTCATGGTCATGCCGGTCGGGGCTAATTCCTTTCGGCAGGGGCTGGAATGGGGCGTGGCCGTCTATCGGGCCCTCAGGTCGCTCCTGGAGGAAGGAGGGTATTCCACCAATATCGGGGATGAAGGCGGCTTCGCGCCGGCACTTGGCGGCAACGAGCGGGCCCTGGAACTGATTTCCCGGGCGATCGCCAAGGCCAACCTGCGCGAGGGCGAAGACATTTGGATTGCGCTGGATCCGGCTGCCTCCGAACTGTACGACGCGGAGGCCGGCCGGTACCGTCTGCCGATCGAGGGACGGGACCTGTCCAGCGCGGAACTGGCGGACCTGTGGTGCGAATGGGTTGCGCGCCATCCGATCATCAGCATTGAGGACGGGCTCGCCGAGGACGACCTTGAGGGCTGGGCCCTGCTGCACGAGGCGGCCGGCGACAAGGTTCAGCTGGTCGGCGACGACCTCTTGGTGACCAATGTCGATCGCATCCGAATGGCCATTGAGCGGAAACTGTGCAACTCCCTGCTCTGCAAGGTCAACCAGATTGGAACCTTGAGCGAGGCCGTGCAGGCGGTTGAAATGAGCCACCGCGCCGGCTGGACCAGCGTCGTCAGTCATCGTTCCGGGGAGACCGAGGACACGACGATTGCCGATCTGGTCGTGGCGCTCAACACGGGCCAGATCAAGACCGGCGCGCCGGCGCGCAGCGATCGGGTCGCCAAGTACAACCAGCTCCTGCGCATCGAGGAGCAGTTGGGCGATGCAGCCGTCTATGCCGGCCGGGCCGCCTTTCAGCAGTCGCGGTAGCGTCCCGCCCCGATCGGAACAAGCACTTCGAACAACGCAGCAGGAAGCCATGAGCGAACCGAGACCAGTGGAGATCATCCCGCCGGAGCAGTACGGCAAGGAGTACAGCGAGGCGTGGGAAATGGACGTGTTCTGCGTCACCAACAGCCAGGGCGAGAAGTACTATCTGCATGCTGTTAATATCACTGTGGAAGGAGCGGAGGTCGCCACCCTGGCGTTTCGGCGCCAGATCCGCTACAAGGCCCAGTCCCGCCTGCCGGATGGGTACCGGGTGATTGAATCCACCAACGGATTGCCGGTGGCGCAGCCGGACCCGGAACTGGGTCCGGATCTGACCTTCGACGACTTCGAGTTTGACGGCTAGGCCGCCATCGTCCGACGGCGGCCGGACATCTGGAGGATTGAAATGATCCAGGCCGCTGTTCTGCACCAACCCCAAACTCCGTTGGAGGTAATGGGGTTTGAAAAGCCGCCCCTTGAGCCGGACTGCATTGAAGTGCGGATTTTGGCCAGCGGGGTTTGCCATTCCGACTGGCATGTTGTCAAGGGGGAGTGGACCCAAATCGAGACGCCCTTGATCCTCGGTCACGAAGGGGCCGGCGTGATCGAGAAGGTCGGCGACGAAATCTCGGACG
>CAZMKQ010000004.1:20631-43013 GCA_964566955.1 uncultured Caldilineaceae bacterium | reverse complement strand
CTCGTGGAAGCCCCACTGCGGCTATTGCGAGATGTGCCAGCGCGGCCATCCCGCGGTTTGCTCCTCGGAGGCCGACGACAATCTGGAGCCTGTGTTCCCCGGCTCGGACCGCACCATGTCCCAGATGAGCGGCATCGGCACCTTTGCCACGGGGACCACGGTGCATCGCACACAAATCGTGCCCATCGAAAAGGACACGCCAATGGGGCCGGCCGCCCTGATTGGCTGCGGCGTCATGACGGGCGTGGGTGCCGTCATCAACACGGCGGCCGTGGAGCCCGGCAGTTCGGTTGCGGTCTTCGGCTGCGGCGGGGTCGGCCTCAACTGCATTCAGGGCGCCCGCCTGTCCAACGCCAGCCCGATCATCGCCGTGGACCTGCTGGACAACAAGCTGGACATGGCCCGCGAGTTCGGCGCCACCCATGTGGTCAACGCCGGGCGGGAGGATCCGGTGGATCGCATCCGCGCCATCACCGGCGGGGCCGGTGCCCACTATGCGTTCGAAGCGATTGGCCTGACCGCCGAGCCTTTCATCCAAGCCCTGGAGTGCACCCGGGCCCGCGGCGTGACCGTCTATGTGGGGCACGCTCCGGTGGACACGGAACTGAAGCTGGATGCGCGCATGTGGATTCAGGAAAAGACCGTGATTGGCTCCCTGTACGGCTCGGCACGCACGCAGGTGGACTTCCCCCGCATGGTTTCGCTGTACAAAAGCGGCCACCTGATGCTGGACGAACTGGTGACCCGCGAGTACGAGCTGGGCGGCGTAAACGATGCGTTTGCGGCCCTGGAGCGTGGTGAAGTGGCTCGCAGCGTATTGATGATGGAGTGAGATGCGATGTTTGACACAACAATCGTCAAGGTGGAATGGGCGGGTCTGCCCGGGGCGCGCCCGCGCGCGGCGGGTTCCAATTCGCGGCTGGATGTCCACGGTCTGGAAACTGTGGCCCGGTTGATGCGGATTACGACCTCCGACGGACACACCGGTCTGGGCTGGTCCGACTGTCCTCGGTCCTTCGGGGGCAGTCTTCTGGGCAAGTCGCTCAGCGATGTCTTTGTCGAGGGGATCGGGCCCGCGGACCAGTGGCAGCCCATGGAGTATCCGCTCTGGGATTTGGCGGCCCGGCTGGCGGGCAAGCCGGTCTTTCGCCTGCTGGCGGACCAGCGCGGCGTATCGCTGTCCGAGCAAGTATCGGTTCCCTGCTACGACACCTCACTCTACATCGACGATCTGCACCTGTCCGACGACGATGAGGCTGTGGAGCTGCTGAAGTCGGAAGCTGCCTTTGGGAAGGATCAGGGCCATGTGAACTTCAAGATCAAGGTGGGCCGCGGTGGCCGCCACATGCCCCTGGAGGAAGGTACGGTCCGGGACATCAAGATCATCAAGGGCGTGCGCGAGGTGGCCGGACCGGACGGTCGCATCATGATTGACGCCAACAACGGCTGGAACCTGAACCTGGCGAAGCGGGTGCTGAGCGAGACCGCGGATGCCCGCGTCCACTGGATTGAGGAGGCCTTCCACGAGGATCCCGTCCTGTACGAGGACCTGCAGGAGTGGAAGCAGCGCGAAGGCATCGACACCTTGATTGCCGATGGTGAGGGACAGGCTTCACCCACGCTGATGGACATGGCCGACCAAGGCTTGGTGGATGTCGTTCAATACGATATCTTCAGCCCCGGCCTGATGGCCTGGCTGGACATTGCCAGTCGGCTGGATCCAATCGGCGTAACCTCCTCCCCGCATCATTACGGAAGGGTACTCGGCAACTACCTGACCGGCCATCTGGGCGCGGTCCTTGAACATTTCGGCTTTGTGGAGTGGGATGCGGCGGACACGCCGGGCCTGCACACGCCCTATACCGTTGAGGACGGATGGATTCGTCTCCCGGAGACTCCGGGGTTCGGTCTGGAAGTCGATGCGGGCCATTTCGAGGCGATGGTCCGGGAACACGGTTGGAGTGCAATCCTGAGTTGATCGGGGCCTGCGGTCCCGCCTCTTGTCTGGTTGGAGGTTGGAACCAACCTGGTCGGACATTCCCGAGTACGTCTGCAGCTTCGTGGACTTGGGTGAAACTTCCGGCATGCCCATGACGTAAACGGATGCTGTTCGTGCGTGTCAAGCCATGGTAGCTGCCATAGGGCACGGGGCAAGATGAGTGTCCGAGATCGGGAGTTCTTTGGGCCAGGATCAGTATTGGCATGCCGGACAGAAAACAGCTGTGGCATACGTTGGTCTTGCTGTTTGAAACCCCCGGAAGTTTCGAACTGTCCCTATCGTCGCTAGTGGGTCAACTTCACTCAAATGTAGGGTACAGATGCAGGAGCTTGATGCGGGCGTCCTCGGTCGTCAACTGCCAGTGCACGGGCTTGCCCAGGGCGTTGCGGTCCCGCACCCAGGCCTCGATCTCGGCTCGCAGCACGGCCTCGCTTTCGATGCGCCGGTCCAGGCACTGCGCGGCCAGGGCCGCGAACTCGCTTGCGGCGATGCTGGCCGGCTGCCGTGCTTGGGCGTGTAGTGCCACTCCAGCCGCGCGGCCATGCGCCGCGCCTCGGCCGGCGGGAAGGCCTCGTACAGCACACGGGGGTGGTGCGTGTTGAGGTTGTCGCAGACCAGAACCACCTTCTCGGCCTGCGGGAAGTGCACGTCCACCAGATCGCGCAGGACGGCGGCAAAGTCCAACTTGGTGCGCCGCGCCGTGACCTGGACCGTGCGCCAGCCCTGCTGGGGTGCCGCGATCATGAACAGGTTGCATACGCCTTGGCGCCGGTACTCGTAGTCGTAGCGGAGCGGCTGGCCTGGCGCCGGCGGCTGCGGCACGCGCGTCTCCGACACCAGCTGCTTGCTGGTCTCGTCCACACAGACCACCGGCAAGCGGTCGTCCGGGGGACGCCGGTAGACCTCGAGCACATCCTCCCTGTTGTGCACGAAGGCGGCGTTGGCCTGCGGGGGGATGCACCAGCACTTCTTCTGCCACGGCTTCAGCGCGTTTTTTTGAGCGCCCGGCGCACGGTCTCGGGCGCAATTGCGTCCACCACCTCCAGGGCCACCAGCTCGGCCGCCAGCAGCTTCAGGGTCCAGCGCGCGCGTCCGGGCGGCGGCGTCGAACAGGCCAGCCGGGCCAGCTCGGCTTGGGCCGTTCCGTCCAGCTTGGTCGGGCGCGCAGGCTGCGGCTTGCGTTGCAGGGCCGCCTCCATCCCCTCCAGGACCAGGGCCTGGCGCGTCCGGGACACGGTCATGGCGGTCACGCCCACGGCCTCCGCCGTGCGTTCGTCGGTCCAGGCCGGTCCCTCCGGCCCCTGGTCGCAGAGCAGCCAGATCTGGGCCCGGCGCCGGGGCAGGGTCTTGGGCGAGCCGGAGGCCACCAGCTGTTGCAGGTACGTTCGTTCCTCGGATGACAGTTCCACCAGGAAGCGCTTGTGGGACATGGGGGGCTCTCGGCGACAAGGGATGGATGCGCAGCGCGGGACCGGCACCTGCACCGGTGGCCCACCCATCCATGTTACACCTCACATTTCATCCAAGTTAGCCCACTAGGCAGAGCTGGGGATGAGCCTCTGGTCTACGAAACCACGATGACCTGGACCATGGGTGCCGATGTGGCCAGCGCCATCCCCGGGTGCAGGCTTTTCCCGCTGAGAATCCTGGAGCGGAATTCCTGTGCGGAGGTCACATGGACGGATCGGGGGCTTCTGTGGATAATTTGGACCCGAGTTCGGGTTCCAGGGCTTTTCCTGCCGCCACCCTTGGCGCGTGGTTTGAAGGTGCGTGCCTATGACTTGGCCAATCCCTACCCGCGATTGCCGATGGACATCCTGGCCCATGTCCCTATGCTGCAACGTTTGGAACCCTGGACACTCCACAATTGACCGCCTTGCCCGCCGATTTCCGAAACGACAGGCCCAGCCTGTTTGAGGTTGGAGATCTCAAGGGTTGTGCCGTGTCGGTGATGGATCCCTCCGGCCTTGGTTGCATCCATCCTGGATGCATGCGGGAAACAGTGCTTCGGAGATGATCATGAGGATGGTAGATTGAACCACGGGACGGCCGCGCTTTCCCGCAGCCAAGAGCCGTGGGTGTCCGACCATCGTCACCGGCTAGTCAACCCTGGGACATCCTTCCGACGGCGGTGGAAGGCCGGCGGCCAACATCCAGGACCAGGCTTCCCCGGTGGCGGACCCTGGGACCCGGCAATCGTCAAGCACCCCGCACTCTGTCTGTCCCGTCCCGGGTGGGCCATGCCTTCACGTCGTCGGACCGTGAACACATGGTCCTTCTCAACCGTACATGTCATCCAAGTCATCTCCGTACCGTTCACTGATCGGGACACACTCTTCCGGATCCCTGTTGGCGGCGCAGACCTCGAACGTCGGTGCCGTGAAGCGGGCATCGATCAGGTGCGGACAGGGGGCCAGGTAAATCCGGTAATTCACAAAGAGCTCGCGTTCGCGCCAGTGGGATACGCGCAACAGCAGGTCGCCGTCCTCGTCGCGTTCGCGTCCCTCCACCTCGAGAATGTCGCCGAGCCGGAGGGTGGTCGGAATGCACTGCCACTTGAAGTCAGGATCCGGGAAATAGAACGGATCGGGCCGGGTCACCTTCACGCGCAGGCCGGTGGCCTGCAGGGTGTCCCACAGACGGTGGTCCGGGGTCAGCGTCGGTTCAAGCTGGGGCATGGCCAAACCGAGCGTCTGGATGCGGGGGGCATGGGTCAGGAAGTCTGAGGGCCAGACCGTCAGGTTGTGTGCGCGCAGGTTCAGGAAGGCCAGATGCGGCACATCGGCCAGGAAGCCTGTTGGCAGGGCCTCCACCCGCTGCACATCGATCGCCGCGTTCCGCAGGCGGGGCGTCTCCGCGAGAAAGCCCTCGGGCAGGGCCTCCACCCGCTGCAGGTCGAGCTGCAGGTCAACCAGGTTGGGGGATTGGGCCAGGAACCCGCGGGGCAGGGCCGGCACGTTTTGGCCCCGTATCCGGATCGTTTCGAGGTGTGGATGTCGGGTGAGGAAGTCGACCGGCAGGGCCTCCGCTTCGTTGGCGTCCAGGTTCAGGTATCGGAGTTGCGGGGAACCGGACAGAAACCCTTGCGGGAAGGCCTTGACACGCCCCAAGGACGCCAGCTCGAGATACCGCAGGCGGGGGGCATGGGCCAGGAAATCGGCGGGGAGGCCCCAGATTGGCAGCATGACCCTGGGATAAGGGTAGGAATAGCTGTGCCCACGTGCCAGTTCCAGTTTTTCCAGGCGGGGAGCATGGGCCAGAAAGGCCGGCGGCAAGTACTGCAGTGTCGGTGCACTCAGGTAGAGTTCAACCAGGCGGGGAGCATGGGTCAGGAAACCCTCCGGCAACGATCCTAGCGAGGAAGAGCGAGCAATATAACCGGCATCCAGATGGAAGGTCTCCAGACGGGGGGCATGGGCCAGAAAGGCTGGCGGCAGGACCTCCAACTCGGGCACATCCAGACGGAGTTCGACCAGTCGCGGCGCATAGGTCAGGAAATGCTCCGGGAAGGATGTCAGAGAGAGTGAGAGTGAGTCCAGGTGCAGGACTTCCAGGCGCGGCGCGTGCATCAGGAAATCCGCGGGCAGAGGCAGGATCCGACTCTTCGTGTCCATCCGCGGTTCCGTTACTCGCAGCTCCGTTACCCGGTCCAGAAACCAGGTCGGCAGGGCTGTCATATCCTCTGTGACGAGCTGTACCTGCTGCAGATCTAGCAGGGGCGCCAGCAGGTCGGGTGGCAAGTCCTGCAGGCGGTTCGCGTGCAGGGACAGATTGGTCAGGCGGGGCGTATGCGCGAAAAAGCCCTCCGGCAGCGTCAGGGACGTGTCCTGTGGTGCGCCATGCAACGCGAGGTGGGTCAGTTCGGGAATCTCGGCCAGCAGTTGCGGGGGTAGTTGGGTCAGGCCTCCCACATCCAAGGTCAGACGGGTGAGCCGGGGCAGGCCCGGCAGGATCTCGTCCTCCAGGCCCTGCAGGTCTTGGAGATCGACATGCAGTTCGGTCAGGGCCGGCGTGTGGCGGCGCAGGGCGCGGGACAGGCAGGCCAGTTCCCCGGCCTCTGTGGCCATGTGCACCGCGACATGCCGCAGTTGCGGGACGGGGGCCAGCAGCTGCGGTGTCGCGCAGGGATCGAACCCCTCCTGGATCGTCAGGTGGGTCAGGTGGGGCACGGTCGCCAGGAACGTCTCCGGCAGGGGAGTGGCGGGGGTCACGGTCAGCCGGGTCAGGCGCGGGGTGTGGGCCAGCAGTTGTTGGGCCAGCTCCGTCGGATGCCTGCCCTCCAGCTGCAGGGAGTCCAGATGGGGGATGTGCATCAGCAGGTCGCCCGGCAGGTACAGGTCCCAGCGGGAATCATTCCCCAGGGACAGATGGGTCATCAGCGGGGTGTACCGGAACAGGTCGCCCGACAGATCTTCCAGGTCACTCATCTTTAGCTGCAGTGTCTGCAGGCGGGGCGTGTGGGCCAACAGGTCGTTGGGGTAGGTGGTTCTGTGTATGGACGGCATCCGCAATGCAGTGAGGTTGGTCAGCCCCAGCAGATCGTGTCGTGCAATACCCTCCGTCCCGGTATCCAGGGACAGGGTGCGGATGCTGGCCAGATGACTCCAGGCTACCTGCGAGCAGGGCAGGGAGGCATCCTCCAAGACCTGCAAGGCCGCCAGAATGCCGTCTCGGACGTTTCGATGGCGATCGCACAATCGGGGTTCGGTGCCGGCCAGGGGCCAGGCCAGGGCCGTGTCGTACCCGAGATACCCCGCTCCGTCCACACCCGCATCGTCCACGTAGCGCACCTGGCCCGCGGTGTCCACGCGCATCCGGAACACCGGGCGCTCGGCGGTGCCGGGAAGGGGCGTGCCGTCCGTCCGCACGGGCCGGGCGCTGACCTCCCAGGTGACGTCCACGGCGGGCCGGAAGCCTGCGGGCACGGTGAACAACACCTTTGGTTGGTCCCGGGCCAGGAACCGCACCGGGGAGCGGTCGGTCTGGAAGGTCGCGTACACCATTCCCTCCTCCCGCCGCAGGTGGAAGGTGCCGTCGTGGTTCTCCGCCAGGTTGCGGTAGGGACCCGTGGCCTCAACCGCGGGCGGGGAGACCTGGTCCTGGGCGGCGACCGGGGTGGCCCACAGCCACCCCAGGCCCAGATACAGCAGCAGCGACAGTACCTTCCGGGCGGAAGGCCGTCGGCTGGCCAGGTTGGGGGACAAACCAGAGAGAGGCACAGGTAGGTTTCTCGGGGCGGACTGCCGGGTACGGTGGCGGCAACGCATTGCCAATGCAGGTTTGCGGAGGTGGGAAACGCCCCGGAGGCAATCGCCCGGTCCCGGATTCTACGCCTTGGCCCGGACCGGCCGGCAACCGTGTGGAATGGGATACGACTGCCGTTTCGTGGATGCCGGGGCTTGGACCGGCATCCACCGCGCGCATAAAGTTTCATGCACTGGGTAGTGTCCATGGCCGTCGCCATCCGGTGCGGGAAGTTGAACATCCTCGCCTTCGGTTACTAACGTGTCGGGGCAGCCGCACCCGGACGCGTCCGCGCCAACCCTCCGGCCCACTGTTTCGCATGTATTGAACCGGGGCCTGCCAGTACCGGCACGACTGTCACGCGCGCTGGACACGCGGGTCGGGAGGACAACTACACATGCCCGGACCGTAACGAGCCTTTGGGGACGGATCATCCTGAACATCGTGCAGGGGATTCCAACAGGCATGCGGACCGAATGGGTCCCTCGGACGACTGCGGAGCCGGGTTTGGACGTCACCCGTCACTTCCCACCCCAAGCGGAGCGTTTGAATATCTGCTTTCTCTGGTGCAAGGTAGGGAACCGATTTGTCGTGGAGGAAGCTGCCCGACATGGGTCGTGAAGATCCCGACCCGAATCCTGGCCGTATGCCCGTTCCTGTTCCTGGCTCTGCCGGCCGCGCTCGGTGCAGTCTGGGGATCCCAGGTCGAGCCCCTGCCGGTCGGAGGCGACTTGGGCATCTGGCAGTATGAGGTCCGGACCCGCGAAGTCGAGTCCCTGTTCACTGGCCATGCGGAGGCGGTCGACAGCGTGGCCTGCAGTCCCGATGGTCGGACCCTGGCCAGCGGCAGCATGGATGGTACCGTCCTGTTGTGAGACCTGACCGTGGGGTCGAGTTCGCCTCCGGCCCCGGGGATTTCCGCCTCGGATGCCAGGCGGGAGGGAGATGGCAGGGATCTGTTCTGTTATCGGGGGAGTTGAGCATGGACTGCCGGAAGTGGAAGCTGGCTGCAGTGACACTGGCCCTGCTGTGCGGGGCCTGCGGCCGATCGCCCGGTCCCGGGCCGTCACCGACGGCCGTGCCCGTGGATCCTGCGGTGCTGCCTACCGCCACCGGCCAGGCCGTAGCGGACCCTGTTCCCACCGACTCCATGGACCGGCGTTGTCCCCCAACCAAGCCCTCGTCCGGCCCGGACTGCGACCGGGAGGTGCTGCTGGCCGCCCGGGACGTGTTGCGGGGCGCCAACACGGACGCGCTTCACACTTGGCAACGCGACCGTCCGCTCGGGTTGTTTGAAGGCGTGCGCGTGGACCCGTTTTCCGGACGGGTGGTGAAGATTGAAGATGCCTGGTCGCTCCCCCTGGCTGGGTCCATCCCGCCGCAACTGGGGCAACTGAGCCAACTGCGGGAACTGGATTTGGGCCGCAACCAATTGACAGGGTCCATCCCGCCACAACTGGGGCAGCTGGGCCACCTGCAAGGACTGAATTTGGGCCTCAACCAATTGACGGGGTCCATCCCACCGGAACTGGGGCAGTTGGGCCAATTGCAGGTCCTGGACTTGAGCTACAACGAATTGACCGGAACCATCCCACCGGAACTGGGGCAGCTGGGCCACCTGCAAGGACTGGACTTGAGCGACAACGGATTGACGGGATCCATGCCTTCGCAACTGGGTCGACTGTGCCGACTGGAATGGTTGAATCTGGGGTACAACCAGTTGACGGGAACCATCCCACCGCAACTGGGGCAGCTGGGCCACCTGCGGGAACTGGACTTGAGCCGCAACCGGCTGACAGGTTCCATCCCGACGTCACTGGAGTCTCTCCTCCAATTGAGGGAACTGAACTTCACCGGCAACCGCTTGACGGACCCCACGCCCCCGGCAGGGGAACAGTTCAACCAATCGGGTATCCCGCCGGTCGGCGGCGTCTACACCGATCAGGCGGCACACTGGGGGGGACAGTACCGTGTCCTGCGCGAGGGACGGCAGGTGACGGCCACCCTGGCCGTGCACCGCGCCCCGGTGGGACAGGGTGCGCCTCCGCACCCGCTGTTCCGGCTGCCCGAGGGTTACCGGCCGCCGTGGCCGATAACCTGGACGACGGCGGCCCGGCCGATGACCGCAGGGGGCCGGCCCTTGCCGGAGGCCCCGGCGGTGACCGTGATCCTGGAGGCGCGGCCGGACGGGACGGTGCACCACCTGGACGCGCCGACCCTCGACGGCGCGGGGTATGCGGGGTACCGCACCGCCATCACCTGGATCGCGGAGGGGACGCTCCCGCTCCTCATGACGGGGACGTTCCCGGCGGCAGCGGGTGCGGGATCCGTCCGCCTGGAGCGCCAGGGGGACACCGTCACGGCAACCCTGGCTGTCCCGCCCGTGGACGGGTTGGGCACCGGGTCCGCACACCTGTTCACGGTGCCGACGGGCTTCCGCCCGGTGGCGGCGGCGACTTGGACGGTGCCGGTCACGGCGCAGGTCCCGGTCGGGGACGAGGACGATCCGGAAGCCGCGGGCGGGGCCGTCCTGGAACTTCGGGTGCACCGGGACGGCCGGGTGACACAAGTGAACCCGCCGCGCCAAGTCGGCTTTGCGGCCACGGCCGTGTGGCGCACCGCGGATCCGGAATGGATGGAGGTCCGGGGAACCTATGTTGCGCCCGGGGGCGGGGGGACGGGGACATACAGTCTGCGGCGGGACGGCACGCTGGTGACGGCGACCGTGACGGGCCGGCACGGGGTTCCGCCCTCCTCGGTCCTGTTCACGGTACCGGCGGGCTTCCGGCCGGCGCGGACCGTGCATCGGTCCGTGGCGGTGGACAAGGCCGGCTGTCACCCCCGGCCGCTGGAAGTGCGGCCGCAGGGGACGGTGCGCTTCTGGGCGGTGCGGGCGCAGACCGGGGCCGAACCCCTGGTCCACGCGACCACGATGACCTGGACCGCGGGCGCCGACGTGTGCCAGCGCCATCCCTGGGTGCAGGCGGCCTTGCGCAGACCGGGCCTCGCCCGGGATTCCTGTGCGGAGATCACGTGGACGGATTTGGCTTCCGTGAAGCGTTTGGACCTGAAGCCCGCGGCCACCCTTGAGGGTACGCCGCCGCTGCAGGCCCACGACCTGATCGGCCTGACCGGCCTGCAGACACTCGTCCTGCAGGGCGATGTCTGGTTTCCCGCGGTGCCCGCCGACTTCCTATTCCATATCCCGGCCCTGGAAGCCCTGGACCTGTCTAGCTCCCGCCTACGTTTGCCGCCGGGCTTTTTGGCCCACGCACCCGAATTGCGGCGACTGGTATTGCGGGATGTGGATCCGGAAGGCCTGTTCTTCCTGCCCCCCGGACTGGAAGTCAAGGACGTGGAGGTTCCTTCAGGTTTGGTGGAACTGCTGCCGGGCCTGCTGGCCCAAGTTCCCGAACTGGAGCATCTGACCCTGGATACCCCGCGCCTGACCGCCCTGCCCGTGGATTTCCAAACCGACACGCCCAACCTGCGCGAGGTGCGGGATCATCGGGGTTGTGCCGTGTCGGTGATGGATCCCGCCGACCGGCCGAACCTGCTCGCGCGCTTCCTGAAAGCCTGCGGGAACCCGTGATGCGGAGACGGGGGGCGACCCGCGGCCCCCAACCGGGACTGCCAGAGCCTCTAGGCGGGTGGGAAATGCCGGGGCCCCGAGCACGGGGCTGGGGTGTTGCGCATGGGGCCTCCCAACTCCGACCGTCGTCAAGCATCCCGCCGGTGCCGCCGACAGTGTCCCGCACGCGGACTCCGGGTTGTCCATCCGTGGCTCGCTGGGCCCCGCTTGGGATTGGCCGCGGGAGGCGCCACTACCGAACCGGGCACACGTGGTCGCCTCTCAACCGTAGCCCTCTTCGGGTTCGCGGTCCCATTCGGGGTCGGGCTCCTCCAACCGTTCCCGCTCTGGAATACACATATCCGGATCCCGGTCGGCGACGCAGACCTCCAAGGTCGGGGCCGTAAACCGGGCATCGAGCAGGTACAGACAGTGGTACTCCCAGTAGGTCACAAAGTGTCCGCGTTCCCGCCAGTAGGGCACGTGCCACCAAAGCGCAAAGAGCTCGCGTTCCTGCCAGGGGGATACGAGCAACAGCAGGCGGCCGTGGTCGTCCGGTGCGCGTTCCTTTACCTCCAGAATGTCTCCGAGCCTGAAATCCCCCTGGCAATACGGGGCGGGTTCCCAGACAGAGTCGGGCTGGGACACCTTTACGCGCAGGCTGGTCGCCTGCAGGGTCTCCCACAGGCGGTGCTCCGGCGTCAGCGTCGGTTCGAGCAGGGGCATGGCCAAACCCAGCGTCTGGATGCGGGGCGCATGGGCCAGGAAGTCCGCGGGCCAGGCCGTCAGATTGAGCGCGCGTAGGTTCAGATGGGCCAGATGCGGTGCATGGGCCAGGAAGCCCGGCGGCAGGGCCGCGACCCCGTGCACATCAATTTCCAGGTTCCACAGGCGGGGCGTGTCGGCGAGCAGGCCCTCGGGCAAGGCCTCCACCCGCTGCAGATCCAGCTTCAGGTCAGCTAGGCGGGGGGATTGGGACAGGAAGCCCCGGGGCAGAGCCGCAATGTGGTTGGCCCGCAGCCGGATCGTCTCGAGGTGTGGATGCCGGCCGAGGAAGCCGGACGGCAGGGCCTTCGCTTCATTGGCGTCCAGGTTCAGGTACCGGAGTTGCGGGGAACCGGACAGGAACCCTAGCGGGAAGGCCTTGACATGCCCCAGGGGCTCCAGATCAAGATGCCGCAGGCGGGGGGCGTGGATCAGGAAGTTGGCGGGGAGGGACGTGACAGGCAGGATCTTCCTGTAGAGTGAAGGATGATCGTACGTGGTTTCCAGTTCCAGGGTCTCCAGGTGGGGAACATGGCCCAGGAAGGAGGACGGGAAGGCCTGCAACAACGGCACGCGCAGGCGGAGCTCGACCAGGCTCGGGGCATGGGTCAGGAACCCCTCCGGGAACGATGTCAGTGCGGAATCGGAAGAATCATGACCGGCATCCAGGCGAAAGGTCTCTAGACGGGGGGCATGGACCAGGAACCCCTCCGGGAGCGATACCAAGAAGTGGGCCGTCAAGTGCAGGACCTCCAGGTGCGGGGCGTGCACCAGGAAATCCCAAGGCAGGGCCGAACGCCCCGTGTCCATCCGCAGCTCCGTCACCCGTTCCAGGAACCGGGCCGGCATGGATGTCGCATCCCCCGTGTCAACCCGCACCTGCCGCAGCTCCGGGACGGGCGCCAGCAGGTCGGGCGGAATGTTCTTCAGGTTTCCCGCCTTGAGGGACAGCGAAGTCAGGTGGGGCGTATGCGCCAGGAAATCGGCTGTCAGTCCCGGAGTCCCACCCTGCAGGGCGAGGTGGGTCAGTTCGGGGGCTTCGGCCAACAGTTGCGCGGGCAGGCGAGTTAGGCCGCCCACATCCAGGGTCAGACGGGTAAGCCGGGGGAGATGCGGCAGGACCCCGGCCTCCAGCCCCTGCAGGTCCCGGAGCTCGAGATGTAGCTCGGCCAGGGCCGGCGTGTGGAGGCGCAAGGCACGATCCAGACAGGCCAGTTTCCCGTCCTCCGCGGCCATGCGCACCGTGAAGTGCCGCAGGTCCGGTACGGGGGCCAGCAGGTCCGGTGTCGCACAGGGGGCCAGGCCGTCTCCGACTGTCAGGTGGGTGAGCCGGGGCACGGTCGCCAGGAACGTCTCCGGCAGGGGGGTGAAGGATGTCATGGTCAGGCGGGTCAGATGCGGTGTGTGGGCCAGCAGTTGTTGGGCCAGCTCCACCGGATATCTGCCCTCCAGCTGCAGGGATTCCAGATGGGGGGTGTGCAGCAGCAGGGTGCCTGGCAGATCCAGGTCCCAGCGGTAATCATTCCCCAGGGACAGATGGGTCAGCCGCGGGGTGTAGCGGAACAGATTGGCTGGCAGGTCTTCCAGAGCGTTCCGCTTGCTCCACAGGGTTTGCAACCGGGGCGTGTGGGCCAGCAGGTCGTCGGGATAGATGGCATCCCCTCCAGAAACCTGCAACACGGCAAGGTTGGTCAGGCCCAGCAGGTCGTGCCGCGCAAAATTCCTGCTATAGACATCCAGGGACAGGGTCCGAATGCGGGCCAAATGGCTCCAGGCTACCTGCGTGCAGGGCACCCGGACATCTTCCAGGACCTGCACGGCTGCCAGAATGCCGTCCTGGATATACCGATGGCGGTCGCACACCCGGGGTTTGGTGCCGGCCAGGGGCCAGGCCAAGGCCGTGTCGTACCCGAGATGCCCCGCCCCGTCCACGCCCGCATCGTCCACGTAGCGCACCTGGCCCGCGGTGTCCACGCGCATCCGGAACACCGGGCGCTCGGCGGTGCCGGGAAGGGGCGTGCCGTCCGTCCGCACGGGCCGGGCGCTGACCTCCCAGGTGACGTCCACGGCGGGCCGGAAGCCTGCGGGCACGGTGAACAACACCTTTGGTTGGTCCCGGGCCAGGAACCGCACCGGGGAGCGGTCGGTCTGGAAGGTCGCGTACACCACGCCCCCTTCCCGCCGCAGGTGGAAGGTGCCGTTGTGGTTCTCCGCCAGGTTGAGGTAGGGACCCGTGGCTTCAACCACGGGTGGTGGAGGAACCTGGTCCTGGGCAACGACCGAGGCGGCGGCCCACAGCCATCCCAGGCCCAGACACAGCAGCAGCGTCAGCACCTTCTGGGCGGAAGGCCATCTTTCCGTCGGCCCGTTCGGTCCGGCATGGCGCGGCGCTGGGGGCATGGGATGTTGACTCATGGCGGGCAGGGGGACCAGTCTTCCCCATTCTACCGACCCGCGCCGTGCTGGCAGCCCGCGTGGGTTTCGCTGCGGCCGGTTCCAGATTGCCGTCGGCGTCCCCGCACGGACACGAAGGCCCGGTGGCAATCGAAACCTGTCGCTGCGTCCAACGAGGCTTGACTTCGATACCGTTGCTGAACGGCCGTTTCCTGCAAGTGGATGGGAACACGAGAGTCCCGCGCGGGGATGGGATTCCCCGGGTAGTGGTCCCTGGCTCTTGGCAATCGTCAATCACTCCGCACCCGGCTCTGCCCCGTCCTGGGTTGGCCATGGATTCACATCGCCGGACCGTGAACACATGGTCACCTTTCAACCGTAGATCGCATCCATGACATATCCGTACCGTTCACTGAGCGGGACACACTCGTCCGGATCCCTGTTGGCGGCACAGACCTCGAACGTCGGTGCCGTGAAGCGGGCATCGATCAGGTACGGACAGGCCAAATTAAAGTAATCCACAAAGAGCTCGCGTTCCCGCCAGTGGGATACGCGCAACAGCATGTCGCCGTTGTCGTCGTATTCGTGTCCCTTCACCTCCAGTATGTCGCCGACCCGGATGGTGGACGGAATGCACTGCCACTTGAAGTCATGATCCGGGAAATAGAACGGATCGGGCCGGGTCACCTTCACGCGCAGGCCGGTGGTCTGCAGGGTGTCCCACAGACGGTGGTCCGGCGTCAGCGTCGGTTCAAGCTGGGGCATGGCCAAACCGAGCGTCTGGATGCGGGGAGCATGGGTCAGGAAATCCGAGGGCCAGACCGTCAGGTTGTGTGCGCGCAGGTTTAGGGAGGCCAGGTGTGGCACATCGGTCAGGAAGCCCGTCGGCAGGGCCTCAACCCGATGCACATCGATCGCCGCGTTCCGCAGGCGGGGCGTCTCCGCGAGAAAGCCAGCGGGTAGCGCATCCACCCGCTGCAGGTCGAGCTTCAGTTCAACCAGGTTGGGGGATTGGGACAGGAACCCGCGGGGCAGGTCCGGAACGTTTTGGGCCCGTATCCAGACCGTTTCGAGGTGTGGATGTCGGGTGAGGAAGTCGGCTGGCAGAGCCTTCGCTTCGTTGGCGTCCAGGTTCAGGTATCGGAGTTGCGGGGCATGGGCCAGAAACCTCTGAGGGAATCCAACGACATCCCCCAAGGACTCCAGATCGAGATACCTCAGGCTGGGGGCGTTGGCCAGGAAATTGGCGGGGAGGCCCCTGATTGGCAGCTTTACCCTGGGATAAGGTGGGGAGGGTTCGTACCCATGTGCCAGTGTCAGTTTTTCCAGGCGGGGGGCATGAGCCAGAAATGAGGGCGGCAAGGTCCACAGCGCAGGTGCGAGCAGGTAGAGGTCAACCAGATTCGGTGCGTAAGTCAGGAACCCTTCCGGTAAAGAATGCAGTGCGAGAGAGTACTCGGAGGTACCCAAGTGCAACACTTCCAGGCGTGGGGCATGGGCCAGGAAGGCCGCCGGCAAGGCCTGCAACTCAGGCACATGCAGGCGGAGCTCGACCAGTCGCGGGGCATAGGTCAGGAAATGCTCCGGGAAGGATGTCAGGGAGTATGAGGCTAGGTGCAGGACTTCCAGGCGCGGAGTATGCATCGGGAAATCCGCTGGCGGGATCAGATTTCTCCCGGCTACTCGCAGCTCCGTCACCTGGTCCAGAAACCAAGTCGGCAGGTCGGTCATGTCCTCTGTGGTGAGCTGCACCTGCTGCAGGTCCGACAGGGGTGCCAGCAGGTCGGGGGGCAAGTCCTGCAGGCGGTTCGCGTGCAGGGACAGGACGGTCAGTCGGGGCGTATGCGCGAAGAATCCGTTCGGTAGCGTCAGGGATGTGTCCTGTGGTGCGCCGTGCAACGCGAGGTGGGTCAGTTCGGAAACCTCGGCCAGCAGTTGCGGGGATAGTTGAGACAGGCCTCCCACATCCAAGGTCAGATGGGTGAGCCGGGGCAGGTTTGGCAGCACCTCGGGGTCCAAGTCTCGCAAGTCCCAAAGTTCGACATGCAGCTCTCCCAGGACCGGTGTGTGAAGGCGCAGGGCACGTTCCAGGCAGGCCAGGGAGGCGGAATCCGCAACCATGTGCACCGCGAAGAGCTGCAGGTTCGGTACGGGTGCCAGCAGGTTCGGTGTCGCGCAGGGCTCAAACTTCTCCTGGATCGTCAGGTGGGTCAGATGGGGCACGGCCGCCAGGAATGTCTCCGGCAGGGGAGTGGAGGGCGTCACGGTCAGCCGGGTCAGGCGTGGGATGTGGGCCATCAGTTGTTGGGCCAGCTCCGCCGGATGCCGGCCCTCCAGCTGCAGGGAGTCCAGATGGGGGGTATGTACCAGCAGGTCGCCCGGCAGATTCATGTCCCGGCGGGAATCTCTCCCTAGGGACAGATGTGTCAGCAGCGGGGTGTGCCGGAACAGCTCGTCCGGCAGGTCTTCCAGGTCGCTTCCCTTTATCTGCAGTGTCTGCAGACGGGGGGTGTGGGCCAGCAGGTCGTTGGGGTAGGTGGTTCTGTGTATGGACGGCATCCGCAATGCGGCGAGGTTGGTCAGCCCCAGCAGATCGTGTCGTGCAATACCCTCCGTCCCGGTATCCAGGGACAGGGTGCGGATGCCGGCCAGATGGCTCCAGGCCACCTGCGAGCAGGGCAGGGAGGCATCTTCCAGGACCTGCAAGGCCGCTAGAATGCCCTCCCGGATGTTTCGATGGCGATCGCACAACCGGGGTTCGGTGTCGGCCAGGGGCCAGGCCAGGGCCGTGTGGTACCCGAGATATCCCGCCCCGTCCACACCTGCATCGTCCACGTAGCGCACTTGGCCCGCGGTGTCCACGCGCATCCGGAACACCCGGCGCTCGGGCTGATCGGGAAGGGGCGTACCGTCCGGCAGGACCGGCTCGGCATTGACCTCCCAGGTGACATCCACGGCGGGCCGGAAGTCTGCGGGCACGGTCAGCAGCACCTCCGGTTGGTCCCGGGCCAGGAACTGGACCGGGGAGCGGTCAGTTTGAAAGGTTGCGTATACGACACCCCCCTCCCGCCTCAGGTGGAAGGTACCGGCGTGGTTCTCCGCCAGGTTGTGGTAGGGGCCCGTGATCTCAATCGAGGGTGGAGGGGCTTGGTCCTGGGCGGTGACCGGGGTGGTCCACAGCCAACCCAGACACAGCAGCGTCAGCACTCTCCGAGCGAAAGGCCATCCCCCTGTCAGATCGGCCGACAGGACATGGATTGACATAGGGAGTTCCTCTGCGGCAGACATGGTCTTTGTCGACGACCGGGTAGACCGGCAGGCACGGTCGCAAGGACGCGCTCCCGGGATACCACGGAGCCGACAGGCGGATATGAGCTGCTCCCAGGATGCAAGGGGCCAATCGTTCCGATTCTAAAGGGGAGCGTTTCAGCCATGTGAGCGGTTGCGCCGCTCCGACCGGCAAGGTCGTCGGGGCTTGGGTTGACTGACGTGTCCCGTTCCGTCCTGGCAACAAGCCTGAACTTTCGGATCGCGGTACTGCCTCCTTCCGCACAAGTTGTACAGCATGTTTCTATCCTTGCACGCATGGCTTCCAAGGAGCCCGGCAACTTGCCTTGGTCAATGGCCTCCGGGCCGTCCAATGTGGGCCAGCCCCGGCAAAGGCCCGTGGCCTCTACTTTGAATCATGGTTCCGGTTAACTTTCTGCATTATGAAGGTGGTGTATCGGAATATGGTCTGATACGCCTCGACGCTTGGCGGCGCAACAGTGCCTCTCCCCCGGTACCTTGGCCGCGTGCGGATCCAGTATCGGTGATCGTGGACTTCATCGGCTTGTCGCTTGGATGCGCTGATGATAGGGCCCCGTGTCAACTGGGAAAGCTGGTTCACCGATCTGGATCAGCGCGGTACTGGTCCTGTATGGCAGGGGAAGGACGAAAGTTGGCGGTGGGGATGTACCCCTTCCTGCATCTGATGGCGGGCGCCATGGCCTGACGACGGGACCTTTGTTCACGCGTGGGGATGCCAATGGCAATCTTGAACCGGGCCGCAATGAAGTCCACACGGGGTCCCTGCCAACCAATTTGCGGTACGGCACAAGTCGGTAGAATGGGGAACACCGGACCCCTGCCCGCCATGAGGAAACGTCCCATGCCACTGGTGCCGCGCCATGCCGAACCGGCCGGCCCGACAGGTAGATGGCCTTCCGCTTGGAGGGTGGTGTCGTTGCTTCTGTGTCTGGGCTTAGGGTGGCTGTGGGCCGCCACTCCGGTCATCGCCCAAGACCAGGCCCTTCCGTCCGCGGTCGAGGTCACGGGTCCCTACAGCAACCTGACGGAGAACCACGCCGGCACCTTCCACCTGAAGCGGGAGGGAGGCGTGGTGTACGCGACCTTCCAGTCCGTCCGCTCCCCGGTGCAGTTCCTGGTGCGGGATCAACCGGAGACGTTGCTGACCGTGCCCGCAGGCTTCCGACCTGCCCTGGCTGTCACCTGGGAGGTCAGTGCACAACCTGTGCAGGCGGACGGCACACCCCGTACCGACCCCTCCGACCGCCGGGTGTTTCGGATGCGCGTGGACACCGCGGGCCATGTGCGCTACGTGGACGATCCAGGCGTGGACGGGGTGGAGTATCTCGGGTACCGCACGGTCCTGGCCTGGCCCCTGGCCGGCACCGAGCCCCGAGTGTGCGATCGCCATTGGAACATTCGGGCCGGTATTCTGGCGGCCGTGCAAACGTTGGAAGACATCCCGGTGTCCTGCACGCAGGTGGATTGGACCCATCTGGCCCTCATCCGCAACCTGTCCCTCCATGCCCCGAGCTGGGGCATGGATTTTGCGCGGCACGACCTGCTGGGCCTGACCAACCTCGCCGCATTGCAGGTGTCTGCCCCAAGAGCCACCTACGCCGCCGAGCTGCTGGCCCATACCCCCCGCCTGCAGACCCTGCGGATGGCGGAGACCACTCTGGAAGAACTGCCGGCCGACCTGTTTCGGTACACCCCGCGGCTGACCCATCTGTCCCTGGGAGATGATGCCCGCCAGGACGCGGACCCGCCGGTCAACCTGCTGGTGCACACCCCCCATCTGGAATCCCTGCTGCTGGAGGGCAGGCATCCGGCGGCAGCACTGGTCCCGCTGCTGGCCCATACCCCGCGCCTAACCCACCTGACCGTGATGTCCTCCACTCCCCTGCCGGAGACGTTTCTGGCGACCGTGCCCCGGCTCACCCACCTGACGATCAAGAGGGGATTCGAACCCTGTGCAACACCGGAATTGCTGGCACCCGTCCCGCTCCTGCGGCACATCGCGGTGCGCATGGCCGCGGCGGAGAGGGAATTGGTTTGTCTGGACCGCGCCCTGCGCCTCCACACCCCGATCCTGTCCGAGCTGCATGTCGAACTCGGGGGCTTGCAGGGGCTGGAGACCGGGGTTCTGCCGCACCTCCCCCGGCTCACTCGCCTGACCTTGGCCGTGGGCGACCAGCAGCCACCCGCGCAACTGCTGGCCGAGGCCTCTGAACTGACCCACCTCGCATTGCACGGTGAGGCGCTGAGACTGCCGGACGGCTTCCTGGCGCATACGCCCCGTCTGGCTTCGCTGTCTCTGCAGGCGGACCACCTGAGCCACATTCCGCCCGATCTGCTGGGACCCGTCCCGGAGCTGCGGCAGGTGCGGGTTGATACGGGGGATGCGACATCCCTGCCGACCCGGTTCCTGGACCGGGTGACGGAGTTGCGGATGAATACGGATCGTTCTGCCCTGCCTTGGGATTTCTTGGTGTACGCACCGCACCTGGAAGTCCTGTACCTGAATGCCCTCTCCTTGGCATCGCTCCCGGAGGGTTTCCTGACCCATGCCCCGCGCCTGGAGATCTTCCATCTGGATGTCGGCGATCATGCTGCCTTTTCCGCGTTGACATCGTTTCCGGAGGGTTTCCTGACCCATACTCCGAGTCTGGTCGAGCTCCGCTTGCACGTGCCTACGCTGCAGGCCTTCCCGTCCTCCTTCCTGGGCCATGTCCCCCGTCTGGAGACTCTGGAACTGGAAGCTTCGACTGATTATTCCAGATTCCCATATCGTCCGGCAAAGCTGCACATCAGGTCCCTCCCCGCCAATTTCCTGATTCATGCTCCCCGCCTGCGGCATCTTGATCTGGAGCCTTTGAGGTACGTCACATCGTTTCCACCGGGGTTCCTGTCCGGTTCCCCGCAACTCAGGTACCTGAATCTGGATGCCAGTAGTGTGTCGGCCCTGCCGACCGACTTCCTTGCCCGTCATCCACACCTCGAGACGATCCGGCTGCGGGCCAACAACGTGCCGGCCCTGCCCCAAGGCTTCCTTTCCCAGTCCCCCAACCTGATTGACTTAAAGATCGACCTGCAACAGGTGGATGCGCTCCCCGAGGATTTTCTGGCAGAGACATCTCGCCTGTGGAACCTGGAAATCGATGTGCATGGGGTCGAGTTCCTGCCGGCAGGCTTTCTGGCTGAGGCACCGCATCTGACCCATCTGTACCTGCGCGCGCTCAACCTGACGGCTTGGCCCAAGGACTTCCTGGCCAATGCGCCCCGGATCCGGACGCTTGGCCTGGCCATGCCCCTGCTCGAACCGACGCTGACGCCGGATCACCGCCTGTGGGACACCCTGCAGGCGACCAGCCATCGCGTGAAGGTGACCCGGCCCGATCCCTTTTATATCGAAGAGCCCGACATGAAGTGGGAGTGCAGCGGGACCACCATACAGCTCGGAGGCATTCTGGAGCTGCGGGGGCGTGCACCTGACGATCACGGTCGCACACTGCTGACCGTGATCCCCTGGCGGGAACGCGAGCTCTTTGTGACCTACTGGGGATCCTATTGTTTGTACCTGATCGATTCTCGGTTTACG
The DNA here is from genome assembly GCA_964566955.1 of uncultured Caldilineaceae bacterium. Taxonomy (GTDB): domain Bacteria; phylum Chloroflexota; class Anaerolineae; order Caldilineales; family Caldilineaceae; genus Bin34. The sequence goes on along the minus strand of CAZMKQ010000004.1, from coordinate 22,151 downwards.
GCACCGACTCTCGATGTCTGCGCCGCGGACCGGACTCCGGAGGCGTGTGACCCTGTCAGGGAACCGTACGATGATCTCAGTGCGTTCTTCGGTTGAGAAGTGACCGCGTGTACCCGATCAGTAGCGGAACCTCCCGCTGCAAATCCCGAAGCGGAGTGGATTCGGAGGCACCACCGGAAACGAAGGGTGCGATCGCTCTGGCGTGATACACGGTATCGTCCCGCCCAGTGGTCCGTCTGATGGGTGTAGAGACCGGTGGCCAGCGGGATGCCCGAGCCAAACAAAAGAAGCTTGGTGGTGTACCGCATATGAAGATGCAAGCCCTGTCGGTAGACGGCTGTCCACTGGTGTGGGCTCTGCAGTCCCCGGTCACAGAGGAAGCGCACTGCCAAGGAGAGCGATGCCACCGCGCCCGGTGGAAGGCGCGGTGCATGTTTCCGCGATCTTGCGTCGGAGCTTCTCGTTGCAGGCCAACCTCACGATAATGGCGTCCCCTTCTTGGTGGACTCCGATCCCGTCCCGGGGCTTGGCCTCGCCCTGAGGATTGTCGGACAGGAATGTGTTGGCCGATCAATCCAATGCACGGCTGGAAGACGGATTGTCGCGCACGGACCACTGCAATTCGGAGGATGGCAGGAAAGATTCAATCTGAGGCGAAGGTCAGGCCTCTGTTGATTGTGGTCACGGCTTTGTCCTTTGCCGCTGCCTGAGCAACCCATACATCGCCGGTTGATGCTTCGACTCGACCGGCCGAAGCCCACATCATGGTTGTCCCCCGAGCCGTACGATGGACTCGGTCGGCACAGTTTCCCTTTCGTTGTTGCAAGTGCAGGACTGTCATCGGCCTCCCCCGCGTTCGAAACCGGTCCGTCCGTGCGCCTCAGGCCGTGGTGTCTGTCATCAGATGCAGGAGGTTGTGTTGCCCTGCCGTAGACTCCCCCGCGTCAGGTGCATCCACCGAACCAACCCTCCAACCAAGTCGTCTCCCATCTCTTTGTTGGGTGGCATCGTCAGGCAGCTAAGTCCCCTGCCGCGCTCGGTATCCCCACTGGGGAACACGCGCAGCGGAACGGGCCCGCATCCATGTGCCCCAGCCTTGGCCCACCTGCCGGTTGGGCTCTCTCCTGTCCCGGAAATGGACGGTGCCTCCGGTGCCTCGTGGGTCTGTCGTGTCACGCGGTAGCCCACTTAACCCAATCCGTCCACCTTCGTGTTTTCCACGTCGCACATCTCCCTGTTCGTGTCGTTGACCGTCACCGTCATCCCAATCCTCCCTACCTCTCGGCATTCGTTGCGGAAGTTCCCGGAGCCGGGGGCGAATCCGTTCCCGCGGCCACATCCCACAACAGGACGGTGCCGTCCAGACTGCCGCTGGCCAGGGTCTGTCCGTCGGGACTGAAGGCCACGCTGGTGACCCAATCCGCATGACCCTGCAAGGTGTGCCGGAGGATGCCCGTGGCCACGTCCCACAACAGGACGGTGCCATTCATGCTCCCGCTGGCGAGGGTCTGCCCGTCGGG
>CAZMKQ010000004.1:0-20531 GCA_964566955.1 uncultured Caldilineaceae bacterium | reverse complement strand
TTGGGCACCATCGCTGCTGGCCAGGGTCTGCCCGTCGGGACTGAAGGCTACGCTGTAGACCTCGCCTGCATGGCCCTTCAGGGTGTGTCGGAAGGTGGGTTGGATGGTGGAGAGGGTGGCCCCGGCCACGTCCCACAGGTGGACGGTTTGGGCACCACCATCGCCGATGGCCAAGGTGCGACCATCGGGGCTGAAGGCCACGGTAACCCAACCCCCAAAAAAGTAATCCAGGAAAGTTCGGATGGTGCCTGTGGCTGTATCCCACAGGCGGACGGCGGACCCGCCAATGGCCAAGGTCCGGCCATCGGGGCTGAAGGTCACGTTGCGAGCCCGGCCCTCCAGGGCATGCCGAAGGGTGCCCGTGGCCGCGTCCCACAGGCGGACGGTGCCGTCCCCGCTGCCGCTGGCAAGAATCCGACCGTCGGGACTGAAAGCTAAGATGCCAACCCAGTCCGTATGACCCTCCAGAGTGAGTCGGAGAGTGCCCGTGGTTGCATCCCACAGGCGGACGGTGCCATCCCCGTTGCCGCTGACCAAGGTCTGTCCATCGGGACTGAAGGCCACACTGTAGACTCCGCCTACATGGCCCTTCAGGGTGTGTTGGAGGGTGCCCGTGGCTACGTCCCAGAGGTGGACGGTTTTCAAATTGCCGCTGGCCAGGGTCTGGCCGTCGGGACTGAAGGCCACGCTGCCGATCCCACCTGCATGGCCCTCCAGAGTGTACCGGAGGGTGCCCGCGGCCACGTCCCAGAGGTGGACGATGCCGTTCCCGCTGCCGCTGGCCAGGGTCCGTCCATCGGGACTGAAGGCCACACTGTCGACCGCCCTCGCATGGCTGGTGAGCAGGGCTTCAACTTCGTGGGTTCGGGCATCATACAGCCAGATGCCAACACTGCTCCCAACCGCCAGGAGCGTGCCGTCCGGCGAATACCGCATGACCACAATCGTGCCCCGCCCCAGACGGGCCTTGGCCCCGACCGGCAGGGGCTCCGACCGGGATTCCCAGGCCGTACCGGGCACCGGCATGGCCAGGAGCAGGCACAGGCATGTGGCTAGGATGCGGGTCGGGATCTTCACGGACCCCATCGGATAGCCTCCTCAACGGCAAATCGGTCCCCTACCTTGCACCAGGGGGGAGGAGATATCCAAACGCCATGAAAAAGGCCTCCATGTCGCCCAACAGGGTCAGGCCCGACATTGACGGGTTGCGTCCGATTCCGCTCCGCAGCCACCCGGACGCCCTGCACGATGTTCAGGGCAACCGGCCTCGAAGTGCCTGTCACGGTTCGGGCAGGTGATCGTTGTCCCCTTGGCACTGTGCGTCCATGCCAACCGCTGGGGTGTTGAGCCACTTGGGCACGGGCCACTTGCCTTCTCTGTTTCAGGATCAGGCAAAACCCGGAGGACTCACCGTGTCAGCCGTTGGGGCGGTGGTTCAGCCGAAGGGTGAGGCTTACATCAGATCCACATCGAGTCACGGGACATCGGCGGTGCTACCTAGTGTTGCGTCCCGGAAATGGCCATGCATAATCGCTGGATCTTGTGGAGGATGGAGTCGGCGGTGGCGGTCCACAGGAAGGGGCGGGCACCGGGGTTGTAGTGGTCGGTGAAGCGGAGGATCCTCTCCTTGAGTTGGGTAACGGAGGCGAAGGAGCCGCGGCGGATGGCCTTCCGGGTGATGATGTGGAACCAGATCTCGACCTGGTTGAGCCAGGAGGCGTAGGTGGGGGTGAAATGGAGATGGTAGCGGGGCCGGGCGGCGAGCCGGCGCTTGACGCGGGCGTGCTTGTGGGTGCTGTAGTTGTCGACCACGAGGTGGACATCGAGGTTCGGGGGCACGTTGGCCTCGATGTGCCGGAGGAAGCTCAGGAATTCCTGGTGGCGGTGGCGCGGCTTGCACTGGGCGAGGACCTTGTCGGTGGCGATGTCCAAGGCGGCGAAGAGGGTGGTCCGTGGCGGGTGTAGCCGTGTGTCACGCCCTCGACGTAGCCGAGTCCGAGGGACAGAAGGGGCTGGGTGCGCCCGGGGCCTGGATCTGGCTCTTCTCGTCGACGCACAGCACCAGGGCATGGTCGGGCGGGTGGAGGTAGAGGCCCACGATGTCGCGGACCTTCTCGGCGAAGAAGGGATCGGTGGAGAGCGGGAAGTGCTTCTGCCGGTGGGGTTGGATGTTGAACGCGGTCCAGATGCGCTGCACCGTGGACTTCGACACGCCGACGGCGTCAGCATGGCACGGCAGGTCCAGTGCGTGGTGCCGCCGGAGGGCTGCTCTCGAGCGTCTTCTGCAGCAGCGTCATGAGGGCGTCGTCCGGAAGGGCGCGCGGCCGGCCCGGCCGGCGTTCGTCGTACAGGCCCATGAGGCCCTGGGTGCGGAAGCATGCGCGCCACTTGCCGACTGTCTGACGGCTGACACGGACCCGCGTGGCCACCGTCGTGTTGTCCAGGCCCTCGGCGCACAGCAGCACGATTTGGGCGCGGCACACCAGGTCCGCGGGCAGGCTGCGCGACCGGGCCATCGACGCGAGTTCCTCGCGCGCATCCGGGCTGACAGTGAGCGGTGGCAACGGACGTCCCCGGGCCATGGTCTCTCCCTCGTGTGGGTGGATGGGGAGCAGGATACCTGGCCTTCGTCATTATGTTCATATATTTCCGGGATGCAACACTAGTGCCCCCTCGTCATCCTCTACCTTGGTTGCATCCCTCCCTTGCCGCTAAGGCCCACAGATCCCTGACATGCCGACATCCCTGGCAATCAGGTTCAAAACCTTTCTTGACACTTGGCTGCAATCCGGTAGTCGGATGTCTAGAGACTGTGCGGGTCACCGTCGCCACCCACCATGTACAACGAGGACCGGGCCTCCATCACCCGATGGTCCCCCGGCGTGTCACAGCAACATCGCCACCGGCGGATACACGATACAACCGGCAGCTGGCTGTGGAATGGCCGAATTCGCACCAGGGATTTGGGACCATGCTTCCCTTACCGACCTCAAGCCTGCAATGCTGCCGGGAATCTCTACGAAGGCAGGAGCGGTACGACGGGCACGAGCCCTGGGAATTAGGTACAGGCCCCGAGGCCTTGAATCTCGTGCAGCCGGGTTTGAAATTCGGGCGGTAAGGTGGACAGCTCCGCTGCTTCCAGGATCAGACATTGCAGATGGGGTGTGTGGACCAGGAAGTTCGGTGGCAGCTCCTTCAACCCTGCCGTCTTCAAGATCAAGTGTTCCATCACGGTGGTGGTGGCCAGCAAGTCGGCCGGTAGTTCCCTCAGCTCCGGGGTCTCCAGGGTCAACGCTCGCAGTTCGGGGACATGGGCCAGCAAGTCGGGTGGCAGCTTCGTCAGCCCCGCTCCCCTCAAGGTCAGATGCCGCAGTTTGGGGACATGGGCCAACAAGTCCTGTGGCAGCTCCGCTTGGCTGGCTGGGACTTCCAGAGTCAGGTCCTGCAGCTCGGGCATGGGGGCCAGCAAGTTGGTCGGCAGTTCCAACTGACTGGCCGGGACTTCCGGCTCCATGTCCCGCAATGTCAACTGTCGCAACCCGGGGGTGTGAGCCAAGAAGCCCGGCGGCAATTGCAGGCGGGAGCCGGACAGGTCCAGGGATTCCAGGGCCGGGGTTTGGATCAGGAGGTCGGCGGGCACCGTGGGGAACCAGGAATCGCCTTGCAGGTCGAGTGTTGTCAGACCGGTAAGGCCAGCCAGGTCGTGGGCCTGCAGCGGGAGCGTACTCTCAAGCCACGCGTGGAGGGTGGCGGTGGGATTCAGATTCAAATTCTCCACGGAAGCCAGATCCTTCCATGTGACCTCCGCACAGGAATCCCGGACGAGTCCCTGGTTGCGCAGGGCCCGCAGCAGACGGGCCTGCACCCAGGGATGGCGCTGGCACACATCGGCACCCGTGGTCCAGGTCATGCTGGTCCCGTAGACCAGGGGCTCATCCCCGGTCTCCATCGGTTTCCCCACCAAGTGCACCGTCCCCTGCGGCCGCACTTTCAGCGTTCGGATGTGACAGCCGGCCGTGTCCACCGCCATGGACTGACTCGCGGTTTGCGCGGGCCGGAACCCTGCTGGCACCGTGAACAGGACCGAAGTGAGAGGGACTTCGTGCGCACCCGTCACGGTTGCCGTCACCCGCGTGCCGTCCCGCCGCAGGGTGTATGTCCCCGTCCCTTCGTTCCCGGCCGGCGCATAGGACTCCCGAACCTCTATCCATCCCGGATCCGCGGTGTGCCACACGGCCGTGGTGACATAGCCGGTCGGGGACGGCGGATCCATATGCACGACCGTGCCATCCCGATTCACCCGCAAGTCAAAGGCGGCTCCGGGGGCCTCGCGCGGCTGCGATCCGGCGGCGGACACCCCAGTCGGGATCAATGCCGTCACCGGCACCGTCCACATCACCTCCTCTACCGGCCGGAAGCCTACCGGCACCGTGAACAGGAAGGGGGCCAACTCTGCGGTGGCCCCGTCTGCCGTAGGCGAAGCCAGGGTCGCCGTGACGATGTTCCCGTGGCGCATCAGGCGATAGGTTCCTGCATTCGCTGGAGGCGTGAAAGATCCCGCCATAAAGAGTTGCACGGCTGCTTCATTCGTTACCCAGGTTATGGTGGTGCGGTACCCCACATAGCCCGCGCCGTCGAGGGTTGGCGCGTCCACGTGGTACACCGTCCCGTCCGGCCGCGCTTCCAGGAGCACGATTACTGTCGCGGCCTCCGGCCGGGGCCGGCCCTGTGCGGTCATGGGCCAAGCCACCGTCGCCCAGGTCACCGGCAGCCTCGGCCGATAGCCCTCGGGCAGCCGGAACAGCAGCTGCGGAGGCTCTCCGTTCCCTATCCGGGAGCGGTGGGTAGCCAGGGTGACTGTCACCTGCCGCCCCTGATGCAGTACACGGTACTGTCCTCCCCAGTGTTCCGCGTGACGAGCGTATATACCGGCGACCGGCGGGACGCCCAATGGGTTGACCCTTCCCGGTTCCGGAGGAGTGGCGTCCGTAAGCCGGTTGCCGGTCATATTCAGTTCCCACAATTGGAGAAGTTGTCCCAGTGACACGGGGATGGGGCCCGTCAACTGGTTGTAGCGCAAATCCAGGCTTTGCAGTTGGTTTAGCTGTCCCAGTTGTGGGGGAATGCCACATGTCAATTGGTTGTGCCCCAAATCCAGGCTTTGCAGTTGGTTCAGTTGCCCCAGTTGCGAGGGAATGGGTCCCGTCAACTGGTTGCCACCCAAACTCAGCCATTCCAGTTGGTCCAGATGCTCCAGTGCCGGAGGAATGCCACATGTCAATTGGTTGCTGCGCAAATTCAGTCTTTGCAGCTGGTTGAGTTGTCCCAGTTCTGGAGGAATGGGCCCCGTCAACTGGTTGTGGCTCAAATTCAGGTTTTGTAGTTGGCCCAGCTGCCCCAGTTCTGGGGGAATGGGTCCCGTCAACTGGTTAATTCCCAAACCTAGTACTTGCAGCTGGCTGAGTCGCCCCAGTTGCGGGGGAATGGTTCCTGTCAACTGGTTGTGGCTCAAGTCCAGACTTTGCAGTTGGTCGAGTTGTTCCAGTTGCGGGGGAATGGTTCCCGTCAACTGGTTGTAGCTCAAATCCAGGCTTTGTAGGTGGCTGAGTTGTCCCAGTTCCGAAGGAACGGCACCTGTCAACCGGTTATCGGCCAAATCCAGTACTCTCAAACGGCTGAACTGCCCCAGTTCTGGGGGAATGGTTCCCGTCAACCGGTTGCGACCCAAACTCAGTTCTTGCAGGTGGTCGAGTTGTCCCAGTTCTTCCGGAACGGTTCCCGTCAACCCGTTTCCACCCAAATCCAGTACCTGCAGTTGGTCGAGCTGCCCCAATGACTTGGGAATGGACCCGGTAAGGAATGCCTGCCAAGCATCTTCTATCGCCACTACCCGTCCGGAAGACGGGTGCACGCGTACCCCTTCAAACGCCCCGATCGGGTTGTCGTGTTGCCAAGTGTGGAGCACGGCCGTATTGTCGCCTCGCAGTGCATCCCGGGCGGCCAGCAGCACCTCCTTGTCACAGTACGGGCCGGAGGACGGTTCCGTTGGGGGACAGGATGGCATCGCAGGGACGGCTGGGACAGAAGGCGCCACCGACATGGGCGTGGCGGAAGGCAGGGTCGCAGGACCAATGGACACAGTCGTCGGCGACGAGGCCGAAGGCATGGTTCCAGACGGCCGGCTGCAGGCCCCGCACAGCAGGGCCAGTCCCACTGCAATCAGCTTCCACTTCCGGCAATCCATGCCCGGTCCCTCCGATGACAGACACGGCACGGCGGCCCATTCCGCCATCCCAGTCGATTGTAGTCCCAACGCAGGACGCGGGCATCCATGCTTGACAGGGCACTGTCAACTTCCGTTGATGTTGATCCGGGGCTCGGAAAGAAACAAGGGAGTCTTGGGCGGTTCCGCATGGAAGTGAAGGGCCTTGAAGCTGGAGGCGGTGACAGACCCCTTCTTGCATCTGATGGCAGCTGCCATGGTCTGAGGTGAACAATCTGGATCCGCTCACCCCTGAGGGAAGAAGGTGGGGCTGGACCCAAATCAACGAACCAGAAACCGCGTCCTATTCCGGTTGAAATTATGTTTAATCTGTGCTCTAATTTGATACAGGTTCCTCATCCAGCCCACGAGGCGAATTGACCGTGCCTGTTGTGCAGTCGTACCTGGTTCATGTGTCCTGCCACGCGGACCTGAATACCACCGATGGACAGGCTGCGCACAACTTCTACAGGACATGGCACTTCACGGAGACGCAACTGGAGGGTCAGTCGGTTCACGACATGGGCCGGATTGACGGTTATGCCGTAGCCGGTCTGGCACAGTTGCCGCCCAATGCCTTGGAGGCCGGCATGCGTCCCTGCTGGGCTCCGTATGTCCATGTGGCGGATGCCGTCCGGACTTTGGCAGCCGGCGAGGCGGCTGGGGGCACTACTGTCATGCCGCCGTTTGCGGTGGAAGACTCTGCCAGCATTGCCGTGATGAAGGATGCTGTGGGGACGGAAGTTGCCCTCTTCCAGGCAGGCACACAGATCGGGGCCGGCATCGTCCGGCTGCTGGATCCGCAGGGAACACCGTTCGGCTTGGCCCAGGCCGATTGAATGGTCCATCGCCGAAGGGCAGCCGTAGGGACTTGCCCAAAGACACAAGGAAGTTTCAATGGACAGGTTGATGCTGAGTTCCGGACATGGCAACCGCAGGCAGGTTCTGGAAGTGGATCTGGACCACACCAGAATGGCGGACATCTACGACTGGTGTATGGGCGCGATCCCGGATCACGGCGAGAAGCGCTATCGGCTGCCCCAGGATGCGCCGGCATCGGTTCTCACACTGTCCCGCCGCGGCCTGGCCATAGATCTCCTGCTCACGGGCAGGGCAGAAGGCGCCGAACCGCCGTTTCAGTATGCGGGCTGCATCGGCCCGTCCCACTTCAGGCTGCCGCCGGGCACCTTTGAGCAGCCTTCCCTGCTGGACGGATTGGACTTCCGGTTCACCCCAAGCCTGTACCTTCCGGAAAACAAGGCGGAGGAGGATCCTGTGGTGCCGATGCGGGAAGCTCCCCGCATGACGTTCCGGGAATATCTGAACGCAGTCACGCGGCAGCCCCTGCTGCCGTTTCCGGCCCATCTGAGCTTCGGTTGACGGAAGCCGTTACCGCATCACCCAATACTGGTCAACGGAGAATTCGCCATGCCGGTCGTGGAGCAACACCCTGTCGGTTCCTTCAGCTGGCTGGAACTGGCAACGTCCGGGCCGTCCGCCGCCGCGGATTTCTATGCCGGCTTGATGGGCTGGAAGTTCAAGGACCCGGACGGAGCCGGTGAAACCAGGCTGGCCGTGACGCCGGGCGGGAACGTTGTATGCGGCATGGGTTCAACGCTGCCAACCGGCGGGGTGCCGTCCTGGACACTGTTCGTGAATGTCCGGGATGTGGCGGCCACCGCCGCGCAGGCGGCGGCCCTGGGTGGAACCGTGGCGGTGGACGCGATGGATTATCTGGGTGCGCGGATTGCCGTGGTCAGGGACCCGCACGGTGCTTCCGTGGGCCTGTGGCAGGCCGGTGCCTCCAGGGGCCTTGAGGTCAATAATGAGCCGGGTGCCATGATGTGGACCGAATACTGCAGCCGGACCCCGGACGCATCGTTGGAGTTCTATCGGGGGCTGTTCGGGTGGGAAGGCGATGCCGACCAGCACAACAAGAAGTACACCCTGTTGCGGAACCCTCGCATTGAAACGGACGTGGTGGAAGCCAGATACGTTGGTGGCATGGTGGAGATGGATGAAACCTGGGATGCGGATGTCCCCCACCATTGGATCCCCTATCTTGAAGTAGACAGCCTGGATGCCTCGTTGGCCAAGTTCAAGGAACTGGGCGGGAATCAGGTGACGCCCGAGATGAAGATCCCGGCTGGCAAATTCGTCGTAGCCAACGATCCGCAGGGCGCTGTGTTCATCCTGTGCATGATGGGCACTTGATCCCGTCCCCGAGCATCGTTGTTGCCATGGACCAAGCCGGGTTCGTGGTGAGGTGTTCAGTGTGCCGTCAGTACTGGCGGATCCAAGGCTAGTTGGATCGACCGGTGTACTGCGCGCCCTCGGTCCGCCGATCTGAAGGGTAGCCACGGCGCCTCTGCGGATTTGTTTATGCAAATTGCAACTGCTCGGACCAGCCTAGGAAGTGTCAATCCCGTAGGGCTGGGTCATGGGCTTCCTCTCGGAAAACCCGGATGTCGAATGGCGGATGGCCTTTCGGGATCTTGTTGGCAAGGGTGCCCAGACGCGAGTAGTCGATGCGTCTGGGACGCAGCAGGTACCCGTCTGGTCCCTCTGAAAGTTCAAGCCTGTCGCCGGGTTTGAGTCCCATCGCGTCCAGAACACGAGCCGGAAAGGTAACTTGACGCTTGGAAGTGATTTTGAGAATCATTTTGCAATTCCTGTTCCTTCCCAAAATGGCAATAAGGGCAAGGAAGATTGTCGATGAGGCACTCTGCCGGCACTGTCCTGTAGTAGGTTTGATTGCCAACTCGACTTAAGGGTGCAAATGATTGGCCATATTGATGTCACCACCACTCTCAAGATTCTTGAATTGAACGGCCCTATCGGGTAACGGCTGTGCCTCCGGGGCGCGGCAGTACCGTGCGGGGATGTTCAGTTCACTGTCAGCACCGGCGGATCCTGGGCCAGAAACCGATCTACTTCCGCTCTCATCGGTGCACTGCGTGCCCCTGATCCGCCAATCTGAAGGGCGGCTACGGCATGGCCCCTTCGGACTTGCTCGTGCAAACTGCGGCCGTCCAGGCCGGCCTGCACAAATCCGGCGTCGAAGGCATCGCCCGCCCCAATGGTGTCAAGCACCGGGACCCGGAAGGGCGGAATGGTGACTGCAGGCGATCCGAACTCCGACACATGCGCGCCCACAGTGTTCTCCCGCATGATGGCAACGCATTCTCCCCGTGCAGCCAGGTGGGCCGTAGCCACCTTCATGTCCGGTTCGTCGGGCACCAGGTGGAACAGCTCCTCGTCCGCGGAGCCGAGGACGAAGTCGGCCTTGCGAATGGCTTCCCACACCGTATCACTGTAGGCGGACGGCATCCGGCCGTCTTCCAAACCCAGTCTCAGGTTGAGGTCGAACGACGTTTGGGCTCCACTGCCACGCGCCAGGTCCAGGGCTTTGTGAATGGCCGCGCGGAGAGGACTTTGCACTAGACAGCCGCCGGACGTATGCAGCCAGTCGCGGGGTGACAGTTCCAGGCCGGCCAGCTGGTCCGCGTGCAGGTCGGAAAACGCCTGGTTGCGGTTGGGCCAGCCCAGGACGGTGCGCTGGCCCGTGTGGTCGATGAGGCCTATGACCAACATGGTGGGCCAGCGCCGCGAGACTCCAAGGCGGGAGATGTCGATGCCCTCCACCTCCATTTCGCGGCGTGCCTGGTCCCCAAACAGTTCGTTGCCGACAGTGCCGATGAACTGGGTGTCCACGCCCAGCCGCGCCAGGGCCACAGCCGTGTTGGCGACGGCACCGCCGCCGTGAACCTCGGGTTCGGGCTGCTGCCGGGCGTTGCCGGTTTCCTCCGGCACCCGGATGATCAGGTCCGCACAGATGTCACCGACCAGGACGGCCCGGCCTGGGCCGGCTTTGCGGTTCAACGAGCAGCCCCTTGTCGCCACACTTGCACATGCTCCGGACAGGCCTGACCAACCATTTCCGCGGTTGTTTGCCCAAACCGGGTCCGGTCGTGATGGTCCACAGATGGAATCATCGGCTATCAGGGATGTCTTGCGTGCTTGTTTCGGTTACGCCTGCTCAACGAACGACTCGTAATGGGCCTTGGCCATGGTGTGTGCGTCGTGAACAGACTGCTCCGAGAACGCCGGGATGCCGACGGCACCGAGCATCACTGCTGCAGCCGCCGTGGCCTTGCAGGCTGCCATGGGCAGGTTCGGGTCGTCGATCAGGGCGGCTACCAGGCCTCCGGCATAGGCGTTGCCGGCTCCCGTGGGATCCTGGACATCGACGTTCATGGCCGGAATGTGCATGGGCTCGTGCAGCCCGGAACCTGCAATATATGATCCCGCAGCTCCTGCCCTGAGCGCCACCCAGGCCGGTCCCAGACTGTGCCAGTACGCGGCTGCGGCCCTGGGATCATCGGTTTCGGCCATTTTGCAGGCGGTGCCTGCGTCCGGACACACCACATCCACATGGCGAACCAGTTCCATCATATCGTTCCGGTTGTGCCATTGGTTCTTGTCGAACAATGGTTCCAGTGAAAGCAGGCCACCTGTTGCCCGCTTCCATTGCAGGGCAGCTTCAACCATCTGCTCCTTGGGCAGTTCCGTAATCAGGTGGACCGCCCGCGCGGACCGGTAGGACGCGGGCCATTCGATCTCCTGGGCCAGGAGCTTCGACCAGTTGCCCTCCCACCGCATGACCTGCATGGGTTCGCCCTTGGCGTTGAGCATGTTCTGGTCGTCGTCGTAGGCAATGTCCAGTCGAGGGGTTTCCAAGTGTGGATACTGTCGCCAGCCGTCCAGGTTCGCGCCCAACCCGTGCAGTTCCCGCAAATTGGACTCGTCCAAATCGGCGCCGGTTCTTGTCAGGAAACCCACCTCCTCGCAGTACAAACGGGCACCGTAAACTCCCTGGGGACCTCCACCCCCCAGCAGGTTGGACACCACCTCCCCGGAAGTGAGTGTCACGGAATCAAGAATGATCTTCCCGTAGACGGCCAGCTGCATGGATGCTCACTCCAGTTTCCGGACCTCGTCCATATAGGCTTGGACTTGGTCCTCGTGGATGTTGGTTCCCCACCCGTCGGGCTGGAAACAGGTGCCCACAAACGCCCCGTCGGCATCGGCCAGCATTTCGCCGACGTTGCCATGGTTGGTGTGCCCACCCAGCAACACCGGCAGGTCGGGTACCGAGTTCTTGATGTCCGCGATCATGGACCGGACCGTCGCGGGGTCCGGCTCCGCGATTTCGACGGCATGGGCGCCGCAACGCCAGGCGTACTCTGCCAGGCGACCCAGCGACAGGCCCTCCCGGGAGCGGTAGTGCATGCTGTGGATTTCGGCCACAATGCGGACGCGTTGCGCGCCCAGCAGCCGTTGGTATTGCAGGAAGTCGGCGGGATTCGCTTCGGCCACCCCATAGGGACTGTGTGTCGAGCCGACATAGGAACTGCAGCGGATGTACGAACCACCGCAGCTGTAGGCCACGCCCAGGGATGCCTTTTGGGCGTTCCACATGACCTGTACCCCAATCTGGAAGCTGTCGGGCAGTTCCATGGCCACGCGGGTTGTGATGCCCGCTACGAAGGCCAGCCGGGCCGGATCCACCGCCTCCCCTACCGAATAGACTCCGTCAATGGTCTGGATCAGGCCGCCCTGGGCTCCGCCGCGGTATAGGGCTTGGGCGTCCGCGAGCGCTTTGTCCAGGGCCAGGTTCAGGTTGTCTTCGGTGAAATGGGGCGTGCCGGGCGACGCGGGCAGATGAATAAGGCCAAAGATCTGCCTGGACTCGCCAAGCTGGGTCAACTCTCTCATGGGGTGGCGGCAACTCCAGTGTCGGTGGGATGTCGGGGTCGGGATGTTCCGGGAAGGCACTCTTCAGGCCGTGGCGCAGCCGAATGGCCGGTTCCAATACTAGGGGATTATATGCCTGTGTACTACGCCGGAACCGAGGGTCCGGGCGGTGACCTTGGCATATCTGGTTCGCGTATCATCGGGGTTGGCCTGGTGCCAAACGCCCCTCGCCGCGCAGAAGCCCCTTCCCCTCGGGCCTGTCGGACCAGGGGCAGGCCCCTGTCCAGAATGTTGACGGCGGCATTGCGGTCTGCGTTCGCAGTGTGTCCGCAGGCCGTGCACTTGAACGTTGCCTGGGTCTTGCGATTCTCCTTGTCGACATGTCCGCATATTGCACAGGTTTGTGACGTGTAGGCCGGGTCCACCTTCACCACCAAGCCGGCCTTGTACTCCAGGTTGCGTTCCAGCCGGCCCCAGCCGGAGGCCAGGATCTCCCGGTTGAGTCCGGACTTGGCCTTGACGTTCGTACCGGGCTGCTCGACCGTGCCCTTCGCACTCTGCGTCATGGCCTGGGTGTCCAGATCCTCAAGCACCACGGCGTGCGCCGTGTCCGCCATCTTGCGGCTGTGCTGATGGGCGGCGTTCTCGCGCCGGCGCTTCTTCTTGCGGTGCAGTTTCTGCAGTTGGCCGCACACGCGCCGCCCCCGGTTGGACAACGGCTTCCCGGACTGCCGGGAGCGTTCCCGGGCCTTGGACGCCTGGCGCTGCTTGCGCTTGATGTTGGCGTCCAGCTTGTCCGTGTCCGGCTGCGCGTAGACCTCGCCGTCGCTGTCCGTGGCCTGGCGCACGTTGCGGTCCACACCCAGTTCGCCGTCATCCGCCGGCGGTTTCAACTGCGCGACCGGCACGGCATACGTAACGTTTGCGTACCACTTTGGGTGCCGGTCCGTGCCCTCCTTCAGCATCCGCACGGTCTTGGGCGCGCACCCCCGATACGGATGGTTGGAGCCCCGCTCCAGCCGCACCCACCCCATCCGGGGCAGGTACAACCGATTGCCATCCAACCTCACCTGGTCCGGAAGGGTGAAGCCGTCGGCTTTGCGTCTCTGACGGCTCTTCCGCCGCGGGAAGTGCTGCAGCTTGCCATCGGACTTGCGCCGCGGCAGGAACCTGCCCTCCGCCTTGGCCTCGGCATGCGCCTTGTGGAAACGCCGGTAGGCGGCATCCAGGTACTTCAGAACATGCCGGACGGGGGCACTGGGCAAATCCCGCAGCCACGACAGGTCCTGGTTCGCGTACACGGCGCCTTCGGGCGATGCCAGGAAAGCCTGGAACTCACGGTCGTACGCCTCGCTGCGGATCATGGCGAACCGCTTGTACATGGATTGCCAAGTCATGCTTGGGTCCACTGCCAGCGGTCTTTGCTCTGCCGGGAAGTCGGTCCACTGCCCGTAGCCCCGGGCCTTGCGGCACACGCGGTAGCGCCAGTCGTTGTTCGCCAGGAACAGATTCCAGACGAAGCGGTTGGCCCCCGCCGTTTGGGCGCACAACTCCGCCTGCTGGCGGCTGTCAAACCGCACCCGGTACCGCTCGCTGCGGATTTCGGTCGGGATCGGAAGTGTAGAATGGGGGGTGGACATCCTGGTTGCGTCTTCAACCGGCGTTGTCGGGAGGTCGTGCAGTGCTTCCAACACTCACGGCCTCCGCCATGATAGCACGTCCGTAGTACACAGGTATGTGATTCGGGGCACTGTTTCATTGATTTTGGTCTGAGGCTGTCATCAGTATTTCCTGCGCGCAGGAATGCCCTGTTCGCCTGCGCCAAACCATGGCAGATGCCGTCGGATGCAGGAAGTGGAGTGCTCTGCCTTCGTCTTGAGGCCCCGGGGCCAGGCGTGCTCGCAGCCGGAACCGTCCAAACCAGCCATCCAACCGGCGGAGTCCCATGGAGGTATCCGGGTTCCACTGGCCGCAGACCAGGTTGTGCCAGTGGCCCGTAGCCATCGTCACGAACAAGCCCATGTTAAAGTTCGTTGTCGGCCCACGACCAGGCTTTGTGCCCTGTCGGCCATGGCCTGCCGTGAGCGGTTGAACAGGCATGTGTAGCGTGGAGAAGCGAGGTTGTGCTTGCGTTGGACTTGGAATCAGGCCAAGAATGGGGCGGACCATCGGCCTGGTGGGGTACGCAAGTTGTGATGTCCGCACTTGATCTGGTTTCCATGCAGGCATCAGGCGCATGGTTTTCGCACGCAAGGAGACCAGACGTGAGACCAAGAGAGCTTATGAAGAAGGATGCTACAGCTTTGCTGTCGGACGTTCAGGCGCAGATATGGGGGGAAGCTCTTCCCGACGACCAAATCGACACAACTGATGTTCCGGAGATTCTCGACTGGTCCGATGCCCGGCGCGGGGTCTTCCACCGGCCGGTGAATCAGCCATTTACGCTGAGGAGCGATGCGGACATCACCGCTTGGTTCAAGGCTCGCGCGCGTGACGGCCGCGGATACCAGACGGACATCAATGGCGCGCTCTGTGAGCATGTCCAGAGAACAGCCCGTTCCTCAAGCTAAACCCGATCGGTGGGGACACAAGGATCTTGAAGGAAATAGGCTTGGGATGGTGAGTGTTCAGTGCCATCCATCCCCATTGGGCACTGTCGTATCCTGATGTTGGTATACGGCATAGTGGTAGAAGCTCTGCCTTCGCTCAATGAGATACCAGCATGCATCTGGAAGGCAGAACTCGTGAGTACAATGGTGATCAGTACCCTAACCCAATCAATGTGAACGTATGACTGATGACAGAAACCTATCCGTAGCCGATGTCCAGGCCCTGGCAACAAAAGATGGCGTGGCGGCCTTCTTCGCAGCCATGGGCTATCGCACAGACAGTCGACAGCCCCAGAGTGTGTCTGCGATGGGGATCACTGCCGGGTCACTGTCACGCCAGATCAATCACATTGAACGCATAGCTGTGCATGACGACGGCGCGGAATCGCTGGACACTTATTTGATGGAGCTGACCTCAGTAACGATGGCGGCTATTCAAGGACTCGTTCGAGTTCTGCGGAACCGCGCCGGGAACTACCTACTGGTTCTAACTGACGACTACGAGCGCCTGGATTTCGTGCTATTACAGCGTACACTGCCTGGCACGCCGACCTTGCCTATGACGGTGAGTCAAGTCGCTGTACGTCCTCGCATTTTGACAATTAGCCGCCGGAATCCCACCCAGGTCCAGCTCCGGGTACTGCGCCGGTTTACTTACACCGAGTTGGACTCCGATGCCCAGTATGACAAGCTGCTCTCCGCGTACACAGTGGCTGAGTGGTCAGAGCCGCACTTCAACAACCGCGCTCTGTTCTCCGACTACTACTTGAACGAGCGGCTGCCAGAGCTTCCCGAGTGGAAAGAACGGCCGGAGGAGACGTACCGCCGTCTGCGGGAGCTTCTCCCTCGGTTGCAACTAAAGATCAATTCAACAGGGGACAGCACAACCGTCCAAGCATCAGTTGAATCAGCTATTGAGATCCTAGGATTCAAGGCAGTCAAGACCTCAGAGGAAAATGGGCCTGACTATCGGCTGTATGCTCCTGACAATCTGGAAAAGCCAGTTGCCGTGTGTCTAGCTTACGCTTGGAACCGGTATCTGGATGGTAGGGACGAGACCCGCGATGTCCAGACCCCCGATGAGAACCCTGGTGCCCGCGTCGTCACTGTTCTCGAATCCTGCGAAGTCCCATGGGCCATCGTTACCAATGGCAAACTCTGGCGCCTCTATTCCGCTCGGACCCACTCCCGATCCACCAACTACTACGAAATCGACCTGGACGAAACCCTTGCCATGGCCGATCCCAACGAGTCATTCCGGTACTTCTGGCTCTTTTTCCGTCAGAACGCGTTCGTTGCCAATGAGATCCGGCAAGATGGCCAGATCAAGGTGTCGAGCTTCCTTGACAGGTTGTTGGAAGAAAGCGAGAGATACGCCAAGGCTCTTGGGGTGCGTCTTAAGGAGCGGGTCTTTGAGCAGGTGTTCCCACACTTCGCGCGGGGTTTCATTGAGCATATGAAAAGCCAAGGGGGAGTGACAAGCCCCCGCCAAGCTTCATTGCTGTCCATTTCAGAGCAGCTCGCTCTGAAGCCCGAGCCTGATGAAGAGTTCTGTCGTCAAGTCTTCAATGGAACTCTAACTCTGCTGTACCGATTGCTCTTTCTCCTGTACGCAGAGGCACGCGATCTACTGCCGGTGAAGGAGGTGCGCGGCTACTGGGATCAGAGCCTCACCAAGCTGAAGGACGACATTGCGGAGAAGGCAGGATCCATAGCGGATGCTGTTCCAGAGCGGCTGGGTAAGGCGTACCGGGTGTCTGTGGATGCCACCGAGTTGTATGACCGGCTTCTGGAGCTGTTCTCGGTCATTAGCCTCGGCAGCCGTGATCTGAACGTACCGCTATACAGCGGCGGCCTGTTCATCGCGAAGCCCGACGATGACGACCATACTCAGGAAGCTGAGACAGCCCGGTTCTTGGCATCGTACAAGATCCCTGATCGCTATCTTGCCCTAGGCCTCGACCTGCTGGCTCGGGATCTGGATGAAAAGCGCCAGGACTTGGTGTTCATGGATTACAAGTCCCTGGGCGTCCGGCAACTGGGTTCCATCTACGAAGGGCTACTGGAACTCAGGGTGTGCATCGCCCAAGAGAAGATGGCGGTGATCAAGGGTAGTGGGAAGACAGAGAAGGTCATTCCTTATCAGGAGGCAATCAAGTCCAAGAGGAGGGTTTTGACCATCGGACGGGGCCGCAATGCCCAAGAGCGGGTTTACCAACCCGGCGACGTATACCTTGAGAATGACCGTCGTGAGCGGAAGACCACTGGCTCCTACTACACGCCCGATCACATCGTGAAGCACATCGTCGAGAATACCGTCGGACCGGTGTTGACGGTGAAGTTCAGCAAGTTACGCCAGAAGTTCCGGGATGCGCAGCAGAGCTATAGGAACGCGTTGAACAGGGCAGGAGCTCTCGGAAAGCAGGGGATGAAATCCGATGACTTGGTCATGGTAGCCAATAGATACGCCGATCTGGTCGACGACCTATTCGATCTCAAGGTGCTCGACCCAGCCATGGGATCCGGCCACTTCCTCGTAGAGGCAGTGGACTTCATCTGTGACCAAATTCTAGGAGAACGCGAGGGTTTCCTCAGGTCTTTCCCATGGAATCCCGTCACGAAATTCCTCCAGGATACCCGGGAAACTATTGTCACTGAGATGGAGAGACAGGGAGTTGCCGTCGACACCGGTCGTCTTACGGACATCAACCTGTTGAAGCGGCACGTACTCAAGCGATGTGCATATGGCGTCGACTTGAACCCCATGGCAGTGGAACTGGCTAAAGTTTCCTTATGGCTGGATTGCTTCACCATCGGCGCACCGCTCTCCTTTTTGGACCATCACCTTAAGTGCGGAAACTCACTCATTGGGACTACCGTACAGAGGATAGAGTCCGAGCTTGCCAAGCAGACCCAGGGGCATGTCGGCACCTTATTTGGAGGACCCTTCCAAGGTCTGCTCTCTGCAACCGCGTCCATTGAACAGTTGCGCCGTATCCCCGATGCGACAGTAGAAGAGGCTGAGCGAAGTCACAGTCTTTACACTGACTTCGAAACTGCCCAGGCACCCTACAAATCAGCCTTAGACATCTGGGTGAGTCATCATTTTGGCAACGCCAAGGCCAAAGCTTACTTGACACTCGCTGGACCCAACTTGGTGGACCAGATTCGCTCTGGAGGTGAGAATTTGTCGCCGGATTGCAAGGAAGCAATTGCACAAGGGGTAAGGATCGGTACCGAAATGCAGTTCTTCCACTGGGATTTAGAGTTCCCAGAAGCTTTTGTCGATCTTGCTGGAGGACAATGGAAGAACAAGGAAACCCAAGGGTTCGATGCAGTGGTAGGTAATCCACCATGGGGTGCCGAATTCACAGACACCACACTTCCTTTTGTGCGACTAATGTACCAAAGTGCTACTAAGGGAGTCGTAGACAACTTCGCTATTTTCCTTGAGGCTGCTCACCGATTGGGTAATTCTGGTGGGCACTGTGGATTGCTCCTTCCCGACATTTTTCTCCTAAAGAACTATCCAGCAATTCGCAAATATATCCTTGAGAATAACCGAATCGATGAGATAGTCCATTGGGGGATGCCTTTTCCAGAGGCAAATATAGATGTTTGCTCAATTACATTCTCCAAAGTGACCACGTCTAATGAACACTTGGTGAGATGCATACCAGAGGTCACAGGGGCCTCGTCACAAACACTTAAGGTGAATGAGATTCCTCAAAGTCGATTTCTTGAGCAAATTGATTACAGGATGAATCTTGCCTTGACTGAAAACCTTCACAGAGCTCTAAATGCAGTCACAGAGCTTGGACCAAGATTTGGTGATTTATTCACTATCAGGGAAGGAATTCACTCTGGAAACGTTCGCACTAAACTTTTCCCAATGGATCAACCTTCAAATGATGGACATCCTTTGTTATTTGGGCGCGACGAGATACGCCCATTAAAGATTACGTGGTCTGGGCGCTGGGTACACTACGATGAGAGTATTATCAATAAGGAAATTGGCGAATATGCTAATCTGGGAAACCCAGCACTTCATAGAGCGCTCAAGATACTCGTCCGGCGTACCGGTGACACGGTGATAGCAGCATTGGACGACCAAGGTTATTTTGTTTCAAATAATCTTTTTCTCTGTGTTCCTAGTGCTATTTCTGACGAATATCTTTGGTTTTGCTTGGCTTTGTTGAACAGTCAATTCGCGACATGGTTTTTCAGATCAATCAACCCTCGTGTTGGAAGGTTGTTTGCTGAATTGAAAATCAACCACCTGAAAGGTGTCCCTGTAGTATTTTTGGATGATTCTCGCTATGGCAGTTGGATTAAGGATGTAAACAATTCAGTCCGCGAGTTGCTTGTCATGGAGAGGACGGATGAGGACATTCGCAAATATATGAACAATTTCGATATGTGTTTGTGGGAACGTCTCGTTGAGGAAGTTCCCGAAATGGCAGCCTATCAAGATGTTGTAGAGTAAGCAGGAGTAGAAATCATGGATATTTTGCCTACCGGATCGTTGCCTAGTGGTCCAAAGCAGGTTTTGTTCAAAGAAAAATTAGAACAGTTTCTGATTTCGGATACGAGCTATAACCGGTTAGACATGTACTTTTATGAAGTCACGTGCTCTGGATGGGAGACAATCCAGCCTGTGCTTCAGCAGTGGTTGGAAAAGAAGAAACGCAGAACAGCTAATATATACTGCGGGCTTTCGCATTGGCTTTCTGAGCCAGCGGCTTTATCTGAAATGATGCGCGTTCTTCCGAGGAGAATAAGGGTTGTGCAGCGAGGGTATGGGATCTTCCACCCAAAGGCCTATGTATTTCGAGATCGCAGGAGGGTAGATTGTTTCATTGGATCTAACAATCTCACCCGAGCTGGTATGTTAGGGAATTTTGAAATGGGTGTGCGGTTAACTGTTCTTGATACTAACAAGGCTAGCTGGTATGCCCTTGATGAGTGGGAGAATTCGGTGCAATCTATTTCATCCCTGCTGACCAAGAAGTTGTTGGCTATATATGAAGAGGAGTACCAACATATGCGACGCCTCCCCCGTGAGCACCCGGGAGTGGTAGGAAAGAAGAGAGCGCGACTACAGGCCACGGCAGTTGCTGCGGGACTGCCAACCCCGAAAAGCGTTGTGATGGAAGTGATGCCTAAGGAAACTGGGGCTGGAGGCAGTCAGCTTCAAATTCCTAACGATGTAGCATTGTCTTTCTTTGGATTGGTTGAAAATGGTCGGCGCAATGTCCGTATCAAAAATGTGGGTACAGGTGAAATCGCGGATTTGACGTTGACAAATTACGGCAATCACACTAGACGGCTTTCGATACGTCAACTCGCTGAAGTTGATAGGCCTTGCATTATTTGGTTCATAGATAGAGGTGATATTTATGATTTTGATATCGTCTCAAAAATGATCGAACCATCTGAGTATGAAAGGTTGCTTGTGCTTTGTCCTTTTCGCACTACTGCTAAGAGTAAAAGATGGGGTATGTATGATTCTCCGATCTTCTAGCGACTTGCGTCAGCGCACCGCCGGTTAGGCTGGCTGCATCTAACGTAGGAGTGTCCGATGTGTTGTCGGCCCGACTCGTCGAGCGGCATTGGTGCCGTCCTCGATCTGAAGAGTGGGTTGTGGTGGAACATCCAGTGTTGCGCATCTCGGTACTATCCGGAATGGTTGTCGCGCGGTTTTCACCAATCTTGTGTCGGCACGTGCGGCCGGGTGGGTGATGTCATGATTTTCACCAAGGACCAGCAACGGCTGCTGGTGCGCGATGCGGTCCGACCCCTAGCAGGCTGCGGAAAAACGCGGCCGGCTAGAATCTGGGCATCCAGAAACGGAGGTACTCCCCGATGCGCGGTCGTCCCAACCCCCAACGCAGCATGCTGGC
>CAZMKQ010000003.1:37981-77205 GCA_964566955.1 uncultured Caldilineaceae bacterium | reverse complement strand
AGTCCATCAGCAGGCCGTGGCGGTTCTCCATCAGGGCATGGCCCAGGAACGCCATGCGGGCTTCCTTGCCCGGTCCCTTGCGCAACAGGCGCGCCTCGGGGTCCGTGGTGCTGGCGTGAGTCTCGTTGCTCCGGCGTTCCCCCCGGAAATCCACCGACGGGTTGCCCGGATCGTCGTCCGTGGGTGGCGGTGCGCCTTCCTTGGGCCGGAAGCTCTTGAGGCTGGCCGCGGCCTCGATCAGGGTCCCGTCCACGCTGAAGTGCTCGTCCGACAGCAGCCCCTCCCCGTCGGCCGCCCACACCACCTCGTCGAACAGGGCCCGGCCCACGTCGTGGTCCATCAGCCGCTGCCGGTTCTTGGTGAAGACCGTGGCGTCGAAGCTGCGTTCCATCAGGTCCATGTCCAGGAACCAGCGAAACAGCAGGTTGTACTCCAGCTCCTCGCAGAAGGCGCGCTCGCTGCGCACCGAGTAGAGGGCGATCAGCAGCGAGGCCTTCAACAGCCGCTCGGGCGGGACCGAGGCCCGGCCCACGCGGGCGTACATGCGGTCGAACTCCGGCGACAACCGCTCCAGGGCCGCATCGGCCACGGCCTTGATCCGCCGCAGCGGGTGGTCCTGCGGGACCCGTTCCTCCAGGTCCACGATGGCCAGCATGCTGCGTTGGGGGTTGGGACGACCGCGCATCGGGAATACCTCCGTTCCTGGATACCCAGATTCTAGCCGGCCGTGTTTTTCAGCAGCCTGATAGGGCTTTGGGTTCTAATCTAAAAGCTCAGAAACAAGACATGATTGCTTTGGTTGGCAGAGATGTGTTGCAAAGTTTGTTGTTCATTTACAATGGGGCAAACGGAACCTTTACATTATCTAGTGTAAAGGTTCCGTGCCATGATGCAACCTGAGTGTGTCAACTGGATTTAATTTTTAGCAACTTCAACAGGTTTTCCAAGTACTTTTCAAGTGTTCCCAGCTGCTCCTTTTCATGCGGTGTGGGTTGTGGGGTTCTCAATGGTGGGGTGTCGGGGACAACGTTTTCAACTAACCATGTTCTAAGCTCTTGCTTGTCTTGTGGTTTGCCAATGTATACTCCCGAAAATCCTCCCTCGTTGAAAAACGCTGACATATCTTCTTGTGATGGGACTGTGAAGATGTAATCATGTCTTCGACTGTGCCATCTGTCTGTACCGCTGTCAAACTCCCATGTAAGAACTTCGTGAATGGTTAACAAGTAAAGATAGCGTAATATTTTGTGGCCTTGGGATTCAATAACAGCCATGATAATGCATCTCCTTTGACACAGTGAGAGTTGACGATGAAATCGTAGCACGGGAGAAACTGGCTGTCAAATCCAGCTAGATGTTGTTGTCTTTGTTGATTAACTTGACAACATAATTGGCAAGGGTTACGCTGACATTTTGGTGTGACAACAGTTCTGAATGTCCTGGGATCTTCTATCTGGTTGGAGTTTTTCCTTCAACCTTATATGCCAGGGCAAATGCAAAGTCGCGTGGAGCGGGTGCATCATGGCCGTGCGGGACCGGTTCCAAGCTTCGGCTCCGAGCTTGTGACACAAAACAAATCTGCCGCATATCACAGACAGTCCAGTACGGATAGTCCATATCGGCGACTGGTTCCAGGTTGCCCGGCGCGCAACAAAGACTACCGCCGTGCGTCTTATGGGGTGACGTTACGACCTCATGGGACACGCTGCAGCCCTCATGGAATACATTGTCGCATGCCACGCCCCCCTTCTGGAGGCCCTGCGCGCCTTCGCCGACCATCTGGCCTCGCTGCCCGATCCGCGCGACCCGCGCGGCGTGCGCCACCCCCTGCCCGTGCTCCTGGGCACGCTGCGGTGGCCGCCTCCACGCACGACCACCATGCCGGCCGCCCTCCTGCTGCGGGACGGCACCAGCCTGCCTGACCTGCGGCAGTTGATCCTGGCCCTGGACGGTAAGGTCGCACGCCGGTCGGGCGACCGGGCCTCCGGCATGCGTGCCCTGCACATGGTCAGCCCTTCCTAATACTACAGTGGTAATTCACAGGGTGGTGGCCTGTTACCGGCGGTAGTATTAGGAACAGGGACACACAGTCAGCAAGGAACCGGAATCCCAACCTTTGCGTGCCACGGCCTCGAGACTTGACATCCGACACGGTCACCGAACTTCCATTCAGACAAGGGGAAGACACCGCTGGTCACGGTACAACCGTTGGCAGTCGGTTGAAGGGTGGTCTTGGTTGAGGAGCAGTCAATACGGGTGTGAATGGTATCTTGGCCATACCTGTCTTCAATGACCTGTAGCTCTAGCCTGGATGAACATGCTTCCTGTCTGTCGCCACTGCCAATCGCGTGTCTGGTTTCCGGGACACCACTGGCGTTGTGCACCGGACCTAGCCCGGATAGAAAGTTGGTGTGCCAAGGTTATCCGGCAGACCGCCAACACAGGGAGGGATCCTGCACGGTATGCCTGTCTGGCTCACCGAGTAGGTGGATCGCACCTTGCCACCCGACAGCAGGTCGATCCCAAGCATCTGCTGCGAAGGGGTTGGAGTGCGTTTGTGAAGACCCTGTATCGTTCGAGGGACCTCAAGGCTTTCGCTCAGTACAAGTCCAGTCTGGACGACTTCCGGCAACACTTTGCCCTGCCATCCCCTAAGGCCGGTGTCTTCTGTCCCGAACTGGAACCCTACCGGCAACTGGAATTCCTCCAGGCGGTGGAGGAACGCAAGTCCCCGAAGGAGCCCCTTTACCTAGACCCAGATCCTGAGCAGGATGGTTATGTGTTGCCGGGAGAGAAGGTGATTTGGCGCCGGCACAATGTTTGGCATATGGGTGGTTTCCGGATTCCGTGGCTGATTTGGCTGGCCGCGGCTTCGATAGTTTGGGATGGGATCCGGTGGTTATACGGAGACTGGCCAGATTGGATCGAGGATAGGATTTTCAGCAATCTGGAGGGAGAGATTTCAAACATCATTGAAGTCCTCCTTGGCGTGGTTCCAGGTGTCATCGTGGCAATTCTTGTTCTGAGTTACTTCGTAGACTGGAGCATCGGACGTCTGACTCTGACCAACCGGGCACTGTATTTCCGTGGACGGTTTGTGAGCCAATATGTGGCTCTGGACGGGATCCATAAACTCCTGGATAACAAGAAGGGCCTTGTCGTCATGCTGCCTCCAGAGAAATATTGGAAGTTCTGGATTGGCAGGTGCCATGCCCGGTGGTTGATCAGAGTCATGCGGTCCCTGGCGGACGAAAGGCGGAGAGAAACCGGCTAGCATTCTCCAATCCAGGAAGGAACTGAAGACGGGTTGCTTCCCACGTAGGCACTGTTGCGGGTACCCATACCGCGCAGTATCCAATTGATGCTAGAGCACGTCCATTTGAAGCGTGGATTTCAGGATGAGGTTTTGGGACAGTCGTCGCTGCAAGGCCGGGGCGCGGCACAGATGGCGTCGATGCTACACAAACTTCTGTTTGCGGGACACTAATACTACAGTTGTACTTCGGTCATCCTATTTCGATTCACGATATTTTGCATATAAATCAAGGCTGAATTGCAGGCTTTGATGTCCAGCATCATCCCTGGTTGCCCATAAGGAGCGCACATGACGCAGTCGGGTTTCTGATGAAAACCTCAACTACTACTGTAGTATTAGGTTCCAACCCACGACTTCCGTTACACGGTCGTTAATTTTCTACACGAGCCTTCCACTCTTCATCCCTCCCGTGGGCATCTTGGCTTTCCCTCTCCATCCTGCGAAGAGTGGCCTTTGCCCAGCGCCGTATATTAGGGCTTGAGTTGGCAAGAAGCTCCTCCAACGGTTGTCTGTAAACCGCCCACAGACTTTCCTCCGTCCCAATCCAAACTTTGCTGCCCATCGAACTGTATACGGCATCGGTTACGTTCTTGCAATCACCAAACTCCTCGATCAATCGAATCATGATCGGATGCACACACAGACCATTGTCGCTATCGCTGTCCACCCCAAGGAAGGGCACGGTCTTGGCTGCGAAGGCAGGTGCTCGATTCGGATGGGCACGGCACCACGCAAACAGGGTGTCCTCCGGAAGGTTCAGGATGGGCGCGGTGCTCTCGCCATACCTTCGCCAGAGTGGTTCACTCAACAATGACTTGAAGGGAGAATACTGTCGCGGATCGCCCTGAACGATCGCCGAGCCGATGAGTGGCCAGGTGACTTCCGGAAACCGGGACAAGAGTATGGGAAGTACCAATTTCAGCGCATGGGTGCGATCGTAATCCTGGATGCCTGCAGCAGCCTTGGAAAGAGCAAGAACCACAGCGGATGCGTCGGGATCATCCGGCCCCTGTTCCAACATCCACAAGATGATGTCCTTAAAGTGATGGGAGGCCATGTCCGTGCCTCGCAGATTGCGCCACGGCCAACACAGCGCGTTTTCCGCGATGGTCCTGATCTGCGGGCGAAAGGCCTCGAGCCGATTGTGGTCCGAATAGACGTGGTGCCCCAGAAGATCCAATGCTTGTGCGAATCCCTCGCCGCTGTGATGCAGCATGGCATCAAGCAGGGGGCTAATTACCTTGGGTGGCACATTCCAGAGGCCTGGACCGACGATCGCCCAAGTCAGCCGTCTTGGGGACAACTGCCCATTCTGCAAGGTGGCGACCATCAGGACAATGTCAGATGAAGTGAATCCATCGATGGAACACAACATCGGAAGTGCTGGTGTGAGCAGGGGGCAATTGGCTGCTCGCTGCTTGAGATCCTCCACCACGGCCGGCTGCTGGTCTGCGATGCCCCGGACGAAGCCCACGAGCAGGTTGTAGCTCCTCTCGGCCTCCTCTGTTTGCTCAATCGCCTGAATGATTGGCTCCAACCAGTCGTCCCCTGAATCCATGGACTCTGCGAGGGCCTGTCCGAACTCCCTGACCATCGTTTGCCGACCACGGATCAGCTGAGGCAACAGCTCTTGGAGGGTTTCCGGTTGCTTGACAGCCTCGACCGCAAGCCCCTGTACCTCTTGCTTCTGGCGCCGGTTTTGCTCTTCGTAGTTGTGGTCGTGTATGCCCGAGTATTCGAACGGCACGCCGGTCACCAGAGACTGCATCCTTGCCTCCAGGCTTTTGGGCTTCAGTTCGTCGATCAGTGCCTGGACCCTGTCCACTACGTCCTTCGATGCACCGGAGCTGTGTCGTGACAGGTAAAAACCAAGCCTGTTTCGCGCCTCCGGCCAGTACTCAACGGCAGTTCCCACCTCCTTGATGGCAAGTTCAACAACATCGATGAAACCATGCTGAACCAGTGATGCCAGTTCTGGACCCAAGGAGTCGCGTGCCAGAGCACCGATGGCATCGCTCCGAGTCGCGAAGTCGATGAGCCGCGTGGCACACCCGCGTACGTAGGAACGGGCTTCTTCCTCCGTTTTTGGTTCCCAGGAGGTAAGTTCAGGGCGGGTCCCGTGCACTTCCGGACCCACATCGCGCGTGAAGAAACCAAGGTTCAGTCCTTCCGTCAGGGCTCTGACGATCAGTTCTCGTCTCGTCGGGTTGTCTGTCTTGGAGAGGGCATCCAGGAGTTCGAGGCGCCGGGTCCCATCAGCTTCCGTACTGCCAAGGATTAGGGGAAAGAGTTTCGCAAACCATCTGGCGGCGTGGTCAGCACCATGCTCGTTCTCCGCGACCGCCAATTGCAGGAGGAGACGTGCTCCGTCCTCGAAGGTGTCGTCGTCGAAGGCGATTTTCGCAACGGCCCAGATAAGGTGTTTCCGGGTGTCCCCAATGATGCTCGCAAGGTCATCGACCTTGGCCAGCAAGCGTTCCAACAGGCCCGCGACGGCACCGGTGTCAATCTCGACCAGATTTGAAAGAACCTCTGCATATCCATTTACAAGGATCCCGTCCATCCCGTCGAAGGGACCTCCGTACCGGCAGACGTGCTCCACCACCTTTTGGGACACTGCGACCGTGTTGAGGAGCTTGAGTTGTTTTGATGCCAGGACATTGAGTTGCAGGTCACCGGCGAACGAAGGGGAAGCGGAGTTGTCGGTCAGCACCTTGTCCCAGGTGTTCTTGCGCCACTCCTTCCACTGTCGCTCGGTCAACCTCATCGTGATGGGTCCGGGCTCGATCGAGACGTACCTGCCCTGCTGTTGGGCAATCCCCCTTTCGGTTAGTCGGACTAGGCCCACATGCAAGTCGTCGGGACTCAGGTTGCGTCCAAGGCTGGCGATGTTCCCGAGCTGGGCATCCGCGTCGGGTTCAATCCCGATCATTCCGAACGTCGCCAGCAGTGCCGCCGACTTGAGCAGGAGTGCAGGTTCGGGTGAACCACTCCCCAGGACATAGGCATCAACGAGATTGTCTTCGGTGGCGTGAGCAAGCGGTGTGGAAGCAGTCCAGGCTTGCGCGATCCGAATGGCAATCCCAGGGAAGCCGCGCGAGAAACGAATGATCCGTTGCTGGTCCGACCCCTGCAACCCGGGAGCCACGCGGTCGACAAGAGCCTCGATCACCGCAGGGGAAGCCTTGGGAACCAGGTAGGTTGAGTCATCGAGTGTTCCTGAAGGCACCTCATCTTCAATGGTGACAAGGGAGAGTTGGCTGGTTCCACGCATGACCATTGAAGTGAGCACCTGGCGGGTCTCGGGAGCACACTGGTCAACCACCACAATCGCCCGCGCGCCGCTGTCGGCCAGTTTCCGGAACGTGGTATTGAGAGTCTGAGGATTGACTTCTCCCTCGACTGCGTAAAGCACCAGGTCACTGAGGAAGCTCTGTTCGGAATCCTTGGCAACGGTCGAGTGCAAGGCCTTGAGGACAAGACGGGACTTCCCAACTCCGGTCAAACCAACGATACGAGCCATGCCGTGTGGCTGGGCAATTGCGACCTGGTCTTGAAGAAACCTGCGAAGTTGGCCTAGTCGTTCATCATCCACCCAAGGTGAAGCATCGTGCTCAAAGCGTCCTGCCCAATGACTCCAGGACTGAAATGGTCCAGGGAGGCCTGGCGTCGTCTGTTCCAGCAGCCAGGTGGTGACCGCTGGATGAGTGTTTATCCAATCCGCGAGCATCCCGGCATCTCGGAGGTTGACTTGGGCATCATCGATTTCAAGACCGGTGCCTCTGAGGGCTTCGCGGATGGAGCTCTCCCGCGCCTCAATCTGCTGCCATGCGTACGAGTTCGTTGACAGGACGATGTAGTGTCCATCCCCCGTCAGGACCGACTGGACCATGGATTTGACCTTGCCAGCCTTGGGCAGCACCTCGCGACCTGCAGTTGTTGGTCCGATCTTTCCGGTCTTGAGTTGAAACTGGCAGAGTCTTCCTGGCAGAAAGAAGGTTCGCTCAAGCCCACCGTCCCAACGGATGCGGCCATCCTCTCCACCATCGGGAACATCGATGTTGTCGGAAACATGGATGCCGTCAGGTGGTATCCCGTGGCTCAACGCCTCTGCAGAAAGCAGCAGGCGCAACAACTCTGGAAACATTTCCTTCGAGACAGCCGCCAAGTGCTGGTGGTTCACCTCGAACGGAAGCGGCCGTGCAGCCGGCACTTGGCCGGCATGGTCGGAATGGAGAATCCTGAGTGCGTTTGGATGGGCCTTGAGAATTCTAAGCAGGTTGGCACAGGCGGTGGATGGAGTTCTCATGCCTGCTTCGTACTTGGCAAAGGCATCGCGGCCCCCTCCAAGGATTTCGCCGGCTTGACGTTGGGTCAAACCGAGTTCCTCTCGGATTTTCCTGATGTCATCGGGTGCAAGAGCACTCATGCCGGAATGTCCACGTTCGGTACCAGTGTGAAAGTTGCCCTGCAAAGGTACCAAACACAGAGGATGAAGTCGTGGACTTGGAACAATTGGACATTAGCAGGCTGCGGAAGAATAGGTTTTGGACGATATCGGCCACCACGATGGTGCGCGAATTCGGTGTTTCGGCGACCTGATGGGCCTGAAACCGCCTGCGCGGCCCCACGCGCGGGCCCCACAGGCCCCTTGGCATCCCTTGTGGGCGCGTGGAGCCCTCGGCGGGTCACTCGGACGGCACGGATCCGGCTTCCAGTTCCGGCCTGAGGTTGGCCCAGGAGGAGTGGCAATCTGAACCTTCCATGTCTTGACAGACAACACAGTATCTGTGTTGTCGTCAAGTAGGGATCACCGTTGACAGCAACTGTATGGAGTGGGGAGCCTCCGGGTTGTGATGGACAGGATAACCAAGCGCCCGTGCCCCATTCCAGCTTGTAGACCCCGGAAACTCCCGTCGGCGCCGCGAAGAACTTTGCCGGCCGTCGCCGGAGACCACATGCGAGA
This sequence comes from uncultured Caldilineaceae bacterium, assembly GCA_964566955.1. Taxonomy (GTDB): domain Bacteria; phylum Chloroflexota; class Anaerolineae; order Caldilineales; family Caldilineaceae; genus Bin34. The sequence continues at coordinate 68,923 of CAZMKQ010000003.1, read as the reverse complement.
GGTTGCCGCGATGTTGTGTGCATAATTGCCTCATGCCACACAGACCTTTCTCTGCGCGATCACCGGCCAAACTGGGGCGTTGCCGGATGGTCCCGAGAGAAAATGCCCATCCCGTGGAGCCGCTTGCATGATTCCGGGCTTCACGCCCCGAGGGGATCTGCCGCCCGACATTCACGTGGCTGCCTGGAACGAATTGCAGGAGCGGTTCGGTTACATGAAACTCGCCGGAAGCAGTTGAAGGGCATTCGGAAGGTCGCGCGCCACCTGAAGCGGGCCGGCGTGCGCCGGCTCTACATCAACGGGAGCTTCGTGACCGACAAACCACACCCCAACGACTTTGACGGTTGCTATCCGGCTGAGGAAGCGGACATGCATCTCCTGGAAACCCCCTTGTACACCCACAACCGGGAGGACATGAAGGCGCGCTATGGGGGCGAGGTGTTCCCCGACGTGTACATCCCCGGCCGGGGGCGGGACCCCTTGGGCTTCTTCCAGTCCACGCGCGCGGGCGAGCCCAAGGGCATCGTGGTCTTGGACCTGGAGGAGTTGCCATGATCCACAACGAACGCGAGCACAAGCACACCCGGTGCCAAGCGGCGGAACTGGAACGGGCCCTGGACAACTGGCCCGCCGCCCCGCCGCCGGACGTATTGTCTGGTGTGTGGGAAATGGCGCGCCGCGGCGCGGCTTGGCGGCTGGACGACATGCGAGCCGAATTGCAGGCGTATGCCCCATCGGCCTGCGCTACGGTTCAGGGCAGTGTGGGTGTTGTTGCGTTTCCAGCCATCAGCGATTCGTTCCGGCTTTCTGCATATCGATACCATAATGAATCGATACAAGACCTGTCACGTTGCAGGTGGCCGCATCACAGGGAGTCGGATCAGCTGCCCCCCGTCTCCCCGGAGGTTCCCCATGTCCCGGAAGAAGCGCAGGGGTCGGCGCCCGCGAGCGGCCCCCATGGACCCCGCCCAGGGCCGCTTGGTGGATGAAGGGCGGTTCCCCGCGTCGCTGTTCCCCGGTAATCCCACCGATGCGGAGGCCGCGGGCCAGACCGCAGTAATGCAGTTGGCATACCTTGAGGACCGGCTGGAGGAAATTCTCGCCGGAAACCGGGACGATGGTGCGGACGCTGTGCTGACCACCTCCGCAGGTGGCGGATCCGAACTCATCCTATACATGGGGCATGATCTTTGTCTCGTGCGCGGCGTGGTGCGGAGATTGGCGGACAGGGGGGAACCCAAGGTTCTATTCCGCTACGCGTGGCTTACGCGCCGCGCCGGCACGTCCGTGGTGCAGGATGCGGCCTCCCCGCTGGAAGAAGCACTGGACGAGGCCCTGCGGGTCGCCGGGCGGGGGGAACCCGCCGCCATGCCGAACATCGTCGCGAAGTGGGTACAGGAAGCTCAGGCCGCCCCCGCTGCCCATTTGGCGGGGGCCCTGTTCCGGTTTTATGCGATAGCGCGCCGCGTCTTGGGCCCCGCCACCTTCAATTTGCCGGACAGCCCCGATTCGGAGTTCGGCACGGGGTGTTGGATTGAGGGCGTGTTGACGGCCCTGGCCCGTCAAGCTGCCGGTTTGGATCTGATGCCGGAGAAGGGCCCGCCCGGAGCCGTCCCCGAAATGCTGGTTGTGCAGACCAGGATGGAAGACACCGAACAAATGTGAAACCCACGGGCCGTCGGTTGCAAGTGGACAAGGGGCCGTCGGCAGTCGCCCCGCAAAAGATCCGGTGCCGCGTTGAACGGCAACGCGTTCTGCACGCAGCGCTGTCCTCGCCCACCAGGTGTCTGAAGTGGTACTCCGCATCCAACAGGCTCCGCTGCAACGACCGTTTGTTTACCCAACAAGCCTGACACTCCCCGATGGCACACCCCTGACACCCACTATTAACCCCCTGTCAACCCCCAACCGGGGGGCTTCGATTGGACTTCCAGGCGAGGGACTGCCGAATCCCAGCCCAGTCGACATCAACGATCCTGATGTCGTGCCACAGCCAACAACATGCATGCGAGACATGGCTGACGTTACGCTTGCTTGTACACTCTGGCCCTGAAGAGTTGGGCGAGTTCCTTGCCAAGGACTGAGTGACCATGATCGACAGACGCGAATTCGTTCTTGCCGGCATGCAGCCAGCCCATCAAGGAGCATTCACACCGGTCCAGATCCAAAAGCTGTTCTTCCTGCTCCAGGATTGCGCCGCGGGTTCGCATGCCTTGGGCCTTGCGAATGGCCATACCCATTTCACCTTTGAGCCTTATCACTACGGGCCTTTTGACAAAGGGGTGTATGCGCAGATTGAATGCCTGAGCCGTGAAGGATTGGCTGCGCTTGGGATGCAGGATCCATTCATTCGGCCTTATCGTTTGACACCTGAAGGCCAGGAATTGGCAAATTTCATATACGGCCGGGCGGATCAACAAACGCAAAGGGTTCTGTCCAACGTGGTGACTTGGGTGTTGGAGCAAAATTTCAACCAATTGGTGAAGGCTGTCTACGCTGCATATCCGGACATGGCCGCCAACAGCATTCTGGCCTGAGGCCATGACCACAATCATAGGGATATTTTGACGGTTGCTATCCGGCTGAGGAGGCGGACATGCATCTCCTGGAAACCCCCTTGTACACCCACAACCGGGAGGACATGAAGGCGCGCTATGGGGGCGAGGTGTTCCCCGATGTGTACATCCCCGGCCGGGGGCTATGCCTGGCACGGCCTCCCGGCGCGGCCGGGCAAGGCCGCGCGGTCCGACATCCTGGGGGACAGTACCGCGGCGCGGGAGGTGGCCAAGGTGCTGGTCCAGCGCGCCGTGTGGGGTACCGCATCCAAGGAAACAGCACCGAGCGTACGCGGCTCTACTGGCTGCTCAAGCAAAACCGCGGGACCGAGGATCCGTTTCTGCACCGGCGGATGCGGAAACAGTGGCAGGGCGGACGATCCCATGTGACCAACCGGATTGTGGCCGACTCAGGTTCCTGCACCACCAAGGTTTGGCAGGGACGGGCCCGGGTCTGCCTGCAGAGCCTGGCGCGCAGCCAACGCATCATCTGGACTTCCGGTACCCGTCCTCGAAGGCCTGCAACTGTTGCGGGGCCCGGAAGCAGGCGTTGATGCTGTCGGAGCACACCTGCCGCTGCGTGGCCTGTGGCTTCGAGTGGGACCGGGATGCGAACACCGCCGCCACCTCCAGGCGTTCCCCACGGCGACTAGGTCGGCCGGCGCCGACGCGGAGACCCGTGGGGCGGACCGGACTGCCGGCCCGCAATGGCAGAGCCTGCGACAACGACGACTGTATGCCCGTGAACACGCGACATTCCCCTCGGCGGTGGAACAATCGAATTGCCACTGTGCCAGACCTTGAGCCGGTGTCTTTCCGCCAGCCGACTCGTTTGCGTTGGGCCGAGACATCCCTTGTGATCTTCCGGAACAAGAGGATGAAGACCGTGATCTGCAGGACGGAGGCATGTCATGTCCCCAGGCTACGCGGGCACTGTCTCGTTCTCGCTGAGGACCGGCCGTTGGTATCTAGAGGCATTACAATGTTCCTGCGAAGATATCGGACAGGGACGGGACCGCGATGGCTGCACAGCAGGCTCTGGTACCGCCGGGCGTGGACCCGGCGGAAGTTAAGGACCGGCTGGTTTCGAGAATCCGGGTTGATACGGAGGCGAACGGGGCACTCCCCTTGCGCCAGGATCCGAAGGCATGGCGCGCGTTTCTTCGCACCCTGGGCCACTACGATCCCAACTATCCCTACAACCCCGAATACGAGTACGGTCCCGACTGGACGGATGATCCTCGGTATGTGGCTGAGGGAGTGCGCCGCCTGATGGATCCGCAACACCGGTCCGCCATCTTCTCTTTTTGGCTTACGCTCAAGCGAGTGTGGGGGGATCTCGTGCAGCTGGAACGCAAGATCCTAATTCCGCAGGCCATCCGCGACGGGCTGAGTGCCGACAACCTTTACCGGGTCAAGATGGAGGGGGTCATCCCCGACGGGCTCATCGCGGCCCGTTCCCTGCCGGCGGACCAGCGGTCCCGCACCGTGCGCCGACACGATCCGGAACACCCCGACCAACTGTACCTGGAGGTGGTGTCCAAGACCGAGAGGGATGTGCAGCGGGATACCCGGCATAAGATGGAAGCCTATCAGGCCCTGAGCATCCGGGAGTATCTGTTGTACGACCCGTTTCGGCGCCTGGGCGACCGGCCGCGCCTGTACCTGTATCGGCTGGTCGGCAACGGGATCCCTGCCTACACCAAGGTCGATCCGGCACGGTGGACGGACGGACACCCGGTCTACCGCAGCACGGTCTTGGAGCGGGAGATTCGCATGTTGCCGGCCAATGACCGGGACGGGAGCTTGGAGCCTTTGGACAACGAACATCGCTTGCAGCTGTGGGAGCCGGCCCGGGGTGTCTGGTGGGATCCGGAAGTCGATGTTCAACTGAATCTGGCAGCAAGCCGCGCCGAGGGTCACGCCGAGGGTCACGCCGAGGGCCGCGTTGAGGGCCGCGTTGAGGGTCAAATCGACGATCGGCGCGATCTGCTGGCGGAGATGCCTGTGGCCCCGGAAGAGTCGGTGGTGGAGATTCTCGACACCCTGGAACGGAACTGGCGCAGAACCGGCATGGTGCCATCCATGGCGGAGACGGTTGCAGTGGCCGCTGGCCGGCGGCCTTGGCATGTACTCCTGACCGGGTAGGCGTTGCGCCTCCGGGGCATTGCAAGGGGCATTGAGGCCGAACTTTGGTTTGGAATGTCCGCGCTTGACCGGCCGGATCACCGCAGCCACGCGTATCATCGCTTTGTGGCGACCTTGGTCGATGGTTTGGGCGAACACCGCGTCTGCCGGCGCGAGGCCGTGGATCTCGCAGGGGGCGCATCGTTATGGGTTGGAGCCGGGGGCGACACCGTCTCGATGGCCGGATCCGAAACCGGATCGCCGTGGGGGTGCCGTGTGGCCGTGTGTGGACCCGTCATGGTGCGCAACCGGTGCCGGGAGCGGGTCTTGGCGGATGCCTGCAAGAACGCAATTGGCAGTGCGCCAAGCGCGGCGTGGCGCGGATTGAGGTGGGGCCCTTACTGCCTACAGTGGTAATTCATAGGGCGGTAGCCTGCTGCCGATGGTAGTGGAAGTGCAGGGCTGCTCAATGGTGGTACCGGTGCCAGTGCGACCAAGCCAGGCCAGTACCAGCCGCCGGAGCTTCGGCACGGTCAGCCTCCGGCCAGGCCGCGGGCCTGTCGGAAAGCGGCCAAGCTGCCCGGCCCCGCGGGCTTTTTGGGGGGAACTCAGGAAAAGACAGTTCCCGACACCTGGGCCAGTCGTATGCCAACAAGGCCATGGCCTCTGGGTTTCAGTCAGTGAAACGGGTCGCGGCATTCGATGTCGGCAGGAGGTTGCTGACGCGAGTTGTTTTCCTTGCACTGCACTGGTAATCCATGGTTGTCAAGTGACTCTGGCCGCAAGCCGCCATGCGCGGCGGAGAGTTCATCTGTTTCCAAGAAGGCGTGCAGACCTATAGGATGGATTTTGGTCTCCACGGTCGTTGGAGGCAGTCTCAAGTTCTGTACTGTGTATGGGTTCCAATTCCTTGGCGGCGCGTCGATGCGGAAGGAGATTCTGTGTCGAATCGGGGAATCTCACATCTTTGATGGTTGCCGATCCGAATTGGGTCCAATTTAAAGAAGGGGGCTGTGTGGGGTTTGGAGAGCGATGCCTTCTGACAGTTGCCGCGGGACGGCAACGTAGACGCGATCCTTCGGAGGTAATGATGTTGCGGAGAAGTACTCAAACTCAGGTGGGACAATGTCTGACCGTCACTGGTGGGGACGGTGGTCAGGCAACTAACGTAAGGTGCACAACCCCTGGGAAAGTAACCGCCGAGGAATGGTTGTAGCTGGGCCGTGTTAGCAGCCGTAGGGGTGTTGCGGAGCAGCAGTCTTGGGGGAGTGATCCGTGTAGGCGGAAGCGAGGGGCTCCGTCGATGGGAGCCGAAGGCCAGCGCTCTCGGTGGGTAAGTTGGTCGGCCATGTCCGGTGGGGAAGAAGAATGTTGTTTCGGGGCAGGAACGATCCGGGCCGAACAGGAAACTTCCGGCTTGAAACCTGTCTGTGCAGGTGCAGGGATCGGGATAGGAGAAGTGCATCCGGGTGGTGCAGCGCGAGCGCAGGACGATCAGTTGGGAAGAGTGCTCGGCAAGGCTGAATTCCGGGGTTGCCTTGCTTGGAACGGACGGTAATCGGGAACCTTGATAGTGAGGAGGGGAGCGGGAAGTCAGCCGTCGGCGCCGGAGTGTGTCGTTGTGAAATCGCGCAGATCGCCGTTCCCCGGTGCGTACCGCGGCACCGCTGCCCGCGCGCCCGGCAACCGTCCCGGCCTTCGCGTGCAAGGGGTAGCAACGCCCTTTGCTACAATCGAGCATCAGGAGGCACAACACCTATGGCACTGACCCGCGACCGGAACGGCTGGGACGGCGTGGTCCTGAGCGATCCCCCACAGGTGCCGGGGATCCGGTACCCGTCCGACGATGACGAACCCATGGCCGATACCGAACTTCAGTACCATGCCATTACCGATGCTGTCTTTGCCCTGCAGATGCACCTGCGGCAGTTGGGCCGTACGGGCACGGTCCGGGGGAATTGTGCCTTGTATTACGATGCCGCCAATCTGACGGCCTATGTGGCGCCCGACGTGTTGTTGGCCTACGGCGTGGCGGTGCCAAGCGAGGAAGGCTATGCGCCCTGGGTGTACGGCAAAGTGCCGGACCTGGTCATGGAAATGGCTTCGCCCTCCACGCATGCCCAGGACAGTGGCCTCAAGCGGGAACGCTATGCCGCCATGGGCATACCCGAATATTGGCAGCACGACCCCCACCACCGGTATCTGACGGAGGATTTGCTGGGCTGGCAGCTGCGGGACGGCACCTATGTCCCCATCCCCCTGCAGCTTGATCGCGCGCGGCGCGTTGATCGGGTGGAGTGCCGTCCTGGAAACGGACTGGGGGCTGGACACGGCCACCGGCCGCCTGCGGTTGTGGGATCCGGTGCTGCGAAGGTGGTATCTGGCGGTGAAGGAGGCCGGGACGGCTCACGAAAGGGAAGCCGCACGGGCAGACCAGGAAGCTACACGAGCAGACCAGGAAGCTACACGGGCAGACCAGGAAGCTACACGGGCAGACCAGGAAGCTACACGGGCAAACCAGGAAGCCGCACGGGCAAACCAGGAAGCTACACGGGCGCGGCAAGCAGAGGCGGAGATCGCACGGCTCCAAGTCCTGCTGAACCGGCAGGGCCATGCCCCCCAAGACCCCTTGGACTGATATCAATCCCGTATTCCCGGGACCCTATGGGTTGATCACGGGGCCGTTGCCTCGGAGACAACGGGATCCAGTGTTGGTGGCCAAGACAACCGCGGTCCTGCGGGTTGCAGGAGACTCGCCTTGGTCCGACGACAGGGCCATGCGTCTCGGATGTCGGGGGTAGTCTGTGGCGCCGTGGACAGGCCACTGCAACCCTGCCACGCGTTGGCCTGTTCCGCGATGTGTTCCAGACGCTCGGACTTGGCCTTGTGCAGGCCCTGGCTGTGCACGATGCGCGTGACCTTGACGGGCTTGGATCGAGCCATCGGCCGCATCCTTGATCTGCCTACGGCAGGTCCGCAGGCCCGGCAGTCGACAGGCGAACGCGTCCACCACCGCCGTCAGGTTCTCGACCGGCTCTGCCTGCGGCGACAGGCCTTCCTGGTTGACAACGATGTCCGGGAAGGCATTCTGCCTCCGGCAATCGACAGTCGTCACCCCGAGGACCAAGCCGCAGCCCGAGATAAGACAGACGGGTCTGTCAGTTGCCGGCACATAAGTGAACACACAAGTGTGGGTATGTGGCGGTTGTACAGTGTCCGCCGCGGGCTCGAGGTCCAATCCACAGTTGGCCGCCTGCATGCGGCCGTTGAGGATGCAGGACGCCCATACAGTTTGGTGAAGGTAGGGTATTTCGATTGTCACCCGCGAGCAAGGGAACTGCCGGAGGGGTTTCCGGAGGCGGGTGTGTGGCGAGAGGATGACCGATTGCCCTTCTGCTGCAAGCCACAGGCGTATGCGTTCGAACAGGAATTGCGGGTTCTGCGGCAGGGTCCATCCGACCCGCCGCAGGCAGGCCAACTCGTCGGCCTGGACAGGTATGAATTGGGTGTGCAGCCCGATGACTTGGTTGAACGAGTCTACGTGCATCCCCGGATACGGAACACTGGGTGTACGAGTTGATTCCCAGGCTCTTGGACGAAGTTGTACCGTTGGACGCCTGATGTCCTATGCAAATGCGGGCCCGAAACCGCCCGCGGAAAGCGAACGCCACGAGGACCGGGTGCCCGCGCCGGATCGCCTACAATGGCGAAAGCCCCGGCGCTGAGACTGCCGAGGCTTCCTGTTCACGGGCGGTTGTGGAGTCCGCCCCCGAACCAGCCGACAGGAGGAGGATCTCCCGTGGCCGAACGCAGTGTACACCGCACGATGAACATCGACACCTTCGAGGCCCTGGACCATGGCGCTTGACACGGCGGTGCGAACCGAGTTTCTGCGGCTGCTCGAGCAGGATGCGGATTTCCGCACGGAGGTGCGCCGGCAGCTCCTGACCGCCGAGTTGATCGAACTGCCGGAGCGCTTTGCGGCCTTTGTCACCCGCGTGGACGGGTTCATCGCCCGCACCGAGGAATTCATGGTCCGCACCGAAGAGTTCATGGTCGAGCAGAAGGCCATCAACGCCCGCGTGACGGAACGGTTCGACGGGGTGGACCAACGGTTCGATGGGGTGGACCAACGGTTCGATGGGGTGGACCAACGGTTCGACGGGGTGGACCAACGCCTCGACCGCATGGACACCCGGATGCAGGCCATCACCGACGACCTGGGTGTGCTCAAGGGCCATGCGGCCGGGCGCGCCGCGCGCGACCACGTCGAGACGATCCTGGACCGGCTGGGGCTGGCCTACGTCACCATCCTCGACCGGCGCGACCTGGTGGATCTGCTGCGCCGGTTCCCGGACATTCCGACCGGCGAACGGCAGAGTTTCTACCGGGCCGACCTGGTGCTGGAGGCCGTGGCCGACGACGGAACCACCCGCTACGTGGCCGTCGAGGCCTCGTACACGGCCGACCGGCGGGACAGCGACCGGGCCCGGCGCAACGCCGGCTTCCTGACCCGCTGCACCGGCCGGCCGGCGCACGCCGTGGTCGCCAGCCTGCGCAACGACCGGGACGTGCAGGCCCTGGTGGACGCGGGCACGGTCCACTGGCATCGGCTGACCGAGAAGGACCTGGATCCGGACTAGGGCGTGGGTGGTGCTGCGCAGGCTTGAGGACGCCCTGGCCAGCCACCCCCTGAACGATCTCCACCACGACGACGACCGGCTCGAGAGCTTGGCGGATCTCCATGGCCAGGCAATTGCCTGCGTCGTTGACGCAGGCCGGCAGCTGCACGACCTCTGGGCACAGCAGGGCGAACTCCTGGCCCGTTCCCCCCCCGAAATGGCGGGCAATCGCCGGAATCGGCCCCAAACCGGCGATTCCGGGGATCTGGGCCGAAACAACGCCCCCCAGAATTGGCCACCCGGCCGGATTCGGAGGTCCTGCGACCCATGGCACTCCGGAGAATCAGTCGATCCGAGGGCCTGGTTCCGGTCCGGTCCCCGTGGCTCGATGTTGCAAACGCGTCCGCCAGGGCGAGTCCAGCGAGCCGCGGCCGGTTGCCGGTGCACCGCGACATTGGATCACCAAGTTGTCGCCCGTCCCGATCGTCTGATGTGCCCGGTTGGTGGTCATGTGGTCTGAATCCGCTTTGTTCAGGCAGCGAGGGACGGATTCGAGCCAACGTCTTCCTGGTCGCCGTTCGATGAACTACGCGGACCGTGCCCCAGGACGGCTTCGATGCTGTTCTTGAGATCCTCGCGCAGGTCCTCCGGCGTCTCCCATTCATTACGGTTGAGGTGGTTGACATCGAAGTGGACGGCTTGCGTACGGTCCTTGCGACAGATGGAGAACACGGTCTTGCCGAGACCGAGGGCAAAGCCCGCCTCGAAGTAAACACCGCCACGGGCACCGATGTGCCTGCACTTCTCGCAGGCAGTGCGGATGGCCGGAGGCTATGCCTGGCACGGCCTCCCGGCGCGTCCGGGCAAGGCCGCGCGGTCCGACGTCCTGGGGGACAGTGCCGCGGCGCGGGGGGTGGCCAAGGTGCCGGTCAAGCGCGCCGTGTGGAGTATCGCACCCGAGGAAACAGCACGGAACGTGCGCGGCTCTGCTCGCTGCTCAAGCAAAACCGCTGAACCGAGGATCCGTTTCTGTACCGGCGGATGCGGAAACAGTGGCAGGGCGGACGGTCTGGGCCACCGGAAGTGGGACCGCCGACGGAAGCAGCACCGCGCCCGGGTGCGCGGGCATCTGTGCCAAGCCGCCCACAGCGTCGGCGACCGACACCATCGCCTGCGAGGATCCGGCGGCCCCCATGAAGTCCGCCAAGGTGGGCCCCGGAACATCCAGCGCCGTTTGCGTGGTTGGACCCAGGGCCTGATGGCGGACACTCAAACCTCAAATCTCTCGATGCCGAGGTTCGGCGTTGGTATTGGTGAACCCCGCCTGCGCGTCGCCAATCGATTCCCGCACCGGGCTTCTGCAGGGCACGCGGCTCGGGGACCGGTGTTGCGGCCTGGATGAAGTCGTGTTGGATGCGGATACCAACGCTGCCCGCAACATCCTGGCGCGCCTGTACGACGACGGGATCACGCTCGTCTTCACCAAGAACCGACAGCGCTTGATGGTCCACGACGTGGGTCGGGCCCTGTTCGACGAGGGAGGTCGTGTGGGCGGCCGATGGGGAGGGGCTGCTGTCGGACGTGCACGTCAGGGTGCTCAGCTTGCCAGTCGGGCTGCTTCAAAGCGTTCAAGCAAAGGGCGAGCTCGTTGAGCAAGTCCTCCTGGTTTGTGATGGTCGAAGGCATTGAGGAGGTCCTTGGTCAGTTCATCCTGAAGGAAGAGCAGATCCGATATTTCACTTGCGTTAATGTTGTTGAGCGACAGGCAGACCTCCCGACTGTCCCTGTCCAGGCGCCACCGTTGCTGCATGGGAACGCATGTAGGTTCGGCGAGACGAACCATCTCACTGAGGTGGGTCTCAGAAAGGTAGTCATCGGAATTTGGCTGAGCAGCCGCGTACAATAACGCGGGAAGTGGCCAACATTCAGGATCACACAGTACCACGCCCAAGTCGCAACAGAGGCGGCGGACGGTTTCGCTGGCCGGCTCCGAAGATACGAGCAATGGCCACCATCGTGTCTTTGAAGTCTGTTTAGGTTCCTCACAAGCAGCGGCCCGGTAAAAGTCGAAGCACTTAAGGTGGAATGTGGCTATATCGGACTTATCCAACGTGTTGCGGGACTTGCTCTCGATCAAAACCATGCATTCAGGTCCCTGGCCGGCTCCGTCAATCTCGTGGCTTGTCCCGGACTGTGAGCGTTGACTGAACAGCCCGGGCACTCCGGCGTGCTGTCGTCTTGGAAAGTCTGGCCGCCAAAGGAGCTGTGAAACCGTCCGTTCCCAAGCTCTTCCACTTGACGGGGAGTGGTCCAGATTGCAATGACGCGCAAGCAGAAAATAGTCCGTAGCGAGCTTGGCAAGTGTCGTCCGGTCATCGAACAAACCATCTGTGAGTTGCATGGTGATTAGGCCAGCAAGTCGAATATGTCACTTGTTGACTCATCTTCCGCAGGCATCGTTGATGTTGTGGAATGACCGGCACCCTTAAAGTACTCACGCGCAAACGCGCCATCAATAATTCCCTTCTGGGCTTCGGCGGCCGCCTGGAAGAGTTCGTTCGCGCGGTTGAGCAAAATCCCGGGTCGGCCCTGCGCTACGTCGCGCAAGACTGTTAGGGCATCGCGTTGGAACGGGGCCATGTCACCGGAAGTCGCCGGATCTATGCGGTGTTGGTCGAGCCATGCGTGCAACAACGCTTCGACTTGGTCATCGTCACGCATGCCACGGAGTACGACAACTGCGGACTGGTTGTTTGGGGTGTCCTCGAAACTCGGAAGGCGATTCTGCTCCCAGAACGTTTCGAGTTCCTGAGCGGCGGTCGCGTGGAATGTGAAGGTCATGTGCAGCCTTGATGCGAAGGGCTCGTTCTCCATCAAGTCGCGGATGCGTCCAATCTCGCGTCGGCGCCTGGCCGCCGGAAGCGACTTGTTGGTCGCGAGGTCCTCAAGCTGGTCAATCATAAGGAAGACCTTGCGCACGTCAGCGGCAGCAAGGGCGATGACGGCGAAGTTCAGGTAGTGCAGGCCGGATCGGATTTGGGTCGCGTCTGAAACCCTGCCGAGGAATTCCGGCAACTCACTTGGTGAACCGGAGAAGACATCGAGCAGGTCGGGACGCAATGCCGAGGCTGTGGGCGCAATTTCCAGCCTTGTCTTGGCCAGTTTGGCGGTCACTTTGTCCGGCGCGTCGTCACCGATTGCCTCACAGATTTGCTCATGGGCGCGAAGCAGCGGTGCCTCCGCATCCTTCGCCATCCCGATTACCGCGTTGAACAACACTGGGTACAAACCGGTTCGGTTCATGGTATTCAGTTCGGAGAAACCTGCTGCAATGGGAACGATTTGTTCATCGCGCATACCCATTGTGGCCTCGACTTCCCTCCCGAAGTCGGCGTTAATCTTGCTGACCGATGCTCGCATGAGCGCTGTCTTGCCGTAGCCGGTGTCCCCGCCAGGTCCTTTGCTCCAGAGAAATCCGATCTGTTTTCTGCCTTGAAGCGCCCCGCGGACCGTCTTTTGGAAGAATTCCCTCTCCTCGGCAGGAAACACTTCCGAGCTATACGGATCTGTCCACCCGCCTGAGATCGCGGATTGGGGAAAGGGATTTCCAGTCAATCCCCACGCCTCTTCCATGTGCTGATACGGTGACGTGTTCACGAGGCACTCCGTGGTTTGTTTCTCATCGTTACCTCCAGCCGACGGCGTCCGTGGTGTCGAAACGCCGGTTCCGAAGCTGGCAATCCCGTCATGCCGACGTGCAACAGGACCTCGACAGCGACTTCGGGGTAGTCTCCATCCGCCAGTCTTGACAGCACCATGTCACCCAGGACGCGTGTTACGGCGCATTCGTAGGCGACTTGGGCACGCAACCGGTGGATTGGCAGGTAGGGTTCGGCCAGGGAGGAACCGGATGTGTGAGCCTGCTCCCAATAGGCATCGCGGAACCTGCGCGCGACCCGACCGCCATATTCGGCGATACCGCGCCGGGCCGGAAGCAGATCACCGCCGGATCGCCTCGTCAAGTCGGCTGCCAGCCAAATCACATTCGCGTCGGGGTAGGCAGGGACGTAGCGAGACTGGTCATACAGAAGAAGATCCGAACCCCAACGCAGGAGTGTCTTGATGGTGGTCGCGTCGAGGGGGACGTTGCAAGCTGTGAACGCCGCAACCATGAGGGCATCGTTCATGGTCTCGGCAAGGGCCTTGTTGCTCGGACGTTCTGTGGGGGGCTTCCCGAAGCGGCGGTCCAGGTGTTCGCTGATCTTCTTCTCGACCATGCCCGGCAACGCCTCGCCTCCGATTCGTGCAGCAGCCCATTCGGCCCAGCCACTAGTGCCCTTCCGACAGCGTTCCAAATCGCCTTCGCTTATAGTCGGGCAGCGAACAGGGTTTTGCTCGAGGGCCTGGAGCAGGCGCTGGAGGTACGGGTGAGCCGCGATCAACCCTTGACTGAGTTCATCGACGAAGCGCGCACTATCAGGCGTCAGCTCCGCGAGATACAGCCCACGATCGGTGAGTTTGTAGGTTTCGTCGAGGTAGCTGTTGACAAACCGCTTCGAAGAAGGCAGCGGCTTGTTTTCCACTGCATCCAAGCGCATGAGCTCGGAAAGGCAGTCACGGGTAGGAGCCCAGTTCCGCTCCCTTTCGCTGACTCCAGCCGGTGGTGCCGTGGACCGACCGCGCCCCTCTTGGGCCAAGCGCCGCTGTGTATGCCCATAACGGACACGACAGTCCTCAAATGTCGCGTCTCCGTTGGCCAAGCCCCTTAGTTGGTCACGAGTGTGTGCGACGATGCGATGCAGACGGGGAATTGTGTCTTGAGGGACCATGGTACTCATTCCCAGACTGTATCACACAATAGTCAGGTCTTGTGCAAGACCTGGACGAGATGACACTGTTTCAATCTGGTTGCTATTGGTGGCAGGCCATCATGGACAACCTCCCTGCCAGCGGGTTCCCCCTGGCCGCTTCAGGCCATGCTGCGGGCCATCAGGCCTACACCGTGGCGGGTGTGCCGGCCTTGGTCTTCAGCCCCGCGTCAGGCGGGCCCTGGGCTTGAAGTATCCGAACCAGTCCTCGAGCCGGATGGTAGAGGCGGGGATGTCCGGGGGGCGTGGGTTGCGCCGCACGGGTTGTTTGTCAAGTAGGGCGTGCTGTTGACAAGGGTGCCGTTGGCCAAGGCGAAGATGGAGTTGCGATGCCTTGTCCATCCCCTCCCGCCGGTTCAGTCAGGGCAATCGCATTCTGATTGCAGCCGCGGCCCTTGGGAACAGGGCGGGTCTCCGGGAAGCCGAAACCCCTCCTCGAATCCGGGAGCACACGCCACGGAGGCATCTCGGCCAGGCGCGCACGGGCCGGTGGGCGTGAAGTTGGACTTGTCTGCTTGAAAGTCCGCGGCGGTCCCGGATTCCGGGGCCACCGCGACCGTTGTCGTGGCATTGGGTCCGTGTCCGGGCTGGGGCTTGGCAGCCCCAGCCCGGTTTCATCTCGCCCCCGCCGGCCTGGCCCTTGTGGTGTGCCTGCATGCGGTTCCCGCGGTCCCGATACCCCATTTGTCACACTTCAACTTCGAAAGTTCCCCTCTATTAACATAATGTGATTGATCTGCCGATTCAGTTGGCAGTTCGGTGTGGATGCGCTACCTTTTTGATATGGAGGTGCCGGAAGGCATATGCGTGAACTGCGATCCGAGGACATACCGGAGACACCGTGATGTGACCTGAGGAGATTACCGTGACCAAAGGATTCCGTTTGTTCGGGAGCGCCCTGCTTGTGCTTCTGGCATTGGCCGTGATCAGCGGAGGCAGTTTCGCGGGCGGCGACCTGTTCGACACCGACTACTCGGACTGTCCCTTCCGCACCCGTTTGCGGGACGGCGAGATTTCCGATTTGACCCTAACCCGCGTCTCCGATGAGGCGGACGAAGTCGAAGTTGAGTGGACGGCCACCAATCCTGCGACTTGGGGTCTGGGTCCCAACGCCTACGGCGCGCGCCTCGTGGCGATCCTGGACGACAACCACGGCGACCCTGTGGCCCAAAGGTTGCCTCTCGGTTCGCGGAAGACCACCTTCGACGAGGTCAAGACCGGTACCCCGGTGACGGTGCAGCTGGCGATCGTGGTTCTCGTTGAGGATGGGGAATACGTCATCAGCGACATTCTGGAGACGAGCGTCAACCAGAGCCTGTCGGAGCCTGCCTTCGGCGGCCGGTGGCATCAACTCCTCGAGGGCACACCGGGCTCGAATGACGTTACCAACGATGCCGATCCGAATACGGCCGGACATCAGTACGACGCCAGGCAGATCGCCGACGGCATGATGTACTACGTCGGCTACAACGAGAACTTTGCGAACTACCGGAAGGGAACCGCCGTATATACCCACAAGCCCTTGACCTCGCGGCTGAGGATTGGTCTGGCCCACTCCGCCAACGAGACCGACGGCGAGCGTGACGACGTTGACTTCGATGCCTACATCATTCGCATTGTGGACGCCGACGGCGATGTGGTGCCTGAAGCTGACGACATGGCGACGGTCAAGACAGACTACGGGCTTGGACAGAACAATCAGACCGACACCGCCCATGAGACGCTGGTCAAGCTGTTCATGCATGACATGCAGTACCCGAACTATCCGAACTTCTCCGTCGCCGGCACGATCATCGGGAACGTGGACGGCACATCCCTGGACTACAGCACGGATTTCGCATTTGTGGCGGGCACTCACCTGGACACCGGCATCACCCTGAACAACCTGCGCGTCGTGGACGGACTCAAGATCATCGTGGGGGCACACGACCTCCCGGAGCGCGTCCTTGATCGGGAAGGCACCCCGAAGGTGGCTCCGGATTCGCTTTCGATTGTCAAGGTCGGCACGACGGGCGATGGCCAATCCCAATACCGCGATCCGGGTCAGCTGTTCGCCGATCCGCCGGATGAGCACCGCGATTTTCCGGTCGATACGTTGCAGAGTGACGAAACCTACACACTCACGGCCTGGGCCGTCAACGACGACGACGAAATCATCAGTCCGGTGGCAACGCTCGAACTGCATCTGCTCAATAGGACGGTCGCGCTTTCCGCCACGACCGGATTCCAGGACTACCTGAACGCCACGGCCGTCAACACCGGCACGTTGATTGTCACCCAATTCTCGGTGCTCAAGTAGCCGGTTGGGGACCGTCGGCGGGAGCACTGTGTTGCGGCCTTGGCGGGCCTTGGCACAAGGCGCTCCCGCCTGACTTGGCGGGCACCGGGCTGGGGATGCGGGGAGCACGGCCGTATCCCGGTTGTGGTCGGGTTCAGGCGATGTAGTGGAGTTCGGAGAGGGCCGTTGAGGGACGGGTATACCTACCCTGCAGGCCCCCAAGGCTCCCTGGAGCCAATCCTGAAGGCGTGACAGGCGGGTGGGGCACGGGTGTGATGCCTGCACGGCTGGGACTGGATCCAGGGCAATCGCCTTCTGGGGCTGTGCCGCTTGTGGGCAGGTTCGGCGTATTGAAAGGCCAATACTCCTACAATGGACGCATGGCCGATACGAACCCAACCGCAACCCGAGCGGACATCGCGGTACTTGAACAGGATCGGGACGCTGCCGCACCCGCATTGAGTGCCGGCAATGGTGCGGCCGATCCCCGTGCCCTCGCGGTGGCGGCGGCATTGCAGCGGTACCTGCCCGACGCCCAGGTGCTGCTGTTCGGTTCGCGCGCGACCGGCAGTTGGCAACCGCGGTCGGACATCGATCTGGCGGTGATTGGCGTGGAAGAAAGCACCGCGCCTGCGCTCAGAAAACAGGCGAAGCCCCACTCAAAGGTCGTGTACGGTGATGCTGCACCCTACGTGCAGGTATTTACCTTCACGATGGCAGAGTTCGTTCGCTGCCGTACCGCACTGCCCCACATCGCCGGGCAGGTGCAACGCTACGGCCTCACACCCGCAGGAGAGCATCTGCCCCCCATGCCTCAAGACAATTCGTGGGCCGAAGTTCAAAGGCTGCTGCAGTCGTGTGTCAGAAATCTGTCCAAGGCGCTGTACGCCCTGATGCAGCCCGGCTTGCTCGACGCGGATGTGTTCTTCGCCCAAGGCGCACTCGAAAATGCGATCAAGGCTCGACTGCACGCGCTGCGCATCCCTTTCGACAGGCACCATGAAATGGAGGACCTGGTCGATCGGTTGCCCAGCGACCGGCGCTGGCTGGTGGACATCTTCACGAGCGATCAGCTTGAACAGATGACGGCCGTCAGGAAAACCGGCATGTACGCGGGCGACATCTCCGCTTGGCGATCCTTGTCGGGCAACGCGCACGATGTGGTGCTCACCGTGCAGCAAGCCTGCCGCCGAATGGAGAGCGCAACCCTGGACTTGATGGACAAAACCGTCCGCGATGTGCGGTATGACGCCGAATTGTGGATTGACGACGGGCCGCTCACCGGTTGGGGCACCGTGCCCGTGGATCATGTGCGGAAGGTCAACAGGCTGAGAACGATTTGCGAAGGGCTGGTGCCGGAAGCGACGTTGGATCGGATCGAAAGGAACTGGCTGCGCCACGGTCCGCCCACCGACGCAACTGTGCGCATTGCCGTTCTGGAAGCCAGGGCCGCGACCGATACCGATGCCTGGCGGGAATTGCTCGTCTCGCCACCGCGTGTTGCAGAGTGACGAAACCTACACAATCACGGCCTGGGCCGTCAACGGCGGCGACGAAGTCATCAGTCCGGTGGCAACGCTCAAACTGCATCTGCTCAACAGGACGGTCACGCTTTCCGCCACGACCGGGTTCCTGGACTACCTGAACGCCACGGCCGTCAACGACGGCACGTTGATTGTCACCCAATTCTCGGTGCTCAAATAGCCGGTTTGGGACCGTCGGTGGCAGCACCCTGTTGCAGCCCTTGGCGGGACTTTGCACAAAGCGCTCCCGCCTGACTTGGCGGGAACAGGCGGGGGATGTGGGGAGTACGTCCGCATCCCGGTTGTGGTCGTGTTCAGGCGGTGCAGTGGGGGATGTGGCCCCGGAGGCGTTCCGGGAACAGCGGGCAGTTGGGGCCGCGCACAAGGGGATTCGCCGGTCCAGCGGGTAGCACGCGCTGGATCAGGTGCCACAGGCGGCGGCGGATCCCCGGCAGGATCGGCCCGCGGCCAAGCCGCGCGACCGGATGTCACCACCGCCGGACACGAGTCCCGGGATAGCATTGCGCACGCTTTCAAGGACTTGCATAAGTACGTCGGTTTTTTGCATACAGCGTTGCCTCATTCAACTTCCGGAGGCGCTGCCCCTGCTCCCCTTGCGTTATGGTCAATAGACACGACATGGCCCGGTGGCCATGCTTTTCATGGTCGGCTGGAGGCCTTGATGCCATGGTGTCGCCGGGGCGGCACGGATCAGAGGCGTTCCCGAGGGTGGGGGACGTCATCGCGTGCCTGTGGTGGTCCGTCGCGCAGGCCGAGTATTTCCTCCCAAAGGTGCGGGGCAGCCTGGACCGCGAACACGAGTCCCGTAACATCGTTCGGTAGGCCCGTCGATGTCCAGTGGGCCGCGACACGTGTCAGGATGGAGTCCCGTTCCACGGTCGGCAACACCTGCGCCAGCAGGTTCAGGGCCATGCTCAGCGCGCCCTCCGCATGGCCTTCGGCATGGCCCTTCGCATGGCCTTCGGCATGGCCCTCCGCATGGCCTTCGGCATGGCCCTCCGCATGGCCCTCCGCACGGCCTTCCGCACGACTTTCGGTCAGGCCGAAGGCGTAGTCGGATTCCTGGTCGCGCCAGCGTCCAGTCTCGGGGTCCCGCCACTGGAACATCGGGGCCATGCTCGTGTCCCGGGGTGGCAGCATACGCAGGTCCGTGTCGCAGGCGTCGCTGTGCACTGTCGAGCCCGTTGCGACCAGTTCGTAATGCCCGTCGGCCTGCAGACGATGCAGTTCCAGGGACGGCGGACGCACCGCGTCCTGGCCGTCGGCCGGACTGCCGGGATCGATCAGCAGGTATTCCTGCACGCCGAGGGCCTCGTACAGGGCGCGCTTGTTCGCCTTGTCCTTGTCTTCGGTGCTGTGGGACAGGACTTCGGCGATCAACACCGGTACGGGATGTGCGTCGTCGGTATGCAGCACGCGGGATTCGGGCAGCCTGCTGTCGTCCCAGCCCACCGGCAACACCACCAAATCCGGCCGCACCATGGTGCTGGGGTGGCCGCCCGGGGTTATCAGGCCTAGGCGTTCCCCCAGTTCCGGTGGGAAGTAGTAGTCGGGTTCGTTCAGGACGCGGAGTGCCTGGCTGCTGCCGTGGCGGCGGCGCATTTCGGTGCGCAGGATACCGATGACGGGATTGTGATCAGGGCCAATCGGGGTCACAAAGTCGTCCTTGTCGAAACAGGCCTGGTGGATTTCACCGCCGGCGTAGTCGGGATCCGTAGTCCAGTCGTCGCCGTATTCGTGGCTCTCGTTATAGGTGTAGCCGGGTTCGTAGTGGGGCAGGCTTTCTAGTTCGCGCTGCCACACTTCGGGGTGGGCGACCCGCCAAGCGGTGCGCCACTGCCGCGCGGCCCGGGCCACGGCCGCATCCGTGTCACCGCGGCGTGGAGGGTCGCGCCAGTCCCAGTCCCATGGCCAAGGCACCGCGTCGGGTGCCGTGGCCATGGTGGACTCCATGTCCGGGCTGTCCGCGCTGGACACCGCCACAGGGACTCTTCCGGCCCTGGCGACCTCCCGTTCCAGGACCGCCGTATCGGTTGCCATGTGCACACCTCTCGTCGGCAAGGTTCCGAGGTCGCCATTCTACATGGGCGCCAAGTCGGACCTTGTACAACCTTGAGCGGTGGAACAGGGGGTGGTTGCGGTCGTGCGATATGCCACTTTGTCAACGCCCTGGGGGCTGCCGGGTCCCTGCCCGGTTTCATCTTGCCCCCGTCGGCCAGGCCCTCGCGGTGAGTCTGCATCCGGTTCCCTTGGCCCTGATACCCCATTCACCGCGCTCGGCTTCGAGAGTTCCCCTATGTTATCCCTGTGGCCCCGATCACCGTCAAGTATGACGTTATATAACGTGATTTACGCGGGAAGTGTCGATCAGTTGGCGTATTCTGTTACTGTTTTTGGTGTCTAACTGTTGCACTCATATCGTTGAATATATTTATTCGCTTGGCCTTGACTTTAAACAAAATGTAATTGCCCTGCCGATTCGGTTGGCAGTAATGTGCGGACGCGCTACCTTTTGAATAGAGGTGTCGGAAAGCATATGCGTGAACTGCGACTCGAGGAGGGACACCGTGACCAAAGGAGCCCGCTTGCTCGGGAGCGTCCTGCTGGCGCTTCTGGCATCGGCCGTGATCAGCGGAGGCAGCTTCGCGGGCGGTGATCTGTTCGACGCCGACTACTCGGATTGTCCCGCCCGCACCCGTTTGCGGGACGGCCAGATTGCGGACCTGACCGTGGCCCGCGCCTCCGAGGAGGCGGACGCAGTCGACGTTGAGTGGGCGGTCACCAATCCTGCGACTTGGGGCCTGGGTCCCAACGCCTACAGCGCGCGCCTCGTGGCGATCCTGGACGACAACCATGGCAACCCTGTGGCCCAAACGTTGTCTCTCGGTTCGGGGAAGGTCACCTTCGACGAGGTCAAGACCGGTACCGAGGTGACGGTGCAGCTGGCGATCGTGGTCACCGCCGCGGATGGTGCCTACGTCATCAGCGACATTCTCGAACAGAGCATCAACCAGAGCCTGACGGAGCCTTCCTTTGGCGGCCGGTGGCATCAACTCGTTGAGGGCACACCGGGATCGAATGACGCCACCAACGATGTCGATCCGAATACCGCCGGACATCAGTACGACACCAGGCAGATTGCCGGCGGCATGATGTACTACGTCGGCTACAACGAGAACTTTGCGAACTACCGGAAGGGAACCGCCGTATACACCCACAGGCCTATGACCCCGCGGCTGAGGATTGGTCTGGCCCACTCTGCCAACGAGACCGGCGGCGAGCGTGATGACGTTGACTTCGATGCCTACATCATTCGCATTGCCGACTCCGACGGCGATGTGGTGCCTGAAGGCGACGACATGGCGACGATCGCGACAAACTACGGGCTTGGACGCAACAGCCAGAGCGATACCACGCAAGAGACGCTGAACAAGCTGTTCGTGCATGACATGCAGTACCCGAATTATCCGACCTTCTCCGCCACCGGCACGATCATCAGGAATGTGAACGGAACTGCCCTGGATTACGCAACGAATTTTGTGTTTGTGGCAGGCACTCACTGGGACACCGGCATCACCCTGACCAACATGCGCGTCGTGGATGGTTTCAGGATTAACGTGGGGGCACACGACCTCCCTGAGAACGTTCTTGATCGGGAGGCGCCAAGAGCGGTGACGCCGGCTTCGATATCGATTGTCAAGGTCGGCACGACGGGCGATGGCGAATCCCAATACCGTGACCCGGGGCAGCTGTTCGCCCATCCGCCGGATGAGCACCGCGATTTCCCGGTCGATACGTTGCAGAGTGACGAAACCTACACACTCACGGCCTGGGCCGTCAACGCAGACGACGAAGTCATCAGTCCGGTGGCAACGCTCAAACTGCATCTGCTCAACAGAACGGTCGCCCTTTCCGCCACGACCGTATTCCAGGACTACCGGAACGCCACGGCCGTCAACACCGGCACGTTGATTGTCACCCAATTCACGGTGCTCAAGTAGCCGGTTTGGAACCTTCGGTGGAAGCCCCCTGGTGCAGCCTTGGCGGACCTTTGCACAAGGTGCTCCCGCGTGACTTGGCGGGCACCAAGCTGGGGATGTAGAGAGTACAACCGCCCGCTCTGTGGTGTTGCAGGTAGTACAATCGAGTGGTGCCGCGGGGCAACAGCGAGTGGCCGTAGGCCCCATGCCCAACACGTGGCCTGAAGCTCGGGGCGTCTTGGAAACCGGGACGGGACGGTCAGGACGCGATGCCCGGGCTCTGGGAAAACGCTGCTGCCCAATGGCCGGCGGCGGTTAACAGGGGGTGCAAACCATGGCAGTGAGCACTGCCACCCAGGAAGAGTTCCTGCGGTTGTTGGACGAGAATGCCGAGTTCCGGCAGCAGGTGCGCCAACGCATCCTGAGCCAGGAGTTGATCGAGTTGCCGGAGCGGTTTGCCGTCTTCGCCAGTCGCGTGGACGAGTTCATCACCGAACAGCGGACAATCAACGCCGAGCAGCGGGAATTCAATGCCGAGCTGCGGGCAATCAACGCCGAGCAGCGGGCAATCAACGCTCGCGTGGAGAAACGCTTGCAGGGCATCGCCGACGACATTGGCATGCTCAAGGGCAATGTGGCGGTCCGAGCCACGCGTGACAATGCCGAGAGGATCGTGGAAGAGGTACTGGACCTGCATCCCCATTCCATTCTCTCCAGGTCGGAGTTGATAGCCATGTTGAGACCCCAGGCCTCTGAGATCGAGCGGACTTGGAGGCACAGTTTCTACCAGGCCGATTTGGTGATGCGGTGCGAAGCCGACGACGGAACTGTGCACTACATGGCCGCCGAGGCTTCCTACACGGCCGACCGGCGAGATTCTGACCGGGCCCTGCGCAACGCGGGCTTGCTGACACGGTGTACCAACGCCCCTGCGCATGCCGTCGTTGCCAGCGCGGGAAACGACCATGAAGTGCAGGAACTGGTGGATGCCGGCAAGATCCACTGGTTCCAGCTGACGAACCGGGACCTGACCCCGGATTAGTGCCGACCGGCACCATGGCTTCGGTCTGGAGGGCGCGCAGCACGGACTGACACCGATGGAGTAGAGGGGACAGCCTCGGGCGCGTCAGGCGCATTTCATCCGGGGCTCGCGTACAGGCCATCACCGCCCTATAGGGTGGGATCCGGGCCTTGTGGATATTGCTGCGCAAGTCCAATTTCGTTGAAAGCATATCGGCTTCGGCTGTGACCTGGCCAGCCTGGTTCGGGTGGAGGCCTGGAGGCCGCATGCCCTTGCGGAGACCGGATCACGACCGGCATCCGTGGCTTCCGACCTGCCCTCCAAGGCTACCCCCTTGTTAAAGGCGGTGTGTTGATGCTGGAGCATCGGAAAAGTCCATCACGGGGTCATGGGCATCGCCTTTCGCCAGGATGACAGCCGCATCTGCACGGGGCATGCTGCCCCCAACATGGTCATCCTCAAGCGCATCGCTTAACACTCGAAGATCCGGACAGCGGAGTTTGTGCACTGTTCGGGATCCAACATCACATCAGACTGCCGGACATTGCGCCGGAACCCACTCAAGTCCCGTCTCACTGCCCAACCTGCCGGCCTGGGGAACCCCTGGCGCTGGCCTCGCCTACTGGCCCTGTCGACACAATCCGTCATCACGGCAGAAACTTGCTTGACTAATTTGCGAACACATGTACTATATTGGCTGGTGTTCACCAATCGAGAGGTATGTGTCATGTTCAAGGAGTTTCTGTTTGGAACCAAGGCCGACATGGTCGAAAGGGGCTTGATCCTGGCGGCCATCGTGGCCACTGCCATGGCGGCGTGGACGACGTTGGGCGGCAACATCAAGGCCAAGATCGAGGCCATCAGCACACAGATCACGAGCAGTGGCTGATGTCGGCTGCCATGACGGCGCCCAACGTCCGACCTGGACGGCCGTCCGGCCTGTTCTCCTCCTCGCAGGGGGACATGGTTGAGGCGGCCGTCACCATGCCTCTGCTGCTTCTGGTGACCTTCGCCCTGATCAACTTTGCCCTGGTCGGACATGCCCGGAACTCCGCACAGAATGCCGCCAACCACGGTGCCCGGGTCGGTGCGGTGACTGCGTCCGGTGCGGGCTCGGCCGCTAGGCAGGAAGCCGAACGCCTGATGGCCAACTGTTTGTGCACCTTCTCGGTGACGGCCAGTGCAGCCAACGCTCCGGGAGGTACGGTCACGGTGGCTGTGGCCTGGACCGTACCCAGTTACATGGATGGCTTCCTGCAAGTCATGGGCGGATCCGCGCAGGGGGATTTCAGCGGAACCGTTTCGGCCTCCCATCGCAAGGAGGGATGGTAGGGGCGGGATGGTCAAGTTCGTCAGCGGCCGCAAGGCGGACATGGTGTGGTCCGCACTCCTGTTCATCACCATCTTCCTGCCCTTGGCCAGCCTGTCCGTCGATGTTCCCGAATACTTCAGGGTGGCCACGCTCCTGCAAGGCGCGCTTGATGCCTCTGCCCAGCAGGCGGTCAACGACTGCCTGGACCTCGAGGGGTTCAGCCGCACGGGCACGGCAAGGCTGAAGTCCGCCTGCATCCAACAAGCGGCAGGTCAACGCTTTGGTTCGGAAACGTCCAGTCTCGCGACCGGGGGACACAGTCCGGTGCTGATGTCCGTTGCATGCTCCAACGGGTGCCGGTCCCTGCAAGTGCAGGGTGTGGTCTCCACCAGGGTGTTCTTCTCCCTGTCGCCCCGGATTCGCATCGTCCGGGCGGCCCGGTCCGATGTCCGCATGGTGCACGGCTGATCCGCATGCAGGTACGGTTTGACCTGTCCCTGGTCCGTGTTCAAATTCGTCATGCCGTGGTGGCCGCCGTGTCCTGCGTCTGTGTCCTGACCGGATTGTTGGGCTTCGCGGTGACCGCCCCGATGGAGTCTCCCCAGGTTCTGGTTCCGGCGCGCTGGAAGGCCCTGCAGACGAAGTTGGCGGTACAGCGCGAAGTTGAAGGCCTGGCTGTGGACTTGGCTTACCTGGCCGATCTGCTCCGGGAGGGCTCCGCCGACTCGGTACAGGTGACACTGGTGGCACAACGGCTCCGTGCCCGCTATCGGGAAGGCGAGCCGGCGACGGCTGCAGTCCGTGCCGCGATCGTAGCCGCAGCCGAGTCCGCCGTCAGGGAAGTACAAGGCGCAGCTTCACCCCGCGAAGTCGTGGCGGCACTCGAAGACGCAAGGTTGAAGTTGAGTCGCGTCACGCAGCCATGAGTTGGCCTACCGAACCTCCATCTCCCGCACCGGCTTCCAATGGCTTCGGGTCTGAAGAGCATTCGGGGTACACAACTCTGTTCACTCGGATTGGCACCCGCGGCTGGTCCGCGTTGGTTTCCTACAGCGAGTCGTGGTCCGCGTGGGAGCTTGGAGCCTGGCCCGCACCCGGTTCCCCGCTCGCGGTGCTGCGCGATCTGGACCTCATCGGTTTCGAGCAGCTGCCGGTCGGATCCGCCGGAACCATCTCGGTTCTCTACCTTACGCCCGCAGGACGCAGACACCTGTTGGAGATGCGACTGCCTCCCGTCCACACCGAATACGAACGGCTGCGGGACAGGTGGGGAACACGGGCTGAGGAACATCACGGCCAGGTCATCCTGTTTGCAACCTTGGCTCGCAGGTTCGGATACCACGCCGAAGTGGGGGTCCCGGCTCCCGGTCAACGCCTGTTTGCCGATGTGAAGTTGACCGGGAAGAACGGCACCGAGGCCTGGTGCCTGGTGGAATCCGGATCCCATCGGGATACGCACCCCCTCGACCGCTGGCGCCGGCTGGGTCGGTGCCAACCGTTCCTGCCCTTGGTTGCGCCTGACCGGAAAACCATGAACCAGCTCGGGGAACAGGCGCGGCCGCACATCTACAGGGTTCGCCTGACGAACCTGGATGAATTGCTCCTCAATGTCGACAGCGGCAACAACCGCCTGTGGCTAACCGGCATAGACCGGTTTCGCGATGCCGACCGCGGACGCAATCGGGTGGTTCCGGGATTGAGGAATAGGCTTGTTTTCCAGTTCCAAGGCCATGTCCAAGCCCGTGCAGCTCGCCGTCGGCAACATGGATGTACACAACAACGCCCAACACCTCGGACCGCAGGGCCCGCGTAACTGCCCGGACATGTCAGCTGTACATTGACCTGCCGGAAAGTGGTGTGCAAGGCGCCAGCGGCTTCCCGGCCCGCGTCGGCCGAAGCGCACCGCCTTGTCGCCGACCTCGCAGGTCTTCGCCGGCACCTCTGCCTCATCCGCTGCGGGCTTCGCGTCCGCCGATCCCGCTGGAGAACCGGAGGCTGCAACTTCGCCGGCAGGTCCGAACCCAGCCACAGAACCGTGGCGGGGACACCAGGGCGTCCACCATGAGCCTCGCCCCCATACAAGCCGTCGCTCAACGCAATCTTGCGATTGCCTGCTGCTTCGCATTCGTTGCCGTGGGGCCGAGACCCGGCAGACCCTTGACAATCGTTTGGCCATCGTGAATCAACAGGGACCTTGTCATGGACGGCATGCCAGTCCCATGTATCCAGCATCCACCTCTGTCGCGGGGAGGATCCGGGTAGGCGCACGGGCAAGCCTGCGTCAGGCGAGGTGTGACCGGCTGCGCAAGCCGCCGGACGGGCTGATCTTTTTACATGGGCGGCGACTGGGCTCATAACAAAAGGGAATTCGTGTTGGTGAATTTCATACTTCTTGCTACTTTACGATCGCAATCGTAGATGTTGCAAGGGGCTTGTGTCCTGTGGCATGGATTTGCTTTATGAACTTCAACTGCAAAGTGCCGACTTTAGCCGTATTGCGTTATAAGTCCATGCGCGGTCTGTGCCTGGTACCGGCCAAAATCAACGAAGGTAAAACAGCGCCAAAACGCCGGAAAGGGATTGTCTACCTGGCCAATCTATGCTATAACCAAGCCAATCAAGCGCCGGCACGCCGCCGCACTACGTTGAAACCCAAGGAGCCGCGCTGTGAAGAATATAGGTGCTCGCGCGCTCAGGAGTATCCCTTTGATGCTCTTGGCGCTGATCGTGGCCAGCGGAACGAGTTTCGCTGGCGGCGACTTGTTTGATGACGACTACTTCGATTGCCCCGCCAGGACTCGCCTGCAAGGAGGCCAGATTGCTGACTTGACCGTGTCGCGGGACTCCGACGACGCGGATGAAGTCAACGTTTCCTGGACCTCGACCGATCCTGGGTCTTGGGGATTGGGATCCAATGCTTTCAACGCATTCCTGGTGTTGCTCCTGGACGACGACGATGGAGATCCGATGTCCCAGTCCTTGTCGCTGGGTTTGAACAAGACCACGTTCGACGGGGTCAAAACCGGAGCCGAGATCAGGGTGGAGATGGCGATTGTCGTCGGTACAGCCGAGGGCGACTACCTGATCAGCGACATTCTTCGGCAGGATACCAGCCAGAGTCTGGGAACGCCCTCCTTCAGTGGGAAGTGGCATCAACTCTTGCCAACAACTCCCGGAATCGAATATCCCACTCCTGATGCCGATCCGGTCGCTCCCGGTCATCAATATACCTTCGAAGAGGTTGGTGGCGGAAGTTTGTATTACATCGGCTACGGTCAGAACTTCACGAACTATAAGAGAGGCACTGCCGCTACCAATCAAAGCCCGGCGACAACAAGGTTGAGGATCGGTCTGGCCCATGCTGCCGAGAATGACGGCGATGCACTGGACAACGTCGACTTCGATTCGTACCTCATCCGGATCGTTGACTCCGACGGTGATGTCGTGCCCGAAGGTGACGATGTTCCAACGCAAGAAACCGACTATGGATTGGGACCTGATGCCACCCTCGCTGAATGTTGCAATACGTTGAATAAACTTTGGGTCCATGACTTGCCCGACACGCAGTACCCAACCTTCTCGGACAGCGGGACCGTCATCATAAACACCGGCACTGATGCGCTTCGGTACTCATCGCTATTCGTGTTCAACCCAAGCACCCATCAGGACACTGGGATAACGTTGAGCAACGTGCGCATCAGGGATGGAGCTGACACAATACAACCAATGCACCAGCTGCCGGCGAATATCCTGCCTCGCATGGCCACCAGGGAAGTCACTCCAGACGCCATATCGAGGATGAAGGTTTCCACCAGCGGTAACGGAATTAATTCACGATATCGTGACGCAGGTCAAGTGTTTGCCAATCCACCGGATGAGCATCGCGACTTCCCGGTCGATACGTTGACGAGCGATGAAACCTACGATATTTCCGCATGGGCAGTCAATGACGATGGAGAGGTTGTCAGTCCGGTTGCGAAGCTAAAGGTGTATCCGACCGACAACACGGTCACGCTGGGCACCGGCACTGCCGCCTTGATTGACTATTTGAATCCAACCCCCGGAGTAACCAGCGGCACGATCTTGGTCACCACATTCACCGTGATCAGGTAGCCGATTCGCAACCGCCGGATTCAACACCATGTAGGACTCTCAATCGGGAATGAAACCGTAGCGTCTCGGCCCCAACAATCCTGGTTGACACCATGAGTTCAGGGACAGCCACCCGTTTCGGGTGGCTGTCTTGATTCTTCATGCGCGGCTGCCCAGTCCATCCAAAGTGCCACCACATTTTCGTTGTCGCCTCCATCATCCAAGGCCAATGGCTGGAATGCGCCACGGGGCCGGTTGTACCGGAGTATTACGTGTCCTCCTCGGCTGGCGGTGTCAACCTGCTCCTGGGTAGTCTGGGCATCGGAGCCTATGCGGTACCGACAACCTCCTGGTTGTCAAGGATATCCAGTCACAGTGCCGCAAGGAACGCCTGGCGTCCGTTGCCGACCATCAAGTAATCTTCCACGTTGCGCATGGCGAATCCGCAACCATGGTGGCGCTGAGGGTTCGACACCGGAGGAAAGCCCATGGCTGGTGAACAGACGATCATCCTGACTCGCAATGAGTACGATGCTCTTCTGGAACGCAACAGTGAACTTGAGAACCGGTTGGCGGCTCTCGAAGCGGACGATGGCATGCGTGTTCCCCACGAAGTTGCACTCGCCATCATCAACGGCAAGGGGCCTATCGTCGCCTTTCGGAACCATCAGGGCATCACATTGCAGGCGTTGTCGGAACGGACAAGGCTTGCCGTCGGCTACCTTTCCGAGATTGAACGCGGCCTCAAGTCGGGATCGGTTTCGGCCATGGCTCGCATCGCCGGCGCGCTGGGCACGACGATTGATGTCCTGACAAGCGAGTAGGGACAGTGCCGCTTCGCGGTTGGCATGAGGCCGTTCCGGAGCTGCTCGTTCAACGGTAATCCAAGGGTCTGGCACTCCTGTGCCGGCGACATGCACGGCGTTGCGAGTGTCCTACACTCGCTCCTTTGGATCGGCCTCACCTACAGGGAACAGTTGACGATGTCACCAGGCAAGCCCAACGTTTTTGTCTACACCATCGCATATGACCTTGGCTTCGCGCCCAATCCATTCCACGGTGTTTGTTCACTCGCGACTTGCAAGCCGTCCATACGCAGGACAGCGGTACCCGGTGATGTCGTTATCGGCAAGGCTAAGGCACCCAACGCCACCAGGGCGGTGTACGTAATGGCAGTGGATGGGATCATGACATTCGATGAGTACTGGCGCGATCCCGACTTTGAATGCAAAAAGCCCCGTTGCAACGGCGACCCGATGTACGCCTGTGGCGACAACATTTACCATCAAGCTCCCGATGGAAGTTGGGTCCAAGCTTGCTCCTACCACAATCACTGTCACATCGAACACGACACTGGACGGACGGCCCGCGTCTTGCTGTCGCGCAACTTCGCCTACTTTGGGGCGGAGGGACCGAACCTCCCGGAACTTCACGACACGACCCTGAGCAAGCCCATCAGGGATATGCAGTACCGCTTCACGGACCGGGACCGTCGGGAACTTGAGGCATGGCTCGGTTCACTGACAGGACAAGGGCTCATGAGCATGCCGTCTGACTGGGGGGAGCAGCGCACGCACAACGGCTGTGGTCCTGTTGAGCCTGCGTGCGCACGCTCGCAATGTTGAAGTTCAACGGACACACAACAACGACACTCATGTGGACCGGCCCGGCACTGTGAGGTGTGCCCGTAGCAGAGAACACCTCCAAGACGCGATCCTGAGGGCTGCACCACCTGCGAATCAACAGGTGGTGCAGCCCTCGGGACAGGCCCTGTCACATCGGCCACCTTTGTCTGTGTTCCCGCCTTCGTCATCTCTGAGTGTGACGAAAGTCCCGCCAAACGGCCGGGTACTGGAGCAGGGAAACGGAAGTCCGCCGGCCTTGGTATCGGGTTGGTGGGGAAGGCGGCGGACAACCCGGATACGGTTTGTGGCAGCACATCCCGATTCGTTACTGCACCCCAACGGAATCAGTTGTCAAGCCAGCTACGGAAACTCAGCGCAGGGCCGAACCGTAACCTACACTTTCGGACACCGTCCGGCTCAAACGATAGGCTCTCTTCCATCAACCGCACCTGCCAATCCCGAGTGCCCTAACCCGGAATGATCGCCTGCCAAAACACCTCGAATTCGGCAATTCGGTAGTCCCCCAATGCGTGCTTGTCCATGAACGAATTCAGACAGGACAGCTCCCAGTACCGGCGCGTGGTCGTCAAAATCGGCACCTCGAACCTCACCCGGGGCTCCGCCGCCATCAACCGGGACCAGATCGGCCGCTACGCGAACCAGATCACCGCGCTCCTGCATGCCGACATCCAGGCCATGGTGGTCACGTCCGGAGCCCGGGCCGCCGGCCTCGAAAGGCTGAGCGCGGGATCGGATACCGCGGCCACGGACACCAAACAGGTGCTTACTTCCATCGGCCAGGCCCGGTTGGCCGGCTACTGGGACCAGGCGTTTGCCGAACACGGGGTGGTCGTCGGCCAAATTCTTCTCACACGGCACGAGATCGAGGATTCCGTCAGCTACCTCAACATCCAGGAC
>CAZMKQ010000003.1:0-37971 GCA_964566955.1 uncultured Caldilineaceae bacterium | reverse complement strand
TCCCATCATCAACGAGAACGACGTCGTGGCCACCAGTCGTCTCAAGGTTGGGGACAACGACAGCATCGCGGCCATGGTCGCGGTCATGATGCAGGCGGATCTGCTCCTCATCCTCACCGAAACCGACGGTTTGTATTCCAAGGATCCCAACAAGCATCCGGATGCGGAGCACCTGAAGACGGTTTCCGTGGTGGACGGGCGCATCTTGGCCATGGCCGGGGACACCTCCACCGACCAGGGTACGGGCGGCATGACCACCAAGCTGGAGGCGGCCCAGCGCGCCCAGCGCGCCGGTGTGGACACGATCATCGCGGACGGAGCCCGGGATCGGATTGTTCCCTGCATCGTCCTTGACCGCGCAGAGCTGGGCACACTCGTGCCCGGCCTTGGCAATCTGCTGCAGAACCGGCAGCGTCGTATCCTGACCGCGGTGCCGGCCGGCACCATTCAAGTCGACATGGGCGCGCGCAACGCCCTGGTCAACAGGGGCACCAGTCTTCTTCCCGCCGGCATCAAGGACGTGGATGGTTCGTTTCGGCGCGGGGAGACCGTTCGGCTAAGCCTCCTGGACGGTCAGGAATTTGCCCGCGGCATCTCCCGCTACGCCAGTGCGGAGCTTGAGGTCATCAAGGGCGTCCAGTCGTCTCAGATTGCCTCCCTGCTCGGCTATGATTACGGTGCGGAAGCCATTCACCGCAACGACCTCATATTGATCTGACACCTGCGGCCGCCGGTCGCTGAACAACACCTCCACCGGATTATGGATACACCCTCGGACTACATCCTTCAACTGGGACGCAACGCCAAGGCCGCGAGCTACCAACTGGCGACCGCGGGCACCCGGGCAAAAGACGATGCGTTGCTGGCGATCGCCGATGAACTGGCTGCCAGCCACGAGCTGGTCCTGGCCGGCAATGCCTTGGACATGGAAGCCGGACGCGCCGCAGGCAAGAGCGACAGCCTTCTGGACCGCATGCTGCTGGACCCGGACCGTCTCCAAGCCCTCGAATCGGATCTGCGCTCCGTGGTTCGCTTGCCGGACCCCGTAGGCGAGGATGTGCAGGGGAAGCTTCTGGAGAACGGTCTGCGCCTAACCTACCGACGCATCCCCATTGGCGTGATCGGCGTCATCTACGAAGCCCGGCCCAACGTAACCCTGGACATTGCCTCCCTGTGCCTGAAGACCGGCAACGCGGTTATCCTGCGCGGCGGCAGCGACATTCGGCACAGCAACAAGGCCCTGATGCAGGTCATTCACGCCGGCCTGGAAAAGGTGGGCCTGGACATCCGCGCGATTCAGAGCATTGAGGATACGGACCGCGCCCATGTGACAAGCCTGCTCCGCATGGACGAGTACGTGGACATGATCATTCCCAGGGGCGGCGGATCCCTGCACGCGCTGTGTCGGGATCAGGCTTCGATGCCGGTCATCACCGGTGGCGTCGGCATCTGTCACTACTTCGTTGACGAGACCGCGGATCAGAACGGCTCCCTGACCGTCATCGAGAATGCCAAGACGAGCCGGCCCAGCGTTTGCAACTCCCTGGACACGCTGCTGGTGCACCGCAGCATTGCCTCCGAGTTCATTCCCAAGATTGTGGACCACATGACGGCCTGCAACGTGGACCTGAAGCTGACCGAGGACGCGATGGCAACCCTGAACGGGCACGGTGCCAACGGCCGCGTGGCCGCGGCCGGTCCCGATGACTTCAGCACGGAGTGGATGGACCTCATCCTAGGGATCAAGGTGGTGGACTCCATGGAGGAGGCCATCGATCACATTCGTGATCACAGCCTGGACCATTCCGACGGCATCCTCACGAACGATATGATGAATGCCAGGCGGTTCGTGGCGGCCGTGAACTCCTCGGCTGTGTTCGTCAACGCGAGCACCCGGTTCAACGACGGTGGTCAGTTCGGCATGGGGTCCGAGGTGGCCGTCAGCACACAGAAGTTGCATGCCCGCGGTCCCCTGGGTCTGGAAGCCCTCACATCCTTCAAATGGATCGTTGAAGGCGACATGCACATCCGCGTGTAGCCGCGGTTGGGCCACCCTGTCTCACGGGTAGGGACAGCGAACATGGACAGGAGAGCGGTTATCGGCATTTTGGGCGGCATGGGGCCGGCGGCGACCGTGGATCTCTTCGACCGCATCGTGCGCGCGACGCCGGCCACGCAGGATCAGGATCACCTGCGGATTCTCATCGACAACAACCCGGCCGTGCCGGATCGGACCGCCGCGATCCTGGAAGGCGGGCCGGATCCCCTGCCCCTGTTGCAGGCAGGGGTACAGGAACTGGCACGCCGCGGAGCCGAACTGCTCGCGATTCCCTGCAACACCGCTCATCACTTTCTGTCCGAGATGCAGGCGGTCTGCCCTGTCCCGATCCTCGACATGATTGCCGAGACCGCCCATCACATCCGTTTGACTCATGGCGACGGGTGCACCGTGGGCATCCTTGCGACGACAGGCACCGTGGGCACCGGCCTCTATCAACGCGCCCTGGAAGCAGAGGACCTTGCGTGGATGCTGCCGTCGGATGCGGAACAGGAAGCACTGATGGACGCCATCTACGGCCCACAGGGCATCAAGGCGGGAGCGACCGCGGACGGCCCCCGCGCGGCGATCCAGGAGATTGGCAGGCAGATGGCTGTCAGGGGAGCCGAAGCCTTTGTGCTCGGCTGCACGGAGATCCCCCTGGTGATCGGGCCGGATGATCTGGTCAAGCCTTCGGTTGCGTCCAATCAGGTACTGGCGGACGCGGCAGTCCGGCGCGCCCTTGGAGCAGGGGTTTCGGCAGAAGCCCAACCAGTCTTGGCGTGAGCTGTTGCCGGGAATTCGCGAAGGAAGCCGGACATCCTCCTCGCACGGTCTTTGGCTGGGGCCGTCTGGGAAGTCGCTGGATGGTGGGTTTGGACGCTATTCACTCGCTCCCGAGCAGACGTCTGTGCATCCCTGAACACCGTCTCCAGGCCGGTTCACCAGGCTGGGCAAGGGTCCGGAGCGTCTAGTCCACCGATTTGACTGCTGGTTTGTTGAGGGAGCGGTTGCCGTAATCGGGCAAATTCGGTGTTGCAGCACGCCTGGAATGGATTCCGATGTCACCATGGCTGTACAGCCCCAGTCGCCGAGGTCTTTAACGGGCAGGGGCCTGTGGAAAAGTGTTGGCCCCGGCCCCGGTTTGGCAACCGCGGGCCATGCATTCTTGGGACTTCAGTTGGCCAAGGCAGCCCGTCAGACGGGTGGCGCTGACCAGCCCGTCCGACGCGCGGGTGGATGCGCATCCGGAGCCACCGTTCCAGGAAGTACTCCGGCAGCTGGTGCCAAGCCACGGGGCCGGCACCCCGCTATTCCGGGTTCAGGTCCTTGTCCATCAGCTGGTACCAGCGAACCGTACCCTCGTCCACCAGTGACTGCACCTCATGATCGTTTTTCACGCTGGAGATGACGGCATGCGCCGGACAACCGGTGCAACGTTTCAGGAATTCTGCGTTGCGCAGAGCCCGGTCGGTATCTCGCCGGTCGGCCGTATACGAGGCTTCGGTTGCTACGTAGTGGGTGGTTCCGTCGGCATCCACGGCCTGTAGCATCAGATCGGCCCGATAGAAGCTTTGCCGGTGGCCCATGGGGATGTCGGTAGCTCGGCCCAACATGGCAACCAAGTCTCGCCGGTGGAGGATGTTGACATACTCCAGGTCCAGTAGGCTCAGGATGGAATCGACGTGGTCGCGTGTGGCGCGGCTGACGACATTGCCCTTGAGGATCCCCATGTCGTCGGTGAGGGTCTTCAGGCGTCCATCCATCCCATCCAAGCGTCCATCCATCCGGTCCAAGCGCCCATCCATCCGGTCCAAGCGCCCGTCTATCCCATCCAAGCGTCCATCCATTCGGTCCAAGCGCCCGTCTATCCCATCCAGGCGCCCATCTATTCCATCCAGGCGTCTGTCTATCCCATCCAGGCGTTTGTCCACCCGGGTATTGACCTCCCGCTGTCTGGCATTGGTTTCCCGCTGCTCGGTGATGAACTCGTTCACGGAACTGACGAAGGCGGCAAAATGCTCCGGCAGCTCGATCAGTTCGGCGCTCAGGATGTATCGGCGTACCTGCTGCCGGAACTCCGGGTCCCGGTCCAGTAACCGCAGGAATTCCTCCTGGGTGGCCATACTCGTTTCCATAGCCCCATAACCTCCGTCAACCGCCGGTGCTCATCATAACCCACGCCCGCCCATTGGCGATGGCCGGAGCCCCGTCTCCCACGACCGCTTCCACATCAAGCCCGTTGGCAACTGTGGCCAGGGTTGCAGTGGAGTGGTGCGGCGTGTTCTGTCCAAGGATTGAACCGATGCTCGGGTTCTGACTGTATACCTGCGTTACATAGGTCTTTCCCTCTCGCCCAATTGAGTTCCGGTTGTACAAGGACATCGTCTTTCGTGTACTGGTGGTCGGCGGTTTTCCTTCCCAACACTCGCTGGTCCGTTTCTGGATCGAGCATCTGGAGGTATTGCAGGAAAAGTGTCAGCTGACTACAGCACACCAACCTGCGGCCAACCCTGATGCTGTGGTCGCGGTGTACCTCTTGCCGCAAGCCCCAACTTCAGTTCACATCGGCGCGGTCCCAAAGGAACCGCGCGCCCAATCGCTTGAACATGGCGGTAGCGGTAACGCACTCAACATCGAATTCCCGGCAGATATTGGGGATCGGAACGTGTTTTCGTGACTCGGGGTTGAAAGCTTCGTTCGTGACTACCGCCATTCCCTTCACACGGCCCAAGGAGACGAGCCATCCATCCGCACCGCGTGCGAAATCATCGGCAGCTCTTCGAGTGTATCGACCGCTGTCTTTCACCCACCCAATCACTTGTTCGTACAGTTCTACGGCATCGAGGTCTTCGGTTTCCCGAACCACAAGGTCCGCGTGGCCCTGAACCCAGTCCACCAATCCCTCCGGGTGCAACACCTCTCTCTTCACGGCATCGATGAGCACCAGACGGCCTGCCTGGACCTGATGGTCCAGGAACTGCCAGACGCCGGGGAACGCTGTTGGCGTGTAGTCCTTGATATATGCACCGATCAGGATGTTGGTGTCAACGACTCCGAACCAACCGGCCGTACTCGGCATCAAAAGAGCTCTATGTGGCTGGTCAGGTTGTCGTCAATGTCGCCTTTCAAATCGGTGAGAAGACGTGCTTCCCGGTAAGCCAACCTCTGTTCTCTAAGGGCGGGGACGATCAGTGACGCGAACCTGTTGCCCAATCGGTACCTCTGGTTTGACCAGAAGTTGCCGCCTTTGGCAGAAGGTTGCCGCTTGGGCTCGTAATGCTGGTTCTGGAAGAACTCCCTGACGGTGTCACTGCCGACAAGGCCATCGTCATGCAACTTTCTCACTACCACGGCCTCGCTGACCTTGAATGTCCTCGCGAGCTCCTGGAAAGTGTCATGCGCTCCCGCGTGTTGCCACGCTCGCTCTAGGCTCTCTGCAGGAACCAGATATTCGGCTGCAACCCGGTTGCAGAAGAGTTCCGCCGTGTCATATCCGGTTCCGTCGCCGAGGTCGGCGGAAAGGCCGCTTCTGCCGATGCAGATGTGAGTGAGTTCATGCACCAGACTAAAGGTTTGCGATGCTATGAAATCGGCACCGTTGACAAAGATCATCGGCGCGTATTCGTCAACGAGCGCGAAACCGAGAAACTCCTCAGGAACTAGTGGTCGGGAGGTGTTGTTGCCCACCACACCGTTCACGACCACAAAAACCCCTGCGGCTTCGATTGCATCGATGAGCGCGCGTCGTGCTTCGTTCCATGTCGACAATGTTGTGGCCCAGTCGGGTGCAAGATTGACTTGCTGGCGCAAAACGCCAGCAGCTTCCCGAATCGCACTGCCGACGTCGAAACTCCCGACAAGGCCACAAGGGGTTGCCCCTAGCCGGATCAGCTCCTCATGCAGCCAATCCTGCCGTCGCTGCATGCTGGCAATCGTATCCAACAGTTCGACGCTGGGCTGGTGGTGTTGACGGTGTTTCCGCGACCTGAAATCCGCGATCGGGATCCGGTCCTCGGGCGGATGCCGGAGGAACAGGTATCCGAATGGGGTATATGTCTTGTCGGCTAGTTTGCGAACCTGGACCGGGCTGATTTCCCCCTTCTCTTCCCAACGCTGCAAGGTGTTGGTGTGGACGCCGATTTTGGCTGCCAGTTCATCCGGTTCCAACTGGGCGCGTCTGCGCGCCCAAACCAGCACGGAAGGTTCCAGGGTGAGCTTTGTCCTGGCCATGGCCGCCGTGATTCGCCGTGATCGTGTCTGTCCAACAGATCATTGTAGCCTGCCGGCTGCCGGGGGCTTCCCGCCGATGCTCCCGCGCAAACCTGAAGCACTTGGCCTCCCTTGGATACGGTTGGCCGGGCCGAGCACCCCCGACGGCTTCGGAACCTCAAAGCTGCAAGTTTGTCCCCTAAGCCGGTGTAAGCACGCCCTCGCGAATTTCAAGGCACTGTGCCGTGTCCCTCACCGCCTCCGGATAGTGCCCCCAGTCGGGGGTCGCGGCCACCACCTGCGCGGCATCGGCCATGGCCTCGCACACGCGCATGCGCCGGCTTGCGTCCAGTTCGCTCATCACGTCGTCCAGTAGCAGCAGCGGGAACTCACCGGTGAGTTCCCGGATGGCCTGTGCCTCCGCCAACCGCCAGGCCAGGATCCCCGTCCGCTGTTGGCCCCGGCTCCCGAACTTTCCCAGGGACCTGCCGTCGTTGAGGAACACCACGTCGTCTCGATGTGGCCCTGCCATGGTGAAGCCGCGTTCCAGTTCGGTACTCAGCACCTCCTCCAACGCGCATCGGAACTGACTCCGCTGCTCTTCGTTCTCTGGTTCGTCGCCGGTGCTGTTTGACGTTTCCCGGTCGTCGAAGTCCACGGCAGCCGACGGCCGGTATCGCACGGACAGCGCGTTGCCACTGGAGGTCAACCGCGCCTGGGCTTGCTCGGCATGCCTGGACACTCTTTGAATCCATGCTGCCCGTTGCCGCATTACCCGCACACCTTCCGCCGCCAAATGTTCATTCAGAAACTCCAGTTGCCGCATGAATCCCGCTGGCGGCGCTTTGGTTTGTCCCCTTGCCTGTGCCAGAAGGGCGTTCCGGGTCGCCAGCACCTTGCGGTACTGGACAAGATGATGCATGTACTGCGGGTCCAGTTGGCATAGGGCCACGTCCAGTGCCCGGCGTCGCAGCTTCGGACCGTCCGACACCAGTCGGGTGTCCTCCGGTTCCACCAGCACCACCTTCAGGTGTCCCAGCATGTGTGCGGCGGACACCTCCATCCCGTCCACGAACAGGTGCTTGGCCAAAGCCGGGCCCAATCTGCCGGCCCCGAAGAACACGCGCAGGTCATGCCTGCCGGCCGTGTTCTCCGTTTTGGCCCGCAGATCAAAGTACTTCGGCTCCTTGGGGTCCAGGCCGTCATGCACCGACTGCCGGTCGGTTTGCGACCGCAGCGACTTGCTCAGGGCCAGGAAGCAGATGGCGTCGAGCAGGTTGGTCTTGCCGGCTCCGTTGGGTCCCTGTACCAGCGTGCAGGATGCCTGAAAGTCCAGCTCCACATGCCGGAAGTTGCGGAACTGCCTCAGTTCCACCCGTTGCAGAACCATGGTCGCCGCGGACTGCCTCTCGGAATCCGTGGTCCTACGCCTGCAGCCAGGTTTCCGGCGAGACCAGGTGCCCCACCAGGGTTTCCAGGACAGCCTCGGCATGGGGTGTGGACTTCATCTTCAGATCCGCCTCCAGCAGCATGTCCACCATGGCCCGGACCTGGTCCGGGGAGAGCCGTGCCACGTTGCGCATGGAGCGCTGTACGGCATAGGGTTTGACCTTCATTGCCTTGGCAATGGCATCGGGACTCTCTCTCGAGAGACGCACGGCGGCCAACATGCGCGCCTGGGAACCAAGGGTCGCCAAAATCTGGATCGGATGCAGGCCCTGGGACAGGAGATGGCTCAGGACGCGCATGGCCTCGTCCCGCTGTTGTTGGAAGACCGCATTGCTCAGGGCAAAGATGAAGTCCTCGCTGTAGTCGGGCACCAGTTCCTGTACGGCCTCAAGGGAGATGGGTTCCCCCTTGGCATAGGCGGCCAGCTTGTCCAGCTCCTGATCCAGGTTGCGCAGGTCGCTGCTGGCGCGCCGGACCAGTTCTTCCACCGCCCGGCCCTCGATTTGAAGCTTCTTCTCGCTGCACCGGAATTCGGCCCAGTTGCGCATCTCATTGCGTTTGGGAGCCGCAAGGTTCTCCCGTCGCAGTATTCGTTCCCTCTTCAGGTCCTCGATGGTTGGCACGGCCAGGCCACCGGGCGGTGCCGGCAGTTCGCGAATGGCCTTAGAGTTTGGGTCATTCGCACGGGGAGGGGGGTAAGGAAAGTCGGATCGCAGGTCCGGTTCGTACAGCACCAGGACCGTGGTTTCGGGCATGCCGGCCAGTGCCGTCAGGCCCAGTTGCCACCGCTCGGACAAGGCCTCTCGGCCCTTGGTTCCGGATCGACGCACCGAACCCGCGAAGGCCGTCCAAATTCCGTGGGCCGCCACAATCCGCTGGTCCGCCATCACCGGCAGGGCTTGAATCTCCCGCTGAATGTCCTCCAGCGACGCGTCCGGCGCCTCCAGCTCCACGTAGTTGAAATCCGCCATGGCCGGATCCAGGCCGGCCTTCAAGTCCCGCAGGAACAGCTGGTAGCGGAACGGATCCGCCCCGGCGCACAGGTGGATCACATCCGGGCCCCGACCGAGACCCGCACGGCCGGCTTGTCGAAGACCCGCAGGGCATACACCTCGGTCACTTGTCGATCCCGCAGGTCCGCCAGGGTGGTCACGGCCTGCAACCGGGGACCCAGGACCTTGGCCGCCATGCTCAGGGCCGTCATCGACAGCAGGCCGGCGATAAACCGGGCCATGGAGAATCCACGTCCGGTCCGACCCAGGAATTGCATCACCAGTGCCGACAGCAGCGCCTGCACCACCAGGTTGGTGCCGCAGTCCGGATGAATCGCCAACCCGCGGTGCCCCTCGTTAATCGCCGCGTGGGCATCGGCCACGGCCTGGTCCACGTCTTCGACCGACATCTCCCCGAACAGGGTGAAGCCTGATGGATCGCTCAGTCCGCTGGCTTGCCGGATCTGCCCCCGGCCTCCCAG
The DNA here is from genome assembly GCA_964566955.1 of uncultured Caldilineaceae bacterium. GTDB lineage: Bacteria > Chloroflexota > Anaerolineae > Caldilineales > Caldilineaceae > Bin34. The sequence goes on along the minus strand of CAZMKQ010000003.1, from coordinate 28,798 downwards.
CACTTGCAGCGTGGCATGCTCCCAGGCATGGTTCTGGCGCGTGTTGCGCACCGCCGCCGGCAGGTCTGTCAAAACCGACGATGGGTTGGAACTGTGCATCAAGTCTTTCCCAACAGATCCAGCGCCTTGGCCGTTACGTTGGCCGGGCTCAAGCCGAACTTCTCGTACAACACTTCGAAAGGTGCACTGGCGCCGAAGTGATCCAGTCCGATCACGGCCCCGGTCTTCGGATCATTGCCGACCCAGCGTTCCCAGCCCAGGGTGGCGGCCGCCTCCACCGCCAGCCGCGGCACGTCTACGCCCAGGACTTCCGTCCGATACGCCGCGTCCTGCGCGCCGAACAGTTCCCAGCTGGGCATCGACACCACGCGGGCCGCAATCCCCTGAGCGGACAGGGAGTCGGCGGCATCCATGGCGATGGCCACCTCGCTGCCGCTGGCGATCAGCACGATGTCGGGCGCGCCTTCCGTGTCCCTGAGCACGTAGGCGCCCCGGGCCGCGGCCGGCAGGTAACCGCCTTCCGCATCCGCGTGCGGCCACTCCGGCACGGTCTGCCGGGTCAGGGCCAGCACGGTGGGGCCGTTCCGGTTCTCCAGCGCGATGCGCCAGGCACTGGCGGTCTCGGTGCCGTCGCACGGTCTGATCAGGGTCAGGTTGGGGGTGGCGCGCAGGATGGCCAGGTGCTCGATCGGCTGATGCGTCGGACCATCCTCGCCCAGGCCGATGCTGTCGTGGGTCATGACATAAACAACGGGCAGTCCCATCAGGGCCGCCAGCCGCAGGCTGGCCCGCAGGTAGTCGGTGAAGACCAGGAACGTTCCGCCGTAGGGGATCACGCCCCCGTGCAGGGCCATGCCGTTCAGAATGGAGGCCATGCCGTGCTCACGCACGCCGAAGCGCAGATTGCGTGCCTGTCGGTTGGAGGCCAGGAAGTCGGCGGACGAGTCGATGTCCGTCTTGTTGCTGCCGGCCAGGTCCGCGCTGCCCCCAATCAGCCAGGGGACTGCCTCCGCGATGGCGTTCAGGGCCTTGCCGGACGTGTTGCGCGTGGCATCGCCTTTGCCGGGCGCGAATGCGGGAAGGGCTTCCCGCCATCCCTCCGGCAGATCGCCGCTTAGGGCCAGCTCCAGTTCCGCAGCCTTCTCCGGATGGGCCTCCGCGTACCGGTCCAACAGGTCGTGGTACGCCTGTACCTTTGCCTCCCCGTCCTCGATCGCCCGGCCCATGTGGGCCGCCACGTCCTCTGGCACATGGAACAGTTCGTCCGTCCAGCCCAGTTCGGCACGGGTCAGGGCCACTTCTTCCGCGCCCAGCGCGGCACCGTGGGAATCCGATGTGCCGCCCTTGTTGGGACTGCCGTAGCCGATGGTCGTGCGACAGCCGATGATGCTGGGTCTCGGATCGCCCTGTGCCGCTTCGATGGCCGCTGCCACGCCGGTGGCATCCATGCCGTCCACTTGCTGGACATGCCAGCCGTAGGCTGCGAAGCGGTCGGCCCAATCCTCCGAGTAGGACAGGTCCGTGGCACCGTCGATGGTGATTCGGTTGTCGTCGTACAGGTAGATGATCCGGCCCAGCTGCAGGTGGCCGGCCAGGCTGGCCGCCTCGCTGGCCACGCCTTCCATCAGGTCTCCGTCGGACACGATGCCGTAGATGTGGTGGTCCACCACCGGGAAGCCGTCCGCGTTGTAGCGGGCCGCCTGCCACTCCGCGGCCAGGGCCATGCCCACGCCGTTGCCGAATCCCTGGCCCAGCGGTCCGGTCGTGGTTTCCACGCCCGCCGTGTGGCGAAACTCGGGATGGCCCGGCGTCCGGCTCTGCCATTGCCGAAAGTTCTGCAACTCGTCCAGGGGCAGGTCGTAGCCCGTCAGGTGCAGCAGGGCATACAGCAGCATCGACCCGTGTCCGGCGCTGAGCACGAAGCGGTCCCGATCCTGCCAGTCCGGGTGCCGGGGACTGTGCCGCAGGTACCGGGTCCAGAGCACATAGGCCGTCTGGGCCATGCCCATGGGCATGCCCGGGTGCCCGGAGGCGGCCTGCTCGACCGCGTCGACCGCGAGCATGCGGATCGTATTGACCGCCTTGAGGTCCAAGTCAGACAGATGCATAAGGGTGTGTTCCTGTGAGTGCCTATTCCCCGATTCTAGCCGTGCGGACGTTCGCGGCCCGACAGTCGATCCGCATGACGGGCTGCGGGCTCGCCGTTAGGCGGCCACGGCCATGCCGTCGGCTCCCGGATCCGCAGCCCCGGTTACCGAACCCGCCTCGTTGATGGCAATCGCGTGCATGATCGCGAAACCGCCGCGACTGTAGCCTGTTCTCTCCGCCGGATGCATGTTCGCGACACGCTCCACCGTCTGCCTGGGAAACCGGGCATGCATGCGGATGAGGTCCCCCTGACAGTCGAGGCGCGGGGCATCCACAGCCTCCTTGATGCTCATGCCCCAGAGCAGGGAGTTGAGCAGCACCTGGGCCACGCTGGTGATGATCATGGTGGAGCCCGGGGCGCCCAGGAGCAGGCGGGGGAGTCCCCCGCGGGTAACAATCGTGGGGCTCATGCCCGTGGTGCGGCCTTTTCCGGGGACAATCGAATTGGGATGTCCCGGCAGGGGATGGAAGTTCACCATGGAATTGTTGTACATGAACCCCAGGCCGGGGGTGACGACCCCGCTGGCGGAACCCAGGGAATGGGTCAGGGAAACACACAGGCCCTGTCTGTCGACCACGGACACATGGGTCGTGTCCTTGGAGCCCTGTGGTTGGAAGGACACCTTGATTGGATCTCCGCGCCGGATGATGTCCACCCAGTAATCGGCGCGCGCCGGATCCATCATCCAGTCGGTTGGAACCGCCTCGAACTCCGGATCCGCCATGTGGGGATTGCGGTCGGCAAACGCGGCCTTCATGGCCATGGCCAGCAGGTACAGGTAGCGCGGGGAGTCCGGTTCCAGGCCCGGCTCCGTGCACAGCCGTTCCATGATGTTCAGGATGGCCACGACCGTGGCGCCGCCGTGCGGCGGGGCACTGGTCGACACGTCCCAGCCCTTGAATGATCCGCACACCGGTACGGACGGCGGCAGGGCGTACGCCTCCAGGTCGCCGGCGGTCACAAAGCTGCCGTTGGCCTCCAAGTCGGCCGCCATGCGCTCCTTCATCTCGCCGCGGTAGAAGTCCTCGGCACCAAACTTGGCAATGTGCCGCAGGGATGTGCCGTGGTCCGGATTGCTGACGTGCTGATTGACCAGGGGAGGCTTTCCCGCCTCGGTCAGGAAGATGCGCGAAGCCTCCGGGTTGCGCTGGACGACCTCCAGCGGACTGACGCCGCCTGGTGCCTCGGGCCAGCGCTGCCAGACCCGTGCCGTGCGGTCCATCATGCGCCAGCCGCCTTCCGCCAGGTCGGCGGCCGGTTCGAACAGATCCACCCAGGGCCGGGAACCCCACCGGCGGTGCATGTGGTCCAGGCCCTTGACCGAGCCGGGCACGCAGATGGATGTGTAGCCGCAGTCGTTGACCTGATCGCGCAGGATGTAGCCCCAGCCGGTCGGACCAAGCCGTTCGAAGCGGTCCTCCCACATGTCCGGGGTGGTGCCGGAACCGGCCACGGCCGGGGCGTCCACGGATGCCGGGGCGGAACTCCCGGGCTGGTGGAGCGTTGCCACCAGATAGCCGCCGGGGCCGCACATGTGAGGAGACACCACCCCCTGAACCAACGCCGCCGCAATCACGGCATCCACGGCGTTGCCGCCGCCTGCGAGTACGTCCACCGCGGCGTCGACCGCGTACGGTTGCGGTGCGCAGACCATTCCCTGCGCCAAAGGGGCTTGAACTTGCATGGAAGGGATCCCGTGTTGAACGGATGCGGCCGGAGACCTGTCCATTATGGCGCAGGCCGACCGCGGAGGCATCGTGACGGTTCCGGGCACGTTCGGCGCATCCTGTTCCGCCCGACCGGTCAACTGCCGCGAACGACCGGGTTGGTAACGTGGTATTGAGACCTCCTGCCGGTTTCACTTCCCCATGGGGAAGCTCCAATGTTGTGGTGTTTCCCGAGTTTTTTGACGGGGATCGGACGTCCAAGGGCACCATATGCGCCCGTGACCATCCACCAAGGCCGGGACTGCAGCCTAAGTCGTCTGTCCACCATCAAGTAGCAAAGGTTCCAACATGCCCGGGATCGTGAACATTCTCAACCAACAGGTGACTTCGGTCGGAGGCAATCCGCTGACGCTGGCGGACATTCTGACCACCGTCGGTCTGGTTCTGGCCTTCTATTTCCTGGCCCGCATCACCACGCGGGGTGCCAGAAACTTCCTGCAAAAGCGGACGCACATATCGGCCACGGCCCTGCGCCTGAGCCTTCAGATGTTCAGCGGCTTCATGCTGTTGGCGGGAGTCTATGTCTCCCTGTCCGCCCTGGGTCTGGACCTGTCCGTGTTTCTGGTACCGTTGGGTGCCATGAGCATCGGTCTGGGCCTGGGCCTGCAATCATTGGCCGGGAACTTCGTCTCCGGCTTGGTCCTTCTGACCGAACGCACCGTGCGCGAGGGCGACATCATCGAGGTGGACGGCATCATGGGCACGGTTCAGGAGACCGGCCTGCGCGCCACCATCCTCAAGACCTTCGGCAACACGGAGGCGGTGCTTCCAAACTCGCTCCTGACCTCCCAGCGCCTCGACAACTGGACGCGGTCCGACCGCATCCTGCGCGTCGAATCGTTTGTCAGCGTGGCCTACGGCACCGAGGTGGAACCGGTCCACCGGGTTCTGATGGAACGCATCCAAAGCCACCCGGCAGTCCTGGACGAGCCCGAACCCAACACCTTCCTGGTCGAGTTGGGGGATTCCGCCCTGCGGTTCCGAATTCTGTATTGGATTGACGATCCGAAGCAGCGACTGAGTTCCCTCAGCGAGATTCTGCAAGGCATCCACGAGGACTTTGCGGAGCAGGGCATTGCCATTCCCTTCCCGCAGCTGGATGTGCACCTCCGCGACCGGTTGGCATCGTCCATCCCTTCCACTGGTGAGCCGGAACTGTGTCGGCAAGAGCCCGTTGGGGGTGACGCAGCAGGCAACACGATCAACAAGGAGGACATGAACAGTACGGTCACGGACGAAGTGACGGAGACACGGGGATGAAAGCCATGGGGACGTCCTGGTTTCGTGCATTGGGTTCCAGTCCCCATGGTGAAGTTCCACTGATGTTCAGCACCGGTGGCACCAGTTTCGAGGATGTGGTAGCTTGAACCGTCTACCTGCCGACGTTCGGACGGCACTTTCAGTTTGAACAGGAGAGTTCCGCTTGTCCAATTCCCAACTGGCTTTCCCGGATCTCACGATCCGGGGGTTCCGCGGGTTCCGGCATTTGGAAATCCCAGAGTTGGGCCGTGTAACCTTAATAACCGGAAAAAATAATACAGGCAAGTCATCACTCTTGGAGGGAGTGAGGCTTGTAGCCCAAAGAGCAGCGCCTGATGTCCTTAATGACATCCTTGATGGTCGCGGAGAATATCTCCCCAGTGGAAAGGAAAGTCCGCACCCTCTTGATCCCGTTAGGGACTTCCACCATTCGGTTCTTTTTCATGGATTTCCCTCGTTCGATGATGACTTCACGCCTATAGTTATTGAAACGAGCAATCGCAACAGCTCCATGAAGGTTTCCCTGCATGCCGAATGGCGGGATATCGATGATGGTTTGCAACATCCCCGTGTTGTTGAAAATCTGAGGCGGGGTGTACAGGAAGTGGTTCCGAAAGTGCCTGTTCTGGTGGTCCGTACGCAGACTGGGGAAAATGTAATACGATTGGAAAATCTTGGTCGGCTTCGTAATCGGTTGGTCCGTTCAGAGCGAGACAGAATAAATTGCAGGATCGTGAACTCCAATGGTACTCCTGTCCCTCTGGGGACGTTGTGGGATCGAGCGATATTGCGAGACGAAGAAGAAGAGGTAGTTCAGGCACTGCAAATTATTGAATCCAGTATAACTTCGGTTCGCATGATTGGTGGTGGAGAACGTTACAGACCTGAGAAAATTCCATATATTCGTGCTGGTGGCGTGTCTCGATATGTTCCACTCGCTTCCTTTGGGGATGGAGTGACCCGCATCTTAACCCTGATTCTTGCACTTCTGGATGCCAGGGGAGGGCTGCTGTTGATTGACGAGTTTGAGAACGGATTGCATCACACAGCGCAACTGGAGGCTTGGCGCATGATATTCCAACTGGCCCAACGTCACAGTATCCAGGTTTTCGTCACCACCCACAGTTGGGATACAGTTGAGGCCTTTCAAGCGGCGGCGGCTGAGTCTCCCGAGGTGGGCATACTGCTTCGCCTGACTCGCAACAGGGATGACATCATTCCCACGGTGTTGACCGAGGAGAAGCTGCAAGTGATCGCAAGTCGGCGCATAGAGGTGCGGTGACATGGCAGGACAAAAGGTGCTGCTGGTTGAAGGGCGCGATGACGAGCATGTAATGGTCAGAATCTGCTTGGAGCACCAGGTTGAGATCCCAGAAGTGGAGTACTGCGATAATGACTCTCAACTGCTGACAGAATTCCCCATCCGGATTGAGCTTTTGGATCAAGAGGATGTCTTGGGGATGGTGATTGACGCCGATGTCAATGTGTCGGGTCGTTGGCAGTCGATATTCAACCGATTGGCTGCTGTTGGTTACGTGGATGTGCCCAGGCAACCGAACCCAAGTGGAACCATCCTTGAGCCGGCGGCTGGCGGACTGCTGCCGAAGGTGGGCGTCTGGATCATGCCCAACAATCAAGATTCAGGCAAACTGGAGGACTTTCTGGCATTTCTGGTGCCTCCTTCCGATCCCCATTGGCAGCATGCACAGTCGTGTGTGGACTCTTTGGAACATCCACGGTTTAGAAGTGTGGACCGGAGCAAGGCGGTTATTCATACTTGGCTGGCATGGCAGCACAACCCCGGTCGTCCTTTTGGGACTGCGATCCGAAGTCGGTTCTTGAATTCCGATGCGCCCCAAGCCCGACAGTTGGCCAACTGGCTGCGTGTATTGTTTGGATGAACCTGTTGAAGGTGCCGTGCAGTTTCGGTGTTTGTGTACTGTCTGCCCTTCTCTCGGGTTTGGCTTGATCTGCGCGTCCAACGCCACTCTGTCCCTGGTGTTCGATGCTCCACCTCTACAGTAGCCGAGTTCGAAGTTCCCGGCTGAATTGAATTCACCGCGCATTTTGCATTGTGCCGGTTCAAGCGCGGGACACGTATACCGGGCTGCTCCAGGCCTGGGCCTGATCGATCTGAGTGACGCGCACCCAGTAGGCGCACGTACGCGACCGGGTTTCATGATCGCGGAAGGTCAGGCTAGCTCTGGTGGACGCGTTATCGTCGGGAGCCGGGCCCACCGTGACTTTGCAGTCCAAACCACCTGCATGCCGTGCCAAGGGAGTCTTGAGGACATGGGCCAACGGAAACGAGAATTGGACTGGGGGTGAATCGAAACTGCACACTGTGTGTTCGTCCCCTTCGACTTCCAGCAACAGACCGGCGCGATTGCCCGCCGTGGCATTCCGCCAAGTCACATGGGTATCGTTGGGTTGATCCACGCGATCCTCGCCCCCGTGGAAGTTCACCGCCTCGACGGCATGAACTGTGCCCCCTTCCAGGTTCAGGGAACCGTCCCATGTCACACGCTGGGCGCGGGCCGTGCCGCGTTGGGCTGTGCCTTGCCACAGCAGGCGGATCCGATGCCGCCCGTTGGCCGCAGGAGGCGATCCCGTCAGCCGCCACTGGCAAATCTCCCTGTCGTCGCGTAGTAGTTCGACCGATTCAAGCGGTGCCGTGCCCTCGACTTCAATCGTGGCCAGGGGATTGCCTGCCGTGGTGAGCAACGACCCCATGGGCCGCCCGTCCACCGCAAACCACAGGCCTATGCGTTCGCCCGACGTGGCATAGCACCGGCGGGCCTGTAGTGCCTCCCAAATGCCTGTGCGGGTTAGATCTTCGGCATAGACCGCGGTCAGGCCGTTGCGCACGTTCCGGTTGTTGCGCCAGCCCGGATGGCAGGCGCCGGGACGGCCGGTGATGCCGTCGGTTCCGGCCGTAATGCCGACTTGGTAACCGCGGCGGAGGGCGTCCTGGATGAACCACTCCGATGTCCCGTGGGTGGAGTGGATTTCCGCCAGCCGTTCGATTTCCGGCGCATGCCAGTCAAGATTGGTGGGACGGCCGCCGACATGCATGTTGATCAGCACCGGTTCGTGCCGCATGGCCTCCAGGAATGGCTCGGCGGTGGTCAGGTCCGGCTCGGGGTCCGGATCGTCCTCCTGGAAGAACCGGCCCGAGCGGCGCAGGCGGGGCTCGTCGTGCCGGTAGAAGACATTGCGATCCCCACCGTCCGAGGTCGGCGGGCTCCATTCGCAGCCCAGGAAGGTGACGAACCGGCCGGGCTCGTGGAACGCTTCCGTCTCGGTCCGGGTCAGATCCCACAGGTCGCGCGACACATAGTGGTCGTTGCCCTGGTGTGTGATGAACTGAAGGCCGGCGGCGTCCCGGGCATGGGTGAAGTGCTCTGCCATGGAGCCGGCGCCGCAGCCGACTTCACTCTGGCCCGAATGCATGTCCCCCCAAAAGCGTCGCCACTTGGGTGGTTCGGTTGCGATCCGGACGGGATTGCTTTGTGCACTCAGAGCCGGATCCGACAGACGAATCTCCAATCTGGTCAGGCCGCTTGCCTTGTAGCGAACAGGCACATGGAATACAGGCGGGTCTGCGCAGACCACGGCGTCGCCCGGTTCCAGGAGCGGGCCGGCTGGGTCCGTGCACAGTTCCCTGACCGTGGGCCGGGCACGGACCGGCATGCTGGCGTTGCCCCAGCGATCTTCGGCCCGGATGGTCACGGTCCCGGTTTCGCCCACCAATCCGTCATCGGGAGCGATGGCAACCAGGCGCGCCGGTGGCCCCGGCACCACGGACAAACCCTCCACTGGCGGCAACCGGTGCCAGTGATCGCTCCGGTCCGGATCAATCAGTACCGCGAACTCCAGATTGCGCAGCCGGAACGTGGGCACGCGCCACCCCTTGCCTCCCTGCGACTGGTTGCCGCAGGTCAGGACCACCGTGTCCCCTTTCGCCAACCGGCCCTGCCCGACCGTCAGTTCAAGGTGGTGTTGCCACGGATCAAACGGGCCTTGACGGAAGTACCGCAGGCCAAGTTCGGCCGTGGCGGCACTTTCATGTCCGGACTGGACCGCGACCGTCGTGAACCCGTCGCCGCCGGGATCCTCGAATTGCAGGTCGGTCCAATCCAGCGGCCAGGCCCAGGCCAACGCCAGGCGTCCTTCCGGTCCAAGCTCGGTCTCCCCGATCGTGAAGCGGAACTCGAGCGCGACCCACTCACCGGCGGTGAATGAGCGGCAGGGGGTACAGGCTGCAAGCCCGTAGCGCCGCCTGCGTTCCGTCAGGGACAGTTCAACGTCATGCCAGACCGTGGGCTGACCGGGTTGTCCGCTGGCGATGATCATGCTGAGGCTTCCTTGGCACTGGGGTTGGCGGCGAGGGTCTGTTGGGCTTGCTGCGGGGACTTTGTCGGCCGGCCTTGGCAATCCGGCCGGCTCCCGACACCCACTTGGAGCGGCATTCCGTGTTGTTCCGCATTCAGGCGATGAACGGTCTGAGGAACTGGTGCGAGAGTTGCAGGCCCCGCACCGCCGTGTCCGCATCGGCAGCCCAGACCTCGTCCTCGTGCTCCACGCTGAGTGCTTCGTCGTAACCCGCCTGGAACAGTGCGTCCAGGTAGTGAAACCAATTCACTTCCCCGTATCCGGGCAGCCGGTAGCGCCACCACTGGTTCTGTTGGGTGTCGCTGAGCTGCCTGCCGTAAATCCCGAAGGCGTTGCGCCCGTCCAGCAGGATTTCCGTGTCCTTGGCGTGTGCGTGGTAGATGCGGTCGGCGAAGTCGCGGATGGGTTGAATCCATTCAATGCCCTGCCAAACCAGGTGCGACGGGTCGTAGCACAGGCCCAGGGCCGGCGACGGCACGGCGTTGAACATCGCGTCCCACATTTCCGGGGTGGTGGCCAGCATCGTGCCGTTGCGCGGCCAGTTTTCGAAGGCCAGGCGCACATTGCGGGTCTCGGCATGGGCGGCGATGGGCGTGTACAACTCTTGGAAGACGGCGATGTTGTCGTCGCCGCTCAAGGACATGTCCTTGCCCACGAGGTGGGTGATGACGCCGATGCCGTGTCCGGATGCCCAGTCGATGGCTTCCGTGACCTGCCGGGACAGCTCGGCCTGTTGGTGGCGGTCCGCGCTGAGGTCCGGCGGAACCAGGGCACCGGTGGCGTGGAGGGTCATGTCCAGGTCGCGGGCGGCTGCCACGGCCGCGTCGTTCAGGACCGGTACATCCAGTGTGACGTAGCCGATGTCGGAAGCGCCGGCCGCGAAGGCTGCGTACTCCATGCGGTGCAGTGCCCTGTTGCTCTGAAAGCAGCCCAGATACATGTTGGAAATTCCTTGGTGCAGATGGGGAGATGGCGGGGTGGACGCCCGACGTTTTGCTGCGTTGCCCGCGAATCAGGATAGCAAGTGACGCCGCAGGTCCGGACCCGGAGGTTCTCGACCGGGGCATTGGCGCTCTCAACACGGGTTCGATGGGGTGGCCTTCGGCATGCGACTGCTGATGGCTCGGGGTGGACGTTCAGGTACCGGCATGCCGGGCCGACTGCGATATAGAATCCTGGGTTTGCCAAGGACACTTGGATCGGATCAGTATCAAGGAGCATCGTCTTGAACCCTCCCCAGACCATCAATCCCGAACACTGGCATCACGTCGCCTACGATGCCCAAATCGTGGAGGGGGCCTGCCTGCTGGTGGAGGTGGAAGGTCGCAGCATCGGCATGTTCCGCTACCACGGGGAGATCAGGGCCGTCCTGAACATCTGCCCGCACGAAGGCGCGCCGCTGTGCATGGGCGAAATCCGGGGCACGACGCTGCCGTCGGCGCCCGGCCGTTTCATGTGGGGACGGGAGAACGAGGTCCTGAGGTGTCCGTGGCATGGATGGGAGTTTTCACTGGACGACGGACAGTGCCTGTTCAACAGCACGCGCATCGGTCTGGTGCCGACGGAAGTCAGGGACGACGAAGATGTGTACGTCTACATGCGGCCCAGGCGGCGCCGGCCCTTGGAAAGCATTTGATCGGGCAACACTTGAACAGGCCGCCACTGAGGGCAGGCGGGATGGTTCGGAACGGCATGACCGTCGCACAACGCGTTTTATGATTTGCTCCAAGCAGGACCGCGGCCCTGTGCAGGTTCGCACCGGTCATGCGCTCCGTGTCGGACAGGACCCGGATGCGCGGACCGCGGCCAGGAGGCACGCCATGGAACTCCAATTCCCACGCCCACGACGTGGAGAGCGGGAGAAGGAAAGGGAAACTCGCTACACAAACTGGCGCGGCATTCAGCCTTTGGCCGCCGTGGACCTGGAGCGCGGGTTCGACTACGAGAATGATTGGAACCGACGCTTCCGCACCCTCCGCGCGGACCCCGCGGCCCGGGAACGGATCCGGGAGGGTCTGGAACGCCTTGAACGCAGCATGGCTATCGAGACGGGCGTGATCGAGGGCCTGTACGATCCGGATCACGGTGTCACCCAAACCCTGCTGCGGGAGGGTTTCCGTGCGGAGCATGTGCGCCGGCAAGGTGTGGACGTGGAACCGGAGCACTTGGTGACTGTTCTGGGCGACCATTTGGCGGCCGCCGAGATGGTCTACGCCTTCATCCGCGAGGATCGGCCCATTACCAAGCACGCGATGCGTGAGCTGCATGCCCAAATCACCGCCCACCAGGAAACGCACAACGCGGTGGACATGCTGGGCCGCCGCGTGCAGCGGAGGCTGCGGCGCGGCGTGTGGAAGGACTTTCCCAACAACCCCACGCGGCCCGACGGCACGGTCCACCTCTACGCGCCGCCGGAGCAGGTGGATCCGCAGCTGGACCTTCTGCTGGATCTCTATGGGGCCTACGAGCCGGCTCAACATCCTCTGTTGACAGGGGCCTGGTTACACCATCGCTTTATCCAGGTCCACCCGTTCGCAGACGGCAACGGGCGTACAGGGCGCGTACTCCTGAACTGGCACCTGGTCCGCAACGGCTGGCCACCCATCCTGGTGCATCGCCAGGATCGCAATGCCTACCTGTATGCCATGCAGCAGGCGGATGCGGACGACCTTTCGGTCCTGACGGACTTCCTGATCGCCATGGCACGCAAGTCGATCCGCGTCGTCATGGCCGATTTCCCGGTGGAGGAGCGTATGGGCGTGTTGGGCCCCGACGACCCCGACTACGTGTACCGCAAGGAAGACGGTTGGCGCAACGGCATCTGAAACTGGAGCCAGACACCGACATCCATCAACGGCGGCATGTCTTGGCCGGAGTTGTCCCTGCGCGTGACGGACGGAAACGCAGGTAGGCGGGCGGCCCGCGACCGGATGCGTTGACATTGCGGGTTCTTTGCGCAGCGTTCGCACGTCCCACCAGGTTCGGCTGTCCCGCCGAATTCCGCGGGTGCACCGCTTGGGGCCGGCCACGGCTGTCGCCCGGACGGGGTTCGCTGGCCTGTGGGCAACCGGCCACCTATACTCATCCCGCTGCAATCTGCCGGCGCGGCGCGCTGCCGCCGCGCCGGCGCACGCGGGCCGGCCTGGACACCACGGCCACCTCCGCGTCCAGTTCCCCTCCCCAGTCAAGGAGCTCAGAACCCGCCATGTCCGCACAGACTGAAGATCGACGATCCAAGGTTCCGTTCTACACGTTTCCCGGAAACCGGGAGCAGCAGGAGGAAGCCTTGGCCGCCAACCCCATGCTCAAGCGGTTTGTGTGGTCGCGCACGGCCCTGGCTGGCGACCGGCATCGACCCTGCTACCACTACGTGAACCCCGAAGGCACGCTCAACGATCCCAACGGCCTCTGTTTTTGGAACGGGCTCTGGCACCTCTTCTACCAGGGCTATCCGCCCGAGGATCCGCGGCAGCACTGGGGCCATTGCGTCAGCGAGGATCTGATCCACTGGCGCGACTTGCCCTATGCCATCTACCCGGATCCCGAAGAGTGCTGCTTCTCCGGCGCCACGCTGGTCGAGGAGGACCGGGTAATCGCCATCTACCACGGCACCAAGGTGGGCAACATGGTGGCCACCAGTTCGGACCCGCTGCTGCTCAACTGGGAGAAGCTGACCGGACAGGCCGTGATCCCGATGACCGCGCCGGACGGCGGCGAACTGCCCTACCGGGTTTTTGATCCCTGCATTTGGCGCAAGGGCGACTTCTACTACTCCCTGTCCGGCGGCACGCTGCCGCACCCCACCAATGGCGTGCGTACGCGGGCGAACTTCCTGCTGCGCTCCCGCGACATGGCAGCATGGGAGTACCTGCACCCGTTCATCGAAGGGGACACGATGACCAAGCTGGGCGACGACGGGGCCTGTCCCTACTTCTGGCCCATTGGGCAGGGGGACGGGGAACGGCACATGCTGCTCTTCTACAGCCACATGAGCGGCGGCCAGGCCCTGCTCGGGGACTACGACAAGGACCGGGACAAGTTCGTGGTCACCTCCCTCCACGAGGCGAATTTCGGGGCGTCCGGTCCCGGCGGCGTGCATGCGCCGTCGGCCACGCCCGACGGCGAAGGCGGGGTGATCGTGATCTACAACATGAACCCCGGACGCGTACGGCGGGGTTGGGACCAGATCATGACGCTCCCGCGCCGGCTGACCCTGCGCGCGGACGAAGGCCGGGTCCGGGACCAGCTGGCGGTGGAGCCGGCCGGCGACCTCGCGTCGCTGCGCTCGAACGAGGTTTCTCTGGCGGATGTGGCCCTGCCGGCCAACGAGGAGGTTGTCCTCGACAAGGTGGCCGGCGATGCCTTGGAGCTGGAGCTGGAGATCGCCGACGGGGACGCCTCCGTCATCGAACTCAACGTGCTGCGCTCGCCCGGGGCGGAGGAGTACACCCGTTTCGCCTTCTACCGCAGTCGCGGTTTCCGCAACTGGGCCCGGTATGGCGGTTGGGAGCCGGCCGGGTTGCGGGCGGCCACCGACAGCATTGCCGTGCTGGACAACAGCCACAGTTCCGTCCTGGACGACGTCTCCGCCCGCCCGCCCGAACAGGCTCCCGTCTATCTGGCCCCGGACGAACCCCTGCAACTGCGTGTGTTTGTGGACCGTTCGGTGGTCGAGGTGTTCGTCAACGGCCGCCAGTGCGTGGCCCTGCGCTGCTATCCGGGGCGGCTGGACAGCACCGGCATCTCGTTGCGGGCCGGGGGCGCCCCGGCCCGGGTGGCACGCCTGCGAGCTTGGCAAATGGCCAATCTGTTTGCCCGGTGACAGTGGGCGGCTCGGAACTGCGGACCGGCACCGCCACCGCCAGCGTAGGTAATCCGTAGGTTGTTCGGCAGATGCGCGCATGTTGCGTCTCCGGCCGATCGGCGGATTGCCCGCTGCATCGATTCAGAATGGTTTGTCACTGTTGATAGAATAGGAGTGTCCCAGTACAACTTTGGATGCCGCCGATGCCGATGAACGCAGGTTTCCTGGTATCCGGTATCGGGGGCATGCCTGTTTCAGCTGACAAAGGAGCGAGCTGATGAACCGAATGAGGAAAACCGCCCGCAAGGTGATGGCATTCATCTTGGTATTCACCCTGTTGTCCTTGAGCTTGCCGGTGGCGACGCCGGTGCTGGCTCAGGACATGATGTCCTGCGACGAGATGTCGGCCATGGCCATGTCGACCCTGGACATGATGCAGGGCATGTCCGCCGATGAACTGGCGGCCATGGCTACCATGGGGCTGAGCATGGTGGATGCGATGGGGGCGGACCAGACCATGGCTATGGCCATGATGGGAGCCGACTTGCTGTCGTCGTTCGTGATGGACATATCCGGCCTGCTCGTGGGCTTGTCCGAGGACCTGTTGGGTGACATGATCCTGATGGGGCTCGCCACTGCCGGCATTGACTCCTTCCCCTGGATGAGCGTTGAAGAGATGGCTTCCATGGCTTCCATGGGCATCTCCATGGTGGAAGGGATGAGTTCGGCCGAGATGGCGGGCATGGCCATGATGGGCCTGGACATGGCCATGGCCATGTCTCCGGCGGACATGGCAGCCTTCGCGGCCGTGGGCCTCGACATGCTGTCCGGCATGCCTGCAGGGCAGCTGGAAGCAACCGTGGCGATGGGCGTGGACATGTTCTGCGGCATGATGATGTAGGTCTCTTGTTGGACTTGGGGAGTGGGATGCGCTGAAGCATCCGCGCCAGCGGTCTTCCGGCTGCTCCCTCCCCGTCTCACAGGCCCCGGTTGTCCGCAGGGATAACCGGGGCCTGTTTGATTCCCGGCTTGGCAACCGTAGGACAGCAGCCCCGGTACTACAGCCGTAGATCACACGATTGACGTTAACGATAGAGGCTGCGCCAGGACCCGCGGCGCCTCCGCGGGCATCCGGAGCACCAAAGGCTGCAGTTGGACCTACCTTGCCCGCATCATGTAGTGGGCTCAGCCTGCGGTGCTGCGCTCCTCGTGGTCGCGCCGGACCGTTGCCTGCTTGGCCATCTCAAGAGTTGAGTTGATGTCCTTGTGCGTCGTCGGTTGTCCCCACTCTTGAGGTCGGTTGGCAGCCCAGGAACGCAAACACCGTGTAGGCCCACAGGTCGGCGACTGCCGCCGACCTCGGCAGGTGTCAGTCACAAGGATCGACTTCAACGAATGGCGACGGAT
Organism: uncultured Caldilineaceae bacterium; assembly: GCA_964566955.1. Classification (GTDB taxonomy): domain Bacteria; phylum Chloroflexota; class Anaerolineae; order Caldilineales; family Caldilineaceae; genus Bin34. Next base: position 13,056 of record CAZMKQ010000003.1, on the reverse strand, counting down.
CCGGGACAACGGTCGTTGCCGTGATTGGCAATCCGCGACAAGCGGCCTGAAACACTGCCGGGGAGGATGCCGCGGCTGTTCCGTCCGGCATTGTCCACAGGCCTGCCGCACGCCAACATTGGACGCAATTCGTCCATGTGGCCTTGTTTCCGACTGTAGGACACGCTTGCCAGCCCTCAACTGGCCGGTCGCACCGGATCCGGTGGTCAGACGGGCGACGGGGTCGGCAAGGGACGAGCGGCCACGAACTACACGGGAAGGTTCATGTGGCAGCGCACATCGTCCCGTCAAGCACCGGACCGTCATGCCGGCGTGCCTGAACAAATTGGCGACTCAGTCCAAGGGATCTTTGGGGGTGTGCCCTTGCTGTTGCAGCAGGGCCTGGAGCCGTGCGATCTCCGCCTCTGCTTTCCGTACCCGTGCAGTTTCCTGGTCTGCCCGTGCAGCTTCCTGATCCGCCCGTGCGGCTTCCCTCTCATGGGCTGTCCCGGCTTCCTGTACTGTCAGATACCACCTCTGCTGCACCGGATTCCACAACCGCAGGCTGCCGGTGGCCATGTCCAGACCCCAGTCCGTATCCAGAACGGCACTCCGCCCGATCAACGCTCCGCGCGCGCGGTCGGGCTGCAGGGGGATGGGGACATAGGTGCCGTCCCGCAACTGCCAGCCCAGCAAATCCTCTGTCAGATACTGGTGGTGGGGGTCGTGCTGCCAATATTCGGGAATGCCCAAGGCGGCATAGCGTTCCCACTTGAGGCCGCTGTCCTGGGCATGCGTGGAGGGCGAAGCCATTTCCATGACCAGGTCCGGCACCTTGCCGTAAACCTAAGGCGCGTAGCCCTCCTCGCCCGGCACGGCCACCCCGTAGGCCAGCAACACATCGGGCGTCACATAGGCCGTCGGATTGGCGGTGTCGTAATACAAGGCACACTTTCCCCGGACCGTGCCCGCACGGCCCCGCTGCCGCAGATGCATCTTCAGGGCAAAGACGGCATCGATGATGGCATCGTACTGGAGTTCGGTATCGGCGATGGGTTCATCATCGTCGGACGGGTACAGGATCCCCGGCTCCTGTGGGGGATCCCTCAGGACCATGCCGTTCCAGTCGTTCCGGTCTCGGGTCGGTGCCATAAGCGTGGTGCCTCCTGTGTTCCCATTGCAGTAGAGGTCGGCGACTTCGTTTGAACTCGAAGGTCGGGACGATTGCCGGGAGCGCGGGAAACTGTGCCGCGGTGCGCACGGGAAGCGACGATCAGCGCAAACGCGCAGTCACACAGTCATGTGGGGAAGGTGAATCGAAGCTTTGCCTGCCCCCTGTCGGGGGAACAGGATCCCCTCGACTGGGTTCCTTGGGGGCTGGCGTCGACCAGCCGTCCCAATTTCGTCAGCGGCCGCCGAAGCCGGTCATCGTAATGCCCTGGACGAAGAAGCGCTGGGCAAAGATAAAGAGCACCAGGATGGGTGCCAGCATGATGGTGCTGACCGCGAACACGATTTCCCAGTGCTGTACCTCGAAGTCGTTGAACATCCTGACTCCCACCGCCAGGGGGAACTTGTCTATGGTCTTGAGGTAGATCAGCGGGTTCAGAAAGTCGTTGTAGTGCTGCAGCAGGGCGAAGACCGCCACCGTTGCCATGACCGGCTTGGAGAGCGGCATCAGGATCTGGGTCAGCGTGCGCAGCCGGCTGGCGCCATCGATGTAGGCTGCATCCTCCAGTTCGCCCGGAATGCCCATGAAGAACTGCCGTATCAGGAAGACGTACAGGGCCATGACCGCACCCCAATAGGGAACGATCAGGGGATAGAACGTGTCGTACCAGCCGATGGTCCGAAACAGGATGAACCGCGGCACGAGTGTCACGATGTCCGGCAGCATCATGGTGCCCAGGAGCAGCCCGAACCAGAAGTTCTTGCCGGGCCAGTTGATGCGGGCGAAGGAATAGGCCACCAGCGACGAGGACAGCAGGGTGCCCAGCACCGCGAACACCACGATCTTGACGGTGTTCCAAATGAAGGAGCCGAGGGGCAGGTGGCCGGTGAAGGCCGTGATGTAGTTGGCCCAATGCGGATTCCGCGGAATCCAGACGATGGGGTGGGCAAACACCTCCGTGGACACCTTCAGCGATGAGGAAATCATCCACAGCGTCGGGACCAGGAAGGTGACGGACAGGACCGTAACCAGAATCTGCAGCACCGCCAGCCAGATGCGCTCCTTGAGTTTGCGGCGCCGGTTCGTTGCCAGGGCCGGCCGCGCGGCAGGCTGCTCCAAGGGCAGTTGCGTAACGGACATGCCTTAGTTGTCTCCTTCCTCGTAGTAGACCCAGCGGCGCGAAATGACGAACTGCATGATGGTGAAGCCCACGATGATCAGGAACAGCTCCCAGGCCAGGGTCGAGGCGTAGCCCATGCGGCCGTACTGGAAGGCGTTGCGGTAGATGTTCAGGACCACAAAGAGCGTGGCGTCGGACGGGCCGCCCTCCGTCATGATCATGGCCGGGATGAACGTCTGGAACGAGTTCACCGTGGCAATCACCATGTTGTAGAAGATGAGGGGCGTCATCAGGGGCAGCACCACTGTGCGCAGGCGGCCAAAGGCGTTGGCCCCGTCCAGGCTGGCCGCCTCCTTGAGCGACTCCGGGATGTTGCCCAGGCCGGCAATGAAGATCACCATCTGCCGCCCGATGGCCCAGAACGACATGAAGATGAACGCCGGCTTGGCCAGCTGCGGCTCGAACAGCCAGCGAATCGGATCGACCCCGAACCAGCCCAGCGCCTCGTTCAGGATGCCGAACTCCGGATGGAAGACCCGTTGCCAGACCACGGCGCTGGCCACCAGGGGCACGATGATGGGCAGGTAGAAGGCTGCCCGGTAGTAGTCCCGGAACCACAGGGGCTGCGACAGGATCAGGGCCAAGGTGAACGAGATGCACAACTGGACCGGCACCGCGATCACGGTGTAGAAGAAGCTGTTGAAGAGGCTCTTGTTGACCTTCGGATCCTCCAGCATCTTGAGGATGTTGGAAAACCCCGCAAATTCCGGCTCGCGCAGGGGATCCCACTCGAACATGATCAGCCATGCCGAGTGCAGCATCGGATAGGCGATGAAGATCAGGAAGCCCAGGATAAAGGGCGATGCAAACAGGTATCCGGTCAGCCAGTCCCGCCGGGGCCCCCCACCGATCAACAGGCGACCGGCCGATTGCAGTACGGTCATGTCTTCATCGGGTGCGCGGTTGATGCAGGCCCGCGCGGGTCGGGACGGACGGTTCCGCCCCGACCCGGATGCCGGGCCCCATGAAGTCAGGTTCGCACCGGACTGCCAGCGCAGTCCGGGCAGACCGGAGGACAGTCAAAATCAGCCGGCCCAGTAGTCGTCCAGCAGCGCCTGCACGCCCTTGGTCACTTCGGGCAGCACTTCGGCGGCTGTGGCCGAGTTGTTGAGAAGCGGATCCCAGCCCACGGGCCGGACCACCTCGTTCCACATCTGGCCGCGGGAGACGCCGCCAATCACATCCACTTCGCTGCGCTTGAAGGCCTCCACGAAGGCCGCGCCGTTGGACACGCCGAAGCGTTCCTCGATGGTGGGAATCCAGAAGGAGTGAATCAAAGCCTCGGTGTTCGGCAGGCGGCCGGTCAGGGTCGCGTAGATCTTCTGGCCGTCCTCGCCGCCCATGAAGCTGGTGTACGCCCAGGCCGCGTCCACCTCGTCCGTGTTCAGGACGCAGACGCCCTCGGACCAGCCCCGGTGGGGTCGGCCCGCATCAAGGTACTGCGGCATCAAGACCACATCGAAGGGGATTTCCGCCCCCGCGTCCCGCAGTTCGGGCGAGTTCAGGTTGGGCAGGAACCAGGCACCCTCGTACTTCATGGCCGCATTGCCGGTTTCGATCGTGTTCGTCCCGCCGGACATGTCGGCCGGGGTGGGGCTGATGCCCATCTTGTACTGCAGATCCTGGGTCAGCAACTGTACGATCTCGATGATCTCGGGCTGGTCGAAACTGGCCGTGGTCGGGTCCACCAGCTGGTCGAACTCCTGCTTGCCGGTCGACCGAATCCAGTGGATGTCGCGCGGCCAAATCCCGCTGGGCTGGAAGCCGTACATGCGGTTGTCGCCGTCCAGGTTGGTCACCTGCTCGGCCATCGACAGGAACTCCTCGAAGGTCCAGTCGTCGGTCGGGTAGTCCAGGCCGGCCTCGTCGAAGGGCTGGCGCGCATACAGCATCAGCATAACGCCGATCTGAAGGGGCATCAGGTAGCGCTTGCCTTCACGGCGCGTGCTGTCCTCGATGCTCTGGACACCGTCCGGATAGGGACCGGACAGGCCGCTCTCCTGAATGTACTCGTCCAGGGGGGCCAACTGGCCGGCGTCGGCATAGGGCTGCCATTCCCAGCCTTGGAAGGAAGCGACGTCCGGCGGCGCGCCGCCGGCAATGCTGGTCTGCAAGCCCGTATAGTAATCCGCGCCCGTGCCACTGGGAGCGGTGGTTACCACGATGTCGGGGTTCTGTTCGCCAAACACCCGCTCCAGCTCTTCCCAGGCGGGGATGTCGGTATTGCCGGCCCAGGCCGCGAAGTCGATCTCCACCGGCGCCATGGCGGCATCGTCGCCGGGGGCGGCTGCCGGGGCGGGGGTTGCGCAGGCAGCCAGCGCGAGCGCTGCTGCGCCGGCACCGCTTACCTGAAGGAAGCGGCGGCGCGAGACGGCAGGACTCAATCGTCTTGTCATGGGTAACTCCTTGCGGGAAGGGTTCAATAAGTTGTGAACGACCAGCGGTCGTGAGGGAAGCCTAGGTTAGCACAATGGCCGAGTTCGGGTTTAGGGTCGGGAGGTTTGGCAATGGAGCCGGGGCCTTCCGACGGCTCGATTTCATGCCTCAAGACCTGCCAGTGGAGACTCCACATCATGAAGATTGAAGCGATTCATCTGTCCGTGCTTGACCTGCCGGGCCGCAGCAGTCTGTTCTCCCTGACCCGTTCTCGGGAGGACGGCCGTTTCTACTGGCGCAGCCGAATACTGGGTCCGGCGGAGAACGAGATCCATGTCCTCCACGTTCGGACCACGGAGGGCATCGAAGGCGTTTGCACGGTTGGCGATGCCCGTTATTCAACCCTGCGGCCAATCGAACTGGAGCACATGCGGGCCCTGACCGTCGGCCACGATGCCTTGGATCGCAGGGGTCTGCGGGATCTTCTGCACCATGCCGCGCGGACGGCCTTCCTGGCTCCGGGCTGGTTCGGAGCCCTGGACAACTGCCTGTGGGACATCCAAGGCAAGGCCGAAGGCCGGCCCGTACATGAACTGATCGGGACTGTCCGGCCCCATGGCGAGGCCTACTACAACATCCGCAGCGGCGACCTGAACACGGCCCTGGCCGATGCCGAATACGCCATTGGCGAGGGTTTCGCGGCCCTCAAGGATCACTTTGCCCAGCCTTGGCGTCGCAATTGCGACTGGCTGGCCCGACTGCGGCAGACAGTCGGTGGCACGATTGTTCTGATGCACGACGCCGCCGGTTGCCAGTACACCCTGGACGAAGCTCTGGCGGTGGGCAGGGTGCTGGAGGAAACGGACTTCCTCTGGTTCGAGGAACCCCTGCCGGATCGATCCCTGGTGGAACTCCAGGCTCTCTGCAAGTCACTGTCCATTCCGGTTCTGGCCCTGGAGACCCTGATGCACGACATGGATCTGTGCCGGGCCTGGCTGCAAGTGGGGGCCACGGATCTGGTGCGCGCCAACGCCCGGGTCGGTGTTACCTCCCTGCTGGACCTCGCGGAGTTCGCGGCCCGGCACGACACTTCGGTGGAGCTCAACGGTCCCGGCGGGTTGTTCGGTCTGGTCCATGCCCACATGGTCTGTGCCATTCCCAATACCTCGCGCTACGAGTACTTCCCGGACGGGAGCCGCGATGAACTGGGGCGGGAGATCGGATTGCTGAACCCGCCCGTGCCGGCCAACGGGGTGATTGCGCCTCCGGCCGGTCCGGGGTGGGGTGCCGAGTGGGACTGGAAGCGGTTCAGGGCCAAAACCACTGCCACACTCTGAGCCTTTGACTGGCTAAACGTGCAGGTGCAAGCCGGGTCAACCGGCTCAGTGGCAACCGGATACCCAAGAAGTGGCCAGCCCTCTGGGAACCGAAGATTCTCAGGCGGCCCCTTCAGTCCGAAGAGGTTCGGCCCTGCGCCTACACGGCCCAGGGCATCCAGGTTCCGTCTCATGGGGGGACGGTGGGGATAGATACGCCATTGAGTAAAATTACTCAATGGCGTATCATGTCTCCCATGAATCAACTTCCGGCTTTCCGCCGCCCCCTGTTGGCCAAGCTGATTGACCTTCTCACTGAGGAAGGTCCCATGCGCCTCGTCGCAGTCACCGGTCCCCGGCAGACGGGCAAGACCATCTTGGTTCGCCAGGCGTTCGAGGAACTGGAAAGGAAAGGCACTCCGTGCCGGTACGTTGCCGTGGACGACCCGTCTTCAGACGCGTCTTCTCTTGGCCATTTCGCGGACTCCGGCGTATTGATTCCCGGACGTCCCCGTGGGGTGGAATGGCTCGTTGCGACATGGGAGCGCGCGCGCGCCGTTGCCGAGCGTTCCCCACAGGGAATGGTGATGGCTTTGGATGAGATCCAGGGGGTACCGGAGTGGTCGAATGTCGTCAAGGGCCTCTGGGACCGGGATCGACGTACGGGGTGTCCGCTGCGAGTGGTGATCATGGGGTCAGCTCCCTGGGCGATGCTGACCGGAATACACGAGAGCCTGGCCGGCAGATTCGATCCCTTCCCGGTCGCACACTGGTCGTTGGAGGAGATGCAGCATGCATTCGGAGTAACTCTTGACGAGTATTTTTTCTTTGGAGGCTACCCGGGTGCTGCAAGTCACATACGGGACATCACCCGGTGGAGGGAATACATCCGACACACCATCGTTGCGCCGGCGGTCGGCCGGGACATCCTGTCCCTGACGCGCATCGACAAGCCGTCGCTGATGCGTGCCCTGATGGATCTGGCTCCGGAGTATTCGGGCCAGATCATCTCCTATATGAAGTTGCAGGGCCACCTCAAAGATGCCGGGAACACCACGACGCTGGCGCGCTACCTGGATCTGCTTTCGGATGCCGGGTTGGTTGCCGGGTTGCAGAAGCACAGCGCGAAACTTCATCTCGCGAGGCGGTCGAGCCCGAAGCTCAATGTGCTAAACACCGCCATCATGGCGGCTACGTATCCCTATCCCTTGGCACGAGGCCGAGAAGACGGAGCTTTCTGGGGACGGCTCTGCGAAAGTGCAGTGGGGGCACATCTTCACAACACCATCGGATCCGATGGGATCATGCGTCTCCGATACTGGCGGGAAGGAGCCCATGAGGTGGATTTTGTCCTCGCATCCGGCCGGGATCTGGTCGCGATTGAGGTCAAGAGTGGTCGTCGTCGGGGCCGAGTCGCGGGCCTGTCCGCCTTCAAAAACCGCTTTCCCGGCGCGAGAGGACTCGTAGTAGGAACCGGCGGAACACCTTTCAACGAATTCCTGTCTGAGACGGCCGGGTTCTGGTTCGAGGATGCTCACCATGCCGGTTGAAAGAACGGTCTCGGAGTGGCGAGATGGCAAGTGGTGGTCGGAGAATCGAAGGCTGTCGGATTTCCGGTCTGCACGCGCGTACGTGTTGCTCGGCGAGCCGGGATCGGGCAAGACCACCGCATTTGAGGTTGAGTCGAAAGCGGACGGGAACACATCCATTGTCCCTGCCCGCCGCTTCATCCGCCGGCACGTCGACAGTTACCCAGAGTGGCGATGCGGGACGCTGTTTGTGGATGGATTGGATGAACTGCGCGCCGGAGGTGGCGATCCCAACGAGCCTTTAGATGCCTTCCTGTGCCGTATTGAGCGACTCGGACAGCCGCGCTTCAGACTTTCCTGTCGCGAGGATGCCTGGCTGGGACGCAACGACTTTGAGGAACTGGCTTCGGTCACGGGCAGAGAAGGATGTCACTTGCTGCGGCTCGATCCGTTGGGTCCCAAGGAGGCTCTTGCGATCTTGGAAGACAAGGAGGTCGAGTATCCCAACGAGTTCCTGTTGAAAGCGGTGGATTATGGATTGGCCGTCTTTATCCAGAACCCCCTGCTGCTGGAGATACTGGCCGACGCGGTAGCTTCTGGGTCCTGGCCGGATGGCCGACTCGATATGTTTGAGCGAGCAAGCGAAGAGTTGGCGAAGGAATTGAACGAACGGCATCTCAGTGCTCAGGATGGCAGGCCGTTCTCGACCTCGAAGATCGTTCTCGAGGCCGGACGCCTTAGCGCGCTCCTGTTGCTGTCAGGAAAGAGCGGCTGGTCCCGGCGTGGTCGGGGAAATGAAGACTGCCCGGCGCTGAGTGAAGCCGGAGACAGGCAGGACCTCTTCAAGGTTGCCTTGGACACCAAACTGTTCGAAGGGAGTTCCGAGACCGGTAGAAGGCCGCGCCACCGCGTAATCGGGGAGTTTCTCGCCGCGAAATACCTGGATCAGGCAATCAGGGAGAAACACCTAACCCCCGGACGTGTTTTGGCATGGATGTTGGGTATTGATGGCGTGGTGATGCCCGACCTGCGCGGCGTGTCGGTGTGGTTGGCTGCCTTGAATAGTCAAGTGCGCGGTCGCCTCATCGAATCCGACCCAGTTGGCTTGGCTTTCCACGGGAACGCTGAACGCTTCAGTCACCAGGAAACCCGATGTTTGTTGGACGGTCTGGAGGAGAAGTTGCCGCATCTACGGGAGTGGCCGTCACGGCCCGCTCTCGCTGCGCTTGCTGCCGGCCCCGCACGCGAAATCCTGTGGGAGATGCTGCGGGCTGAGGAGCGCTCGAAAGCCAGACAGGCAGTGGTGGAGTTGCTCCTGTGGGGCATGACCGCGTCCCCTTGGAGCGGGTTTCGAATCGCGGATGGCAAACCATCAAGACCTGCGGAGGAAGCTCAAGAGGCTTTGGGGGGCGCTGTACGAGACCCCTCTTGGCAATCAACAACGAGGCACCGGGCCCTTGTCGCACTCATCCACGTTGTCGGGAACGAAGCCGACTATGTTTCAACGCTGCGAGACCTCCTGGACGACTTGGCGGCGGACAAGGTACTCGCGGACGAACGGGGTGATCTACAAGGAGAGCTTCTTCTTCACTTGTATCCAAGGTATCTGGCCATTGAGCACATCTGGGATTACCTGTCGTATGGCACAGTGCTCGATAGCAAAACCCGAGTATTCTGGACCCAGCACCTTGTACATAAAGCACCGAAAGAGGATGTGGGCATCCTGCTCGATACCCTCGTGGTGAGGGCCGAGGAACTGATTCCCCGTCTCGCACAGGACAATCTGGACGCGCTGGTAATGCGACTGCTGGCCCGGGGACTGGAACTCTTCGGTGAGGAGAGGGAGGTTGCCAAACTACACGAGTGGTGCGAATTGGTGAGTGCGGACTACGAGTGGGGACTGGTGCCGGCCCACTGCGAACGGGTTGTCCTGCGATCCCGCCATCTTGAGGAACAGACGCAGATCTACCGCTGGCTCCGTGCACATCCGGACATCCAGCTAGCATTGGTGTTGGAAGGGTTGAAGCGCCATGCCGCACGGCTGCGTACCAGATTTCTTGATGTGACCATCGGCACGAAGTTCTTGGGTAACACGGCACCAGCAGGGTTTCGTAAGTGGTGTCTGAAGCAAGCCGTTGAGTTAGCAAAAACGGATCCGAGGCTGTCCAAAGAACTGGCGCGCTGGGCTGTGACGAAGTATCGCGAAGAATGGGGTCCCGTGCTGGAAGATGATGAGGTAGCAGCTGCGGTATGGGACGTTCCGCTGTTGCAGAAGTGGAACGAGAAACGTCTCGCCGCGGAAGAAGCTGATGCCGAGGAGGCGGTACAGCAGCGCGAGTCTCCAGCTGTTGCTGAATTCCGCAGACAAAGAGAGGCCTATGTCGCCTCGGTTCGCGGACACATGGATGCCATCCGGGTGGGGCAGGGGCCGCCTGACATGCTTTACGAACTCGGCCAAGTGTACGTGCATGGCTTGGAGGCGGGCGGTCCTGAACAGGCGCGAGATGACTTGATGCTCCATCTCGACTCAGACTCTGAGCTCGTCGAAGCGGTCATTCGTGGCTTCCGTTGCCTTGTGGACCGCCCTGATCTCCCGAATCTAAGCGACATCTTGCGACTCCATCGGAAAGGCAAGATGTCAGTCTTTGCGTTTCCCTTCCTAGTTGGCCTTACCGAGGACGAAGAAGCTGGTGATCACCCCCTCGAACGTCTCACCGATGAGGGTCTTGGGCGCGCATTGGGCTTCTATCTCCTTTCCCGGCTGCCGACCAAGCGTCGTCCGATTCCGAGACTCTTCACGCTTGAAGAGGACTGTCGCCCGTCCTGGTACTGCCAAGCCCTCCGTGACCACCCACAGGCCGTTGCGGATGCCTTCGTAGCCATACACCGAGTCCGCGTCCGCGTGAAGGAACCGCCGGACCAGCATCTGCACGACTTGACCATGTCCAACGAATATGCGGAGGTGGCACGCCTGGCGGTGCCACGGATGTTTGCGCCATTCCCGAGCCGTTGCACCAGAGGGCCCCAATTGGCGACCCTCCGACAGGTTCTGTGGGCCGCGTTGCGATACATGTGTTCCGCCGCGCTGCTTGAACTGATTCGGAGGCGATTGGGCCGCAAAGGAATGGACACCGGCCAGCGCGCTCAGTGGCTGGCTGTTGGCGCGCTGACCGCCCCCGATGAGATGCTTCCGAAGCTGGTGGACTTCCTGTCGAAGAAGGGAGAGGCAAGATCGCATCGTTTGGAACAAAGAGTGCACCATCTAGTGGATTTCTTGGTGCCGCATACGGATCCTCTTCCTAATCAGGAATGGCCAACAGCCCACTTGACCACCCTGATTGGAACCGTTTGTAGATGGGTTCGTCCGTCCTCGGATTATTGGCAAGACTCATCCGACCGGTTCAAGGCCGTAAGGATCTCTGAAACCGACATAAAGGCGCCACCGCTGGTGCAGCATTGGATCGATACGCTTGCAGAGCGGGTGGACGAACAAGCCATTGCCGCGCTTGACAACTTGGTGAACGCCCCAGGGCTCGAGAGTTGGCGCGGGCAGTTTGTACGCACGCGCGATGAGCAAGCGGAACGGCTTCGCATGGCGGAGTACCATGCGCCCACTCTGCGCGAAATAAGGAAGGCGATGGATGGTGGTCCTCCGGCCGGCGCGGCCGATCTCGCCGCGTTGGTCACCGACGAATTGAACCGGTTAGGCGACAGAATCCGCAACGGTAACACGGACGATTGGCGGCAATATTGGCGCATCAACCCCGATGATTCTCAAGGCAGGACCGTCACCAAACCCAAACCGGAAGACCTTTGCCGGGATCATCTTCTCTCGGATCTCCAACTTTGCCTATCCCCTTACGACATTGACGCCGCACCGGAAGGCCACCACGCGGAAGATGCCCGGTCCGACATCATCACAACATTCCACGGTACCGCCGTCCCTGTGGAGATCAAGAAAACGGGCAGCGCGGATCTATGGAGAGCCATCAAGGACCAACTGACTGCCAAATACGCCCGTGATCCGAGGTCGGGCGGGTACGGGATCTACTTGGTCCTGTGGTTCGGGCCTGTCAAGACCATTCCTCCCGTTAGTTCCCGTCCAGACTCACCCGACATGCTTCGACAACAGCTCACAGAGGTTCTAGAACCGAAACAACGTAGAACGCTCTCCATTGTTGTAGTGGATGTCTCCGCTCCGCGTGGCAGTGGCCCTTCTGAACAGTGAATCTCTGACGCAGCTACACCGTCTACCGACAGGCACAAGGGATGGGTACCGTGCCCTGGAACGGACTTTGATGCCTCCAACATCTGACAATGCCCTGCCGGCAGGGCCATCGGACCAGTCGCTGCGATCGTCGTTCTCCGAGTGGACAGCTTTGGAGATGGACCACCCCTACAGGGTTGAGGCGGCCAGCCTGACTGCACGGATTGGTTCGAACGAAGGCACTGACGCATGAACAACCGGACCAGGTTGTTGAAGAGTCGGCCCATGGTGCGTTGGCTGTCATGAGCCGGCGGGCACAATGTGGAGCATCGCGATCCGACAAAGGGTAGCTCCGCTGCACACATGCCGTGGCCCGTGATCGTGTGCCAGTCAACCATGCGGGACAATGGAGCCACAACAGCAAGGGAGGCTTGCCGCGATGGTAATCACGAATGTGAAGGTCGAACTCTACAACTGGCACACGGAGCCCTGGCATTCGATCCCGGGCGTGGTCAACGGCGGAGACCAGCAACTGGGCATTGTTGAGATTGGCACGGACGAAGGGCTGACCGGCAAGGCGTTCCTGGGTTCCTCGCGCCAGGGGGCGGACCATCACCTGCCCGGGATCATGCAAGTCCTCAAGCCGATGCTCATGGGACGCAACTCCCAGGACATCGGTGCCATCTGGTGGGATATGTGGAAGCAGAACCGCCAAGTGACGACCCAAGCCATCGGCGCGGTTGACATCTGTCTTTGGGATCTCAACGGCCAGCGGGCGGGACTGCCGATTCACCGCCTGCTCGGAACCTGCAAGGACTCCGTGCCCGCCTATTCGAGCACGGCCCGGCACGCCACCGCGGAGGAGTACGCCGAGGAGGCGATCCGCTTCAAGGAAATGGGCTGGACGGCCCACAAACTGCATCCCCACGGCGAACCGGAGGCGGACATCCGCATCTGCCGGGCCGTCCGGGAGGCCGTGGGGCCGGACATCAAGCTGATGCTCGACTCGATGTGGGCCTACCGCTATGCGGATGCCGTGCGGGTGGGCCGTGCCATCGAGGAACTCGACTACTACTGGTACGAGGATCCCCTGGTCGAAGAGGACCTGTACAACTACGTGAAGCTGTGTGCCAAGCTGGATATCCCCATCATGTCCACGGAATTCGCGCCGGGTCGCTACTACGGCATGGCACCCTGGATCATGAACCGCTCCTCGGACTTCCTGCGCGGCGACGTGGCCGTGACCGGCGGCATCACGCCCATGGTGCGGCTATGCCACCTGGGCGAGGGCTTCTACA
>CAZMKQ010000002.1:8114-77298 GCA_964566955.1 uncultured Caldilineaceae bacterium | reverse complement strand
CCGGGATTGACGTCCAGACCTTCACCGTGGCCGTGTAATTCCACATTAGACGTACAGCAGGAAAAGAGCACTTGCTACCCTGAACCGTATCCGTAAATAACCATCTGCACTGCGAATCTCTGTAGCCCATCCCACACACATCAGCGATGCAATCTTGAGACAACCCAATTCAGGAACCACCACCCCCACCTGAGCAGCGAGGGGAGGGCCAAGACCACGATCACGGCCCAAAACAACGGGGATCGGAACAGGGCCAGCAGGGCCTTACGCACCTGGCGGCGGTGTTCGCCGTTGGTCTTCTCCTGTGCCTCCAGGTGGCCGAGGCGTTCCTGAACGGCATCCAATTCTTCACGCGACACGGGGAGGATGTTGTTCACAGGGTGACTCCTGGTGATGAGGGTGCGGTAGCCCAGGGCTTGCGGCATTCCCGGCTCCGGCGTCAGGATGATGTGGTAGCCGTCGGGCCAATAGTCGTCGGTGCGGCTCGCCACCTTGTGCCAGCGGGCGACGTGGGCCACGGCGGTCGGCGGGCACGGGCTGACCGTTTCGCTCTCGACCGGCGCGGCGGAGACCAGCCAGACCATCACGATCAAGGCCGGCAACAGGAAGCAGGTCGAGCGTTTCATGCGACCCTCCCGTTCCCGGAGGCGGGCGGTTCGCAAGCTGGCTCCCGGCGGGGACCTGCGACGACCTGCAGCGGCTGCAGCCCTCCCTGCAGGCCTACCTGGCCCGTTTCCTGCCCCTGTTTCCGCGTCGTGATCAGGGGACCTCGTTCCTGGCCTATGCCGAGGGGCTGCTGTCCGGGGAGCGGCGCAAGTCGGTCGAGCGCATGGTCCTGCGCGAGCTGGACGGCGACATGAACCAGGTGCGCCGCCTGCAGTACTTTGCGGCGGACAGCCCCTGACCAGCCGTTCCTGGAACGGCACTGGCAGGCGGTGGGGGCTACGCTGGGCACGCGCGAGGGCGTCTTCCTGGTGGACACGACCGACATGCCCAAGCAGGGGGTGCACTCGGTGGGCGTGGCCCGGCAGTCCTGTGGGCGTCTGGGCAAGGTGGCCAACGGCCAGGCGGGGGTGTTCGTGGCCTACGCCGGGCAGGGCGGGACCACGCTGGTGCACCGGCGGCTGTTCCTGACCGAGGCCTGGGTCGGGGACGAGGCCTATGCGGAACGGCGGCAGCGCTGCGGCGTGCCGGTGGAGGCGACCTTCCGGACCAAGCCGCAGCTGGCCCTGGGAATGCTGGCCGAGCTGGTGGCTGCCAGTTCGCTGCCGGCGCGCTGGGTGTCCTGCGACGAAGGCTACGGTCAATCGGGGGACTTCCTGGACGGAGTCGCGGCCCTGGGGCTGGGCTACATGGCGGAGATGCCGGTCGACACGCGCCTGTGGCCGGAGCGCCTGACGAGCACGCGCTGGGCCATCGAAACCTGACCCGGGAAGGCAAGCAGCTGCTGGGTCTGGGCGACTACGAGGGGCGCAGCTGGCAGGGCTGGCACCGCCACGCGACCCTGTGCCTGCTCCTGCACTTTTGCCTGCGGCAGGGCCAGCTGGGGCTCAAAAACAGGGAACTATAGCCCCTGTTACCCTGCGGGCATCGGCCGGAGGGCGACCCGGCCATTGGTGAGATAGGGACAGCCGTCAGCCAGGACAGCGTATCCGGTGCCGCAGGGCACCACTTGCACCTGCGGAAAGGTCCGGGCCAAGTCACGGGCCTTGTGCCTGGCCGCCGCTTCCTGCGCGAACACCTTGACTCGTTCCGGCCCCAGGTGGGGACGGGTCCGGACCACGGCTCGCGCCAGGGCCTCCGGCGTGGTGTGCAGTTGGGGTTCCTTGCGGGTCATGGGAACGCGTCCTACGGTGGTGGTGGCAGGCCTATTCTACTCGCCGTCCGGAGCCCCTGGTTCCGGTCCGTACGGGGACCGGATGCGGCGGCCAATGGCCCCCACGGAACCAAGTCGGGCCGCAGGGGTCGAGTGCCTGGACGACAGTCCGCGGGTCGCAGGGGCGGCGCACGTTACCGAGAGACAGGGGCCTCCCACGGCGGGGATGACGTCAGTTCCCAGTAGGTCAGCCGCTGGCCCTCCATGCCCTGCACGAGGCAGGCCATGTGTTGCAGGTCGCCGTCGGCCTGATGGTTGTAGCGGCCCTCGAACTCCCGGGCATAGCGGTGCAGGTGCTTGGGGCTCATCGAGTGGTAGGTGCTCCGAAAGCCACGCTTGAACAGGGCCCAGAATGACTCGATGCCGTTGGTGTGCACCGGGCCGCGTCCGTACTCGCCGTCCCCGTGATGGACGCGGGCATGGCGGTAGTCGGACAGGCCCTGGTAGGCCGCGGCTTCGTCGGTGTAGAGCCGGGCGCCGGGTTGCAGGTGTGCCCGCACGAACGCCTGCAGGGTGGCCTGCCGGTTGTCGGGCACCACCGCCACCCGGATGGCGTTGCCGGGCCGGTTCTTGAGCCCGACCAACGGGGTCTTGCCGACCGTGCCGCGTCCGGCGCGCAGCTTCTTGTCCGCGTGTTTGTTGGTCTCCCGGCCGCCCACGTAGGTCTCATCCACCTCGGCCGGCCCCCGGCACGGCACCGGGTCCGTGCGGTAGGCCTCGCGGATGCGGTGCGACAGGTGCCAGGCAGTCTTGTAGGCAAGGCCCAGGTCCCGGTGCAACTGGCGGCTGGACACGCCCTTGGGCCGGGATGCCGGCAGGTACAGGGCGATGACCCAGACGCGGCAGCCCAGATTGGAGCCGTGCATCACGGTGTCGGTCTTGACCGAGAAGTCCCGGCGACAGGCGCGGCAGCGGTAGGGCTGGGGCTTGCGCGTGGGGCGTGCCTGGACATCCTCCGCGTCGCAGCTCGGACAGCGCACGCCGTCCGGCCAGCGCTGCCGGACCAACCAGCGTTCTGCCGCGGCATCGTCAGGGAAGCGGTCGAACAGTTGGAGCAGGGTCAAGGGCATGGACATCGGATCTTTCGCCGGCCGATGCCCGCAGGGTAACAGGGGCTATAGTTCCCAAAAAACAGTCCGGCCTGACCCTGTACCAGTTGGCCGAGACCCTGAAGGTCGTGCTGGCCCTGGGGCGTCAACGGCTGCGGCACGGGCGCACCCGGCTGGCCGGGGTCCTGGACCGTCTGCAGGGCTGCGCGGCCCGCAATGCCGCGGCCACTCGTTCCCATGCACGACGCCGCCGCGCGGAACAGCCGCCCTAACCTCTCGTTGCAGTGTTAGGATCGACAGTTATGGCGTACACCCAGTACCACAGATGCGGAAGCGTGATGTATACGCCTGAATGTAACCCGGATCACACAGGCATCCGGGCGCATCGCCTACACCCCGTGTGTGCCCAAGTACGGCACTCCAACATCACCCCGGAGGTGAGCAATGCGTACGACGAGACACTGGCTGTGGTGTGGGGTTGTGTTGCTGCTCATGATGGGCTCGCAGGTGTTTGCGAGCTCGTCTCCGGGAGCCACCGGCAATGCACCGACCGAACCCAGCGACGACATGCGCGCCTGGCTCGGCCAGGATACCGGCGCACCCTTGACCTGTGCCGATGTGGTCCACATGGCACGGGAGTTGTTCTCTCAGGAGATAGAGAACGAGCTGCTTTCGGACGCGGACGAGTGCATTGCGCCGTTCGCCGGAATGAACCGTACCCAGGGCTGGGTATTTCTAAGCGGCTTCGACGAGGACGAAGACACCGCCACCGGCGATCAGGTGGTGATCATCCCCAACACCCTGACCGATGCGGAAGTCATGGACGGTGCGATCACCCACGACCATAATGCCGGCGGATCGGACGATCACACCCATGGAGACGGCGCCATTGCCGCCCATGGCAACTGGTCCGACTACTACACCTTTCGCTGGCGCCATGCCGGAGAGGAACAGGATCACATCAAGGTTGAAGTGGAAATTGATCACCATCAGCGTCATTTCCACTACGCTCGCAACTTTGAGGCTTCGCTCCACAAGGTGAACGATCGCCACCATCAGTACCGCAACTATGCGGCCGGCGGCAGATTGGGCGGCAAGGAGGACAGCGACGATTCCGATCCCGTGTACAAGTACTACCGAATGACCGTCGAGTACGAGTACCGCTATTGCCCTAACCGATGGTGGTGCTTCGAAAGCTGGGAGGATCACCGACACTCAAGCACCTGCCGGGCCAAGAGCCACAATTACTGGTTCTCGCGTTCCTGCTACCTGGACGACTGACCCATGGCCGACCTTGGCCGGCACTGACACCCAGGGCAATCGCATTCTAATGGGGACGGTGCCACAACGATTCTCTTCGTCGTGCTGCGTGTCGGAAATTCATTGCTAGAACGCAAAAACACGCCTTTTGATACATGATGGACACGTGGAAACAGGTCAAATGGAGTGCAAACATTCTGCTCAAGGTTTTGTCAAATTAGAATGCGATTGCCCTGCACTGACACCACGGGGCCCCGTGTGATCTAGAGCCGTCTGGCACAATGGAGCACCCCCCATCCCAAGGAGTAGGACATGACCACTGAGGAATGTTTCGTGGCGATCGAGACCCGACTGCACCGGCTGGAGGCGGGCCAGGAGGCCCGACGGCAACAGATCGTTGCCATCCTGGGCGGCATGAGCGAACAGGCCAAGATCACCGCCGACCACGCCTCCAAGATGGAGGGCACTGTTTCAATCTCGTTGATACGGATATTCACCCACCGTGGACGGGCTGGTTCCCTGTTCCACCGCGCCCGTCACCGACCCCTCGACACAGCATGCCCGTCTCTGTCTGAGGCCTCGGGCCAAAATCAACGAAAATGAAACAGTACCAGCCCCAATACAAACGACCGGGCCGTAGCCCGGTCGTTTGCTCCTTGCTGAGGACTTGCAGTCCGACTTACGCAACCGCCATCTCGGGTTCGTAGGTTCCATATCGGGCCTGGTGATTGGCCATGGCGACCGTGTGGAAGGCTTCCTGGGCCGCCGAACTGTTGTCGGCCTCGCCCAGCCAGGTCTGAAGCACGGGCTGCTGCAGGGCACGGCCATACGAGAAACTCAACTCCCAAGGATGGGATCCCAGGGCGTTCATCGCGTTCAGGTTGAAGGTCGCCTCCTCGGGCGACTGGCCACCGGAGAGAAACACGATCCCCGGTACCGCGGCGGGTACGGCTCGGTAATAGGCCCGCAACGAGGCTTCCGCCACTTCCTCCGGGGTGGCTGTCGCCCCCGACAGTTTGCCCGGCAGCACCATGTTGGGCTTGAGCAGCGTGCCCTCCAGCTTCACGCCCTGCAGATGCAGGTGGTGGTAGGTGGCGTGAAGTACGTCGGTCGTGACTTCTTCGCAGCGCTCGATGCCGTGGCCGCCATCCATCAGCACTTCCGGCTCAACGATGGGCACCAAACCGTACTCCTGGCACAGGGCCGCGTACCGGGCCAGGGCATGGGCGTTCACTTCGATGCAGTTCGCGGACGGCAGGGTGTCGCTGATGTCGATCACCGCGCGCCACTTGGCGAACCTGGCGCCGAGGTTGACATATTCGGCCAGTCGGTCGGCCAGGCCGTCCAAGCCCTCGGTTACAGATTCCCCCGGACAACCTGCCAGAGGCTTGGCCCCGGCATCGACCTTGATGCCGGGAATGATGTTGCGATCCGCCAGCACCTCGGCCAGTCGCTTGCCGGACGACGACTCCTGGCGAAGGGTTTCGTCATACAGAATGACGCCACTAATCGCCTCCTCAACCCCTGGTGTGGTGAACAACAGTTCCCGGTAGTCGCGTCGGTTGTCCGCCGTGGACGGCACGCTGATGCTGTCAAAGCGCTTCTGGATCGTTCCAGAACTCTCATCAGCAGCCAGAATGCCCTTGCCTGGCGCGACCAGATCCCTGGCAGTTTGGCAAAGCTTCTCGAAGTTCATTGTCCGTCTTCTCCCGCGCCTTGATTGGCAGGTTGGAGGTATAAGAAACGTGCCAAACAGCCTTTGGCACGCGTCCGCATTATAGCAACCGATACGGTTTCAGGGCCCGGGGCAGGGCACAGCACAACGTCCCGGCAGCCCTCAACGATGACTTCCGCGGGCAGTCGGTCCAGGACCGGTGACAGGCACGGACAACCGGTGCCGCCTCATCCGGCCAGGGCCTGTTCGGCCTGCCGCTCCCCAACCGACGTCAAGCCAAGCCAGTGGGTGTCCACCCGCCTGATCAGCCCCCGCGCCTCCGCCAACCCGGTGATCCGGCCACTGAACTCCGCGGACCAGCCAAGATGCTCTTCCAGATGACCGGCATGGTTCTCCTCGGTCCGCTGCCCCAGGGTACGGTGCTGGAACAGATGTATGACCAGCATCCGAACGGCGAATTCCACCCGCTGCCGACGCCGTCTGCGCCAGTCCGCAACCAGCCCGCGCCGCGGGGAGGCCAGCAGGACCGCGACGAACATGGCACCCATCACCAGCGAGATGGAACCGCCGACCGAACCGTTCACGGTCCTTGCGATCCAGAAACCGCCCAACGAGCAGGCACACCCCAGGAGGACGCTCAGTCCCAGATACCGGGCAAGGGAGTCGGTGAGCAGCCGGGCGGTGACCGGCGGCACCACCATGAAACCAATGACCAGGATCGATCCCACCGAATCGAAAGCGCCCACGGCCGTGACGGAGGTCATCAACACCAGTCCGAATTGCACAAGCGACGGGGAAATGCCGAGGGTGGCCGCCAGTACCGGATCGAAGGTCGCAATCTTGAGTTCGCGATGGAACCGGAGAGCCAACGCGCCGTTGAGCAGGAAAATCCCCACCATCTTCCACAGGGTCATCGGCCCGTAACCGCGGCCTGCCAGTTCCAGGCGCTGGAATACGGAATAGACCAGGTCGCCCTGGAACACCATGTGCTCGTCCAGGTGGGCGTCGCGGGCCAGCAGCGATATCAGCAGGACCCCCAGGCTGAACAAAGCCGGAAACGTGATCCCGATGGCGGCGTCCTCCCGGACCAGCCCCGTCCGCTTCAGCAGATCGATGCCTAGGACGGTCACCACCCCCATCATCGACGCACCGAACACCATCAGGGGATGACCGTAGAGCGGCATGACCAGGAACGCCAGCACGATGCCCAGCAGGACCGTGTGGCTGATTGCATCCGCCACCATGGACATCTGACGCAATACGAGATACGCGCCCGGCACCGCACAGGCCGCGCTCACGGTCATCGCCGTCGCCAGGATTTCGAATTCCAGGCTGGACACCGCTCAGCCCCGTTGGGCGCGGGCCAGCCGACCGGCCTCGGAGCGCCCGCGTTCCGTCAACGACCAGTCGCCATCGTGTTCGTCCACCAAACCGGCTTCCCGCAACGCAGTCAGGGCTTGACCAACCTGGGCGGACTGTCCCACCGCCATGCGGACGACGGCCTTGGGATGTCCGCGAACCGTCCCTGCATGTGCGGATTCCAGCGCACCCAAGGCACCCAGCACCGTGTCCGGATCGGCCAGCTTTCTGCTTCGCCGCTGTCGGCGCCAGTGCCACACCAATCCGCGCTTGCGTCCCAGAAACAGCGAAACCAACACGAGCGCGGTCAGGACCAGGACCACCACGGGACCGGTTGGAATTTGGGGGCCAAACGCCGAGACGACCGCACCGGCGGCCCCGCTCGTCCCGCCAACCAAAGCCGCGACGAGAACCATGATCGACAACCGGTCGGTCCACTGCCGTGCCGCGGCAGCCGGAGCAATCAGCATGGCGCTCATCAGAATCACACCCACCGTCTGCAAACCCATGACAGTGGTGACGACAATCAACGTCACGATCCCTCCCTCAAGGACGGTGACCCGAAAGCCCGCGGCCCGGGCAAAGTCGGGATCAAACGTGACGATCTTCAGATCCCGCCACAACAGCAGCAGTGCGACCAGCACCACCCCTCCGGCCGCCAACAGCACGGTCACGTCCGACTGCACCAGGGCGGCCGCTTGGCCGAAGATGAACTTGTCCAGTCCGGCTTGGCTGGCCGTGGGCAGGTTCTGGATCATGGATAGCAAAAGGACGCCAACGCCAAAGAACACGGCCAGGGCGACCCCCATGGCCCCGTCGCGCTTGATGTTGGTCCGCGTGTCGACCACCTGAATTAGGGCAGTGGCCAGCAGGCCCGTGCCGGCCGCGCCGACCATCAGCACGCCGATCTCCCGCCGCTGCCAGACCAGGAAGGCCAGCACAACCCCGGGCAGCGTCGCATGGCTGATGACATCGCCGAGCAACGATTGCCTTCGCAGGAAGGCAAAGGTACCGAGGCTGCCGCTGACCACGCCGATCCACGCGGTGCCCAGCAACACGTTGCGAAGGGTGTAGTCGTTGAGGAATTGAAGGAACGTTTCCATTGCCCGGGATCGGCTTGGCCGATATCGTTCAAGTGGCCGTCGTCGCCGGCAGACTCGCCCATGCGGGGGCCGAACCACCAAATGTCTCCCGGAGGTTGCACTCCGAGAATGCGGTTGCCATTGGGCCGCTGGCAATCAGGCGCACGTTCAGCAGCGCGACCCAGTCGAAGTACGCCGGCGCCGTGCGCAAGTCGTGATGCACCGCCAACACGGTCCTGCCCTGCTCCTGGAGACGCCGCAACACCGCCACCATGGACTGTTCGGTCACAGCGTCCACACCTTGGAACGGTTCGTCCATCAAATAGAGATCAGAATCCTGAACGAGGGCGCGGGCCAGGAAAACCCGTTGTTGCTGGCCACCTGACAGTTCGCTGATCTGCCGATCGGCCAGGTCTTCCATGTCCACGGTGGCGAGCGCCCGCGCAACCCGCTCGGCATCCCGGCGGTCCGTGCGCCGCCACAGGCCGCCGCGGTTGTAGCGTCCCATCGCCACAACGTCGCGCACGCTGGTGGGGAAGTCCCAGTCCACGGACGTGCGCTGGGGCACGTATCCGATGCGCCGAACCTGCTGTCGTCCGGCCGGCTCGCCAAACACCTGCACGGATCCGGCCGCAGGCTGCATCAAACCCATGACGGACTTGATGAGGGTGGTCTTGCCGGCGCCGTTGGGACCGACCACGGCCATCAGGACCCCGGTCGGCACCTGCAGGTCGACATCCCACAGAACCGGCTTGTCCCGGTAGGCGACCGTCAGGTCGTTGACTTCAAGTGCCGGAGGCATGGTCTGCATGACCGAACCTCAGTTGCCGTCCTCCGGGATTGGCTCAGCCAAAGCCAAGTAGATGGTCACGGCGTTGTGCTGAAGCATGCCCAGATAGGTCGCGCCTTCCGACCCCTGCGGTCCCAGGGCATCGCTGTACAACTCACCGCCCAGCCGCACGTCCCATCCCCGGGCGCGGACCGCCTCGCGCACGGCCGCCACCGCGTCCGTGGAGACCGAAGACTCCACAAACATCGCCGGGATCCGATACGCGACGATGGTTTCGGCAATCTGCTGGATGTCGTACACCGATGCTTCGGACTCGGTGCTCAATCCCTGCAGACCGATGCTTTCCAGATTCGTCACCGCCGTGAAGTAGCCGAATGCATCGTGGGCTGTCACCAGGTACCGCACCGGAATGCGTTCTCCGGCGAACAGTTCGGCAAGGAGCGATCCAGCCACGGCGATCCGTTCCGCCACCTTCTCCGCGTTGGCCGCGAACTCGGGCACGGGTTCGGCGTACATTCCCTCCAGCACCTGCGCCATCCGCACGGTGGCCAGGGACCACAGCTCCGGATGATTCCAGATGTGCGGATCCACCAGTCCCTCGTCGGTATGAATGAACCGGTCCGCCAGGTTCACATCCTCGTACAGCAAGTCCCCCAGGGCAATCACGCATCGGCTGTCGGACAACTCCTCCAGGGCTCCCAGCATCTGGGCTTCCAGATGCAGACCGTTGTAGAAGATGACATCGGCCTTGTTGAATTCCTCCGCGTCGCCGAGGGTGGGCATGTACAGATGAGGATCAACGCCGGGCCCCAGCATCGTGTGCGTCTCGACGGCGATGGACGGCCTGACCATCACAGCCAAACCCGGTGCCGCGCCGGCGTCGATGGATGCCAGAGCGGCGACACCGGTTCGTTCCGCCAGTGTGCCGGGGATCCAAAGCCCGTCCGGAATCTGCTCAAGTCCCAAAATCAGTTCCACCACGCTGCCGATTTGTCCGGTGGTGGACAGAACGCGGAGCGAATCGTCCTGGGTCATGCCCGCGGCACAGGGATCCGCCGCGGAAGCGGGACCTCCACCGTTCCCGTTGCCTGCACAACCTGCCATCAGGCCTCCGAAAAGGACGACCAGCAGCCATCCCGGCACCCGGCGGCATGCTCCAACCATCCTTGCCCAATCTGCATTCATTGTTCATCGGTTCCCGACACGAGCAGCCTTTGCGCCAGGTCATGGCCGATCACGGCATCCCGGCCGTTCACATCCAGCCGCACAGGACCATCGAAAGGCAGCTTCTCCTTGACAACAATGGGGGCGCCCGGCCGCAATCCAATCTCCCCCAGCCAAGTCAGCACATCCGACTCCTGCGACAGTACGCGCACCACGCGGCGACACGCCTGCTCCGGCACTTCGGACAGCAGCTGCCCCGACACCACCGGCATGCGCCCCTGCTTGTCCGGAATGGGATCGCCGTGCGGATCCACCTGCGGACTGTTCAGCAGGTTGTCAATCGCGTCTTCCAATACCTCGTCCAGATCGTGCTCGAACTTCTCCGCGATCTGATGAACCACCTGCCACGGCAGATTTAGGGTCTCCGTGAAAAACAGTTCCAGCAGGCGATGGTGGCGCAGGACTTCCAGGGCAATCAATTGCCCCCGGGCGGTCAGTTCGACTTCCTGGTACCGCTCGTACGTCAGCAGGCCCATCTCGCCCAGACGCCTCGAATGGCCTGAAACCGCCGCCGGCGTCACGCCCATGGCCTGGGCCAGCTCGGAATTCGTGACCGGAGTTCCGGCGCTCCGCAACAGATAAGCTGTTTTGAGAAAGTCTTCCTGGGCCCGGGAGACATCCAGGGGTTCGGCAGTCACTTGGCACACCTTGGCTCACATGTGGTTGACATTGTACAACACAATTGTTAATCGGGATAAACAATTTGATGTGTCCGGGACAACAATCCTGCTTGATGGGCTTGCCATCCGGCCTGGCCCGATGGCCGGACATGCGGCGCGCGGCTACTGATACAGGATTGGCCGAATTTTGCTACCATTGCCGTCCCACAGGCTCGCTGCCCCTCCGCCGGAACCAACCCGGTCGTTGCCCCATGACGTCGAAGCCGCCTCGCCTCAATCCCTCTTTGCGCTCATCCTGCTGGATCGCGGGTGCCGTAGCCGCCGCGGTGGCCGCGGTCCTGTTGTGGCTCGGATTCCCCTTGCCGCTTCCGGCCGAGAGCGCCCCACAGGCCTTGGCCCCGCAGGCGGCGACGGTGCCCGGCCAGTCCGCATCCAACCGCCTGATCGTGGAGTTGCAGTCACCCGGAATTGCCCAGGTGTTCGGCCGCGAGCGGTTTGCGCGTACCGACAGTGTGGCCTTTGCAGCCCAAAACGATGCAGTGGAGGTATACGCCTACCAGCTGCAGAACGAACAAGAGGCATTCCGGAGCGAACTGGACAACCTGCAGAGCGAAGTCGCCGCAAGTTCCTACACAGGTCTGGACGGGGTTGCCCATCCCCTTGCGTTCAATGCAGTTACGAACGCAATGGTCCTGCAATCCAGCTCGGGTTTCGGCCCCGAGGCCCAGGCGGCCATCTCGTCGCTCCCCAACGTCCGAGCAGTGCACCGGGATCTGGAGATCCAAGCACAGCTGTACGCCGGACCGCAGTTGATTCGTGCCTGGACCCGCACATCGGACGGCCATCCTGGCGGGTTTGACGGCACCGGCGTGCTGGTCGGCTCCATTGATGCCGGCCTGCACAACCAGGCACCGATGTTCAACGGCAACGGGTTTGCCTATCCGGACTGGTACCCGGACCGCGGCCTCGGGATTACGGCAGCCAACAACGGCAAGATTGTCGTGTCCCGAACATACTTCCGGACTGCCGATCCGCCGCGCAGCAACGACTTCCACGCCTGGCCCGGCGCCGGTTCCTCGCACGGCGTCCACACCGGTGCCGTCGCTGCCGGCAACATCGTTACGGACGCAGCCTTCAGAGGGATTTCCTTGCCGACCCTGTCCGGCATTGCCCCCCAAGCCTGGCTGGGAAGCTACCGGGTGTTCTACAACAGTCAGAGCGGAAAGAAAACGTTCTTCACGGCGGAAGGGGTGGCGGCATTGGAAGACACCGTCAAGGACGGGATGGACGTGGTGATTGGCTCGTGGGGAACCGGCCCCAGTGTCAACAGCGCCCCCTACAATTTCCTTGATTCGGCCCTGGTCAACGCCGCCTCGACCGATATGGTGGTCGTCATGGCAGCAGGCAACTACGGCCCGATGCCTTTTTCCGTGGCCAACCCGTCCGACAGTTACCTGACGGTCGGGGCCGTATCAACCGGCGGTCGATTCAGCATGCAGTCCGCCGACGTGAGCCGGCTGGGACAACCGAACCAGCGACTGCTCACGGATCTGGAATTCAATCAGGCGGAATTCGGACCGCGCTTCCGGGCAGGTCAGGTCCATACCTATCCGCTCCTGGACGGAGCCACCTTCGACTCGGCCAACCCGTATGGCTGCCAAGCCTGGCGACCCTCCTCGTTGACGGGTCAGGTTGTGATTGTCGAACGCGGTTTCTGTTCGTTTGTTTCGAAGGTGATTAACGCACAGCAAGCCGGTTCCTCGGCGGTAGTCGTGTACAACCATGCCAGCGGCGGCAACGCCCTGGTGCGCATGGCCCAGGACAATACCAACCGCGCCGTTCGCATCCCCGCCTTGTTCATGGGCCACGACACCGGCATGGCGATTCGACAACACTTGGCCCAAGC
Organism: uncultured Caldilineaceae bacterium; assembly: GCA_964566955.1. Lineage (GTDB taxonomy): Bacteria > Chloroflexota > Anaerolineae > Caldilineales > Caldilineaceae > Bin34. The sequence continues at coordinate 64,457 of CAZMKQ010000002.1, read as the reverse complement.
CTCGCTCCAGCTCATCGTTTCCACCACTCCCACCCAGCGCGGCAACCACCCGTTGGTGGTGCCGGAGTTCAGTGGACGCGGGCCGACCGTATTTGGAACACTGAAACCGGACCTGGTGGCACCCGGGGCCTACATCATGTCCCAAGGCTACGCCTTGTCCCCGGTCAGTGAACTGCGCCACAAGGGATATGGCCAGGCCTCCGGGACTTCGATGGCAGCGCCTTTCGCGGCAGGGGCGGCGGCTCTGCTCAAACAGGCACATCCGGAGTGGACCAACGACCAAGTGTTCTCGGCCATGGCGAACACTGCCGACTTTCGCGGGTTGCGCAACCCCGACGGCTCACCGGCCGGGCTGCTGGACATGGGAAGCGGCCTCCTGAACATCGAACGCGCCATCGCCAACTCACTGTTCCTAGTGCCCCACAAAGCCGACTTCGGACTTGTGGGACAGGCAACAGGGAACTTGACCCGTTCGATCACGATTGCCAACACCGGTCCCGATGCCAGGTCCCTGCAGCTTTCACTGGTGCAGGCCGGCATGACAGGCCTGCCGGCATTGTCCCATGTCTCGGTGGTGCCTTCCCAGGTCGACCTGCCGGCGGGCGACACCACCACAGCCACGATTACCCTCGACCTGGATGCAGTTTCGGGCCCTGGCATCCTGGAAGGATTCCTGTTGATTTCAGATGGCTCGGATGAATGGCACGCCCCGGTCTTCGCCTGGCTGACCTCTCACCCCCCTTCGCCGCAAGTCGTCCTGATTGATGCCGACCTCAGCCCGTTGTATCCGGACGTTTCACTCTGGTACAGGCAAACCCTGGCGGCTCTGGGGATTGATTTCCTCTACTGGGACACCGCACTCAATCTGGTCAACGTGCCGCCGGCCCTGTTTGCCGCTTCGCCCCCGGAATGGGTCATCCTGTTCACGGGCGATCACGCCGGCAATCCGCAGGCCAGCAAGGTTCCCCTGCCGTTCTCGGACGGCGACCTGGACCTGTTGGTCGACTATCTGGTGTCGGGCGGCAATTTGCTGGTGATGGGGAAGCACAGCCACAAAGTCCTGGGTTCTTCCGCGCTACGACCGGCACTCCTCAACGGAGTACAGGTCCAGGAGCAGACCGCCGACCGATACGGACAAACCCAGCTTCAGGTGTCCGGACTTCAACCCGGGCTCGATGGCTGGAGCGATCTGGTACTGGATCTGGCACGGTCCAATACCGATTTGGGACAGACCTCCCTGACATCCTCCGGCTCAAGCACCTCCGATACCGACAATCCGCTCTCCGGGCAGGTTGCCTGGTCACTGCAGCCTGCCACCGCATCATTGCTCATGGACGTCACCGTTGAGGGTTCGGCACTCAGGGGAGTCAAATCGATACACCTTGTCCACGAGCAAGGAGGGGCAAGGGTGGCCGGCGATCCACTGTGGTCCACCCCGCATTTGGTCCCGATCGACGGCCGATTCCAATGGCAGGGCCGGGTCAACCTCAGTGCCGATCAGGAAACTGCCCGCAGACAGGGAAGCCTGCGGCTCAATGTGGAAGTCCAGACGACCGATTCCACCGTCCTGCAGGCCAACGCGCCCGTCCTGGCACCGCAGACGGACAATGCCGAAGGCACGCTGCCCCTGCACACACTGACAACGGGAACACAGGCCGGCAGTGCCGAAGCCTGGTTGGTTCACCAGGACCAGGCCAACGGCGCAACCCGGATTGTCGGCATCGCGCTGCCCGACACTGAAGACGGTTCAGAGCGCGGAACGGCCTATCTGGCCACCTTCGGCCTCGAACACATCAACGATTTCGGCACGGGCGCCAACCGCGCGCAATTCGTCGCAAAGGTCCTGGCCCTGGACACCACACAGGATGCGGGTTCGGACCCGGTGGGGAACTGAACTTCGGGATCAGCGCTGGATCAGCATCCGGCCGCAGCTCGGACAGTGGAGGTAGTTGCCGCTCCCGTTGCGGGGCGCCGTCGCCACGCTGGTGGGCAGGCTCATGAAACACGCATCGCAGGACGAGTTGGTGATCGTGGTCACGGCGATGCCGTTCTTGCGTTTCAGCAACTCCTCATAGACCTGCAATGCGTCCTTGTCCATGTCGCTGGCATGCACCGAACGTTCCCGGTTCAATTCCTTCAGCTCGGCTGCCATGCCTGCCTGTTCTTCCCGGGCACAACGACGCAGTTCCTCCCACTCCCCGGTCCGCTCCTCCAACCGTTCGACCAGAGGCTGATACTGCTTGTTCTTATCCTCAAACTCAAGCAGCGCGGCCAAGGCCCGTTCCTCATAGGCGGATTTGGTGGACTCGAGTTCCACAATCTGCGACTGCAGTGCAGCAATGTCCTTGGGATCGGTCAGACGTCCACTGTTCAGCAGGTCCTGGTTGGCCGCAATTTTCTCCTTGACCACCTTGACCTGGCTTTCAGCCAAGATCTGGTTCTCCTTCAGGCTCTCCTGCTCCTCGCTCATGGAGCCGACCGATTCGCGCAACCGAACCAGGTCGATCGGCTCACGAACGCTGACCAGCGACTTCTTGACTTGCTTGACGATGCGCAGACGTTTCAGGTCGATTTGCTGCAAGTCAAACAGCTTCTCTATATCGGTTGCCACTACGCCACGCTTTTGCTGTGCTAGGTTGTGAATTATAGCACCGGCTGACAGTGGAGTTCCGTACTCAGGTCCGCGGAACAGGACCATGGCGTTCCAATTTGGTGGTGACCACGGGTAGATTGGACGCGGTCCCGATCTCTGGCAAGCGCACCCCACATGGCCCCAACGCCTCCCATTTCTTGCAACCCGACCACCGCCATGGAAGTTCCTTTTCGCTTCCGGGCCCCGTGTCACACGTTGTCACAGATGCGCCTGGCAAAGGCCCTGAGCGTGACTGGTGATTCGGGCCGGCAGACCCGAGGCAAACCTCTCGGCGAGCCCCAAACGTGGTTGGCGTTTGATGGTGCCAGCATTGCTCCACACGACAGGTTCGACCCCGGGTGCTTACGACCGGACCGCAACCGTTTGGTATCCGTGCTGTCCGGAACAAGACGCGGAACCGGCACACGCCGCGGCACAGAGATTGGCTAGAATTAGTTGATCGAAATCAACGGATGTACAGAATCCGAGCAGCCGGGCCCCCCAAGTTTTCCGCGAAACCCGGCGCGCACGGACCCTGTGCCAAGTCCCGCCCACAAGGAGTCCAGCGTGCGCAGACCTCCTTCACCGCGAGCCTCCAGCCAGGGGGTAATCGAACTGCTTCTGATGATCATCCTGGTTGTGATCGTGTTCCTGTCCATTCTGCTCATCATGGGAAACGACGTCCAGGAGTTGGTGAGCGATCTGCTATCGAACTGGTTTCCGGAATCCGACGGAGGTCCCTGAAAAGCGACCTTGAACACCTTGGTCAATCCAAGCCGCGCCGACGGCCCGTTTGCACCCCGAGCCTATCCGACGAATACCGCGGGCCAGTTTGTCGCCCTCATGCATCGACGCTCCGTGCAAATCGGACTGATGTTGGTGCTGGCCACTTTCTGCTGTGTCCTGCTGCTGGCTGTCCGCGTTTGGCGGACCGGCAGCAGCACGTACCTGTTCCTACTGTGGAACCTCGCCTTGGCCTGGGTGCCCATGCTGATCAGTTGCCTCCTCACCTACGGCCACCACCGCAACTTGCAGGTGCCCGCGGGAAATCTCGTCCTGTTTGGCGTCTGGTTCCTGTTCTTTCCCAACGCGCCCTACATCGTTACCGACCTGATCCACCTCAGTCCAAGGTACCCAATACCGGTCTGGTACGACCTCATGGTGATCGTGTTCAGTGCCTGGACCGGATTCGCCCTGGCCGTTTGCTCCCTGTACCAGATGCAGGCCTTGATTGCCAGCCGGTTCGGCCGACCGTGGGGATGGGTACTGGCAGCTGTCACGATCCCGGCCACCGGACTGGGGATTTACATTGGACGCTTCCTGGATTGGAACAGCTGGGACATCATGCTTGAACCAGCCACGATCATCCGCAATGTAGTGGCCGATCTGCTCAACGCGCCAGATGATCCGACCGCCGTGGCCGTCAGTGTGCTGTTCAGTGTGCTGCTGGGCCTGACCTATGGCATCGCGCGCATTGCGGCCGGAGCCGACACGCCCTCAACCTCGGGTGCTCGATTTATGTAAATCTGAGAACTGGCTCCGGGAGTGTTGCGGCTCCGAGTGGTCCACCGCATCCAATTCGACTTCCGGAAAGCCGACGATGCCAGTCAACAGGGCATGCCCATCCGGCCGAAATGGGCCGTGACGGCGATACAGCCTGCCCAACCAAGCCCAACCGCGTCCGGCGCATTACGTGTGCCGCCGCCCGGGAACCACATCCCGGGCGTGGAACACGCTACAGACACAACCGGCGCACCAGTTCGCTGTACTGTTCGTAACCGGCCTGCAGCTGCTCCAGCTCGATGAACTCGTTGACGGTGTGCGCCTGGGCGATGTCTCCCGGTCCCCAGACAATCGAATCCACCACGGGCTGGTAGTGGGCGGCCTCCGTCCCGTAAGGCACGGTAACCGCTTCGGCAGTCCCCGCAATCTCACACAACAGACTTGTGAAGCGGCTGTCCTTGTTGCCGTAGAAATAGGGGATCTCGTGGTTGCGCAGATCGAACCCGTATGCCTGGGCCCGTTCCAGAATGATCGCGACCGCCTCTTCGAAGCCCGATTCGGGCATGCTCCGAACCGACAGCTTGCACTCGCAACGCTCGGCCGTCACGTTGGTCGCGCAGCCAAAATCGGTGATCGTCATGTTGAAGCCGTTGGTCGGGGGATCGAATTCCTCGTTCCTGAACTTGGGGTCGGTCATGAATTGGGTCTTGAGTTCGGCCATCTCCGCCAGGAACGGCGCGATTCTGAAGTTGGCGGAATCCCCGCGTTCGGTACTGGAATGCGCCGCGATGCCGCGCGACGTGACGGACATGAAAGCGCCGCCCTTGTTGGCGTAGACCGGCACCATCCCGGTCGGCTCCGTCACGATGCCGCCCTCCACGGAGACGCCGGCCAGCAGCTCCGAATGCTCAATGATCCATGCAGCCCCCACGTGGCCCACTTCCTCGTCGGCCGAGAAGGTCATGTAGACCGGGCTCCGCAACTGCCCGACCGGAATGTCGGACACGGCACAGACAAAGGCGGCAATCGGCCCCTTCATGTCGCAGCTGCCCCTGCCGTACAGCCGCCCGTCCGCAACCCGGGCCACAAACGGCTCCCATTCCGCCAGGCCGGGCACCGTATCCGTATGCGACAGGAAGGCCACGCCCCCGGTGCCCTCTCCGGCCCGGGCCACCAGGCAATGCTTTTGCACGTCTTCGGCATCACGATAGGTCAACCGTTCGGTGACCCAGCCCTGACCTGCGGCCCGGTCCGCCAGGAATTCGGTAACCGCCGCGTTGTTGTCAGCGGACACCGACGGAATCTCGATCAATGCCTTTGCGGTATCCAGAACTGCCTGGTTCAAATCAACATTCTCCCAACCCGTCGTCATGCCCGGCCGGATCCGAACCGGTGCACCCAATTGTATACTCGGCACGCCGGTCGTGCCTGCAGGTCCACGCCGCGGCCAAAGCCATCCGGACCATGACAACATACCCGGACAATCCACACATGAAGACGAATACGGCTCTGGCCAAAATGAGAGCAGGCAAGCCGGCCTTCGGTCTGTCGATGGGGCTTGGCGTCCCTGAAACCGGCGCGATTCTCAGCGGGAGCGGTGCCGAGTTCGTGATGGTCGACCGCCAGCACGGAAACTGGGACGAACGGGATGTCGGGAGGGCCATTGCCCAAATCAACCTCGGCGCGGCCACGCCCATGGCTCGTGTCGCCACCAACGACTATCGCCTGATTGGGCAACTGCTGGACAAGGGCATGCTGGGCATCATCGTGCCCATGGTGGACACACCGGAGGACGCCCGGCGCGTGGCCGATGCCTGCCTGTTGCCTCCGCTGGGCCGGCGCTCATGGGGCTGGAACCAGGCGGGCATGTACGGCGACGATTACGCGGACTGCATCAACGACGAGTTGTTTGTGGCAGTCCAGCTTGAAAGTGCCACGGCCGTCGACAACGCCGAAGCAATTCTGGCGACGCCCGGCATCACGGGTTGTTGGATGGGACCGTCCGACCTGGCGCTGTCCCTTGGATTCCACCCATCGGAGATGGACACGCGGGACGAGCACCAGTTGGCACTGGAACGGGTCCTGGCCGCCTGTCGCGACACAGGCAAGATTCCCGGCATTGCCGGGCGCGGCCTGGAGGATGCCCGCAGGCGGTGCCTGCAGGGGTTTCAGTTCATTACCGTAACCAGTGACGCGGCCCTGATTGCACAGGGCGCATCCGCAGCACGCTCCTCATTGGACAACCTGTAGCCGTCCAGCCTCGGATGCCCAGGTCAATGCCCGTGGGCACCCCGGGCCAATTCCCGGGCCAGGCTTTTCACTGCATCCGCACCATCGGGTCCGTCGGCGGCCTTGACCAGGGCGGAACCCACGATGGCACCGTCCGCGATCGTGGCCACCTGGGCTGCCTACACGCCGTTGCTGACTCCGAAGCCGACGCAAACTGGGGTATCCGTGCCGGCCCGCACCTCCGCCACCAAGTCCGTCAGGTAGTCCGGCAGCGACGCACGGGCCCCGGTGGTGCCCAGCACACTTACCAAGTAGACAAATCCCGTGCTACGGGATGTCACCAGTTCAATGCGTTCCCGCGAACTGGACGGAGCCAGGAGATACACAAGTGCCAAGCCGGCTTCGCGGCAGGCTTCCTCCATCTCTTCGCCCTCGTCCGGTGGCAGATCGGGGATGATGAAACCGTCGAACCCCGCCTGAGCTGCATCCTCGATGAACCGATCGGTTCCGTAGTTGAAAATGGGGTTGTAGTACGACATGGCACAGAACGGCTGGGTGATCCCTGCCTCCCGCAATTCCTTGGCAATATCGAGACAGTCCCGTGTTTTCATGCCGTTCAACAATGCCCTGTGGGTGGCGGCCTGAATGGTGGGTCCATCGGCCAATGGATCACTGAAGGGAAACCCGATCTCGAACAGATCGGCTCCGGCATCGGCCATCGACCGCATCATGGCCACGGATTCCGACCGGGAAGGGAAGCCGGACGGAAAATATGGCATGAAGGCAGCCGTGGCGTCGCCTTGCCGGTTGGCGATCGCCGATCTGATGCGCTCCACGCCTGTCATGGGGTCGTTTCCGTTCATGTGAATTGGACCTTTGGTTGGACTCGGTGGCCAGGGGACAGCTCGGAAGTGAATTCCGGCAATCCATGGCATACGGACTCGCCAAAACTGGGATTATGCCTTCCAGCCTGCGCGCAAACTTGAATTCCGCCAATGTTCCGCCAATATCATGTGTCCCTGGCACAACGGAACGTTGGCACCCGGTGGTGGATGGTTTAGCTGCCGACGTCCCGGAGGGTTGGACCGCGACTGGTGACTTCCCCAGCGTCCGTCCCGGTGTCAGTGTCCGTGAGTGCCCTGTGCCAAATTGCGGGCCAGACACTTCACCGCATCCGCTCCGTTGGGACGTGAAACAGCGTCAATCAGGACGGAAGCCACAATGGCACCATCCGCAATCGAGGCCATTTGGGCTGCTTGTGTGCGATTGCTGACTCCGAACCCAACACAGACCGGGGTATTCGTGTTGGCCCGCACCTGCGCTACCAGATCCGCCAAGTAGGTTGGCAGCGATGCGCGCGCCCCGGTGGTCCCCAACACACTTACCAGATAGACGAATCCCGTACTGTGCTCCGTGACCAGCCCAACCCGTTCCCCCGAACTGGACGGTGCCAGGAGGTATACCAGTGCCAGGCCGGCATCGCGGCAGGCCGCCTCCATCTCCCCGCCTTCATCCGGCGGCAGATCGGGGATGATGAAACCATCGAACCCGGCCTGCACCGCATCCTCAATGAACCGGTCGGATCCGTAGTTGAAGATCGGGTTGTAGTACGACATGGCGCAGAACGGCTGGGCGATCCCTGCATCCCGCAGCTCCTTGGCAATGTCGAGACATTCCCGCGTGGTCATGCCGTTGAGCAGCGCCCTGTGGGTCGCGGCCTGGAGGGTGGCTCCGTCCGCCAGCGGATCGCTGAAGGGAAACCCAATCTCAAACAGGTCGGCCCCGGCGTCGGCCAGCATCCGCACCATGGCCGCGGACTCCATCCGCGAGGGATACCCCAACAGGACATAGGGCATGAACGCCGCGGTGGCATCGCCTTGCCGTTTGGCGATCGCCGACCTGATGCGCCCCACGCCTGCCATGGAGTCGTTTCCGTTCATGTGAATTGGGTTGGGGGTTGGAATCAGGCCCCAGGGGACAGCTCGGCCATCACGGTATCCAGATCCTTGTCGCCCCGTCCGCTTAGCGACACCAAGACCACGTCGTCGGACGCAACATCGGACATCAGTTCCGGCAGCCACCCCACGGCATGCGCACTCTCAAGGGCCGGAATGATGCCTTCCTGCCGACACAGGAGTTCGAATCCTGCCAGCGCCTGTTCGTCCGTACAGTAGAAGTATGCGGCCCGTTCCCGATCCCGCAACAGGGCATGTTCCGGTCCGACGCTGGCATAGTCCAGCCCGGCCGAAATGGAGTGGGTAAGGGCGATCTGTCCGTCCTCGTCCTGCAGGACATAGCTGCGGGTTCCGTGCAGGACGCCCAATCGGCCCATCTTCGGATCGGCGAACCGGGCGGCATGCTGGTGGCTGTCTATGCCGCGGCCCCCGGCCTCCACGCCGACCAGCCGGACCCCCGGATCCATCACAAACGGGTAGAACATGCCAATCGCGTTGCTGCCGCCGCCCACGCAGGCCACAACAACATCCGGCAACCGCCCCGGACCCACGGACGGGTCCAGCATCTGTCGGCGGGCCTCCCGCCCGATCACGGACTGCAGGTTGCGCACCATGACCGGAAACGGATGGGGACCCAAGGCACTGCCCAGCAGATAGTGCGTGTCCGGCACATTGGTGACCCAGTCGCGGATAGCTTCGTTGATGGCGTCCTTGAGAGTCTGGCTGCCGCTGGACACTTCCCTTACATCCGCCCCCAGGAGACGCATGCGAAACACATTGGGTGCCTGGCGTGCCATGTCCACGGAGCCCATGTAGACCACGCATTCCATGTCGAACAGCGCACAGACGGTCGCCACGGCCACGCCGTGCTGACCGGCTCCCGTCTCGGCCACGACCCGGTTCTTGCCCAGGATGCGCTTCACCATCAGTGCCTGACCCAAGGCGTTGTTGATCTTATGGGCACCGGTATGGGCCAGGTCTTCCCGCTTCAGGTAGATCTCAGGGCCACCGAAGTGCTCGGTCAGCCGCCTGGCATGGGTCAGGGGCGTGGGTCGTCCCACATAGGTCTCCAGCAGCGAATTGAGCTCGTCCTGAAAACCTGCATCCTGCATGGCGGTAGCGTGGATTTCCTCCAGCTCCTCCAACGCCGGCATCAACGTCTCGGGCACATATTTGCCGCCGTACGGTCCGAACCTGCCCCGCGAGTCCGGGTAGTGAACCCCGTAGTCGTCCGCCTGGAAAATGGCATCAATTTGGTCAACCATGGGTTTAAAGTCCTAGATGTAGTTTCAGTTCCCTTCGCATAAGGTCGAGGTCGGGCCACCGGCCGGTCCAGATCTCAAAGGACCGAGCCCCCTGCCGGACCAGCATCTCCATGCCGCCGATGCAGCGCGCACCGGCCTGCCCGGCCCGTTGCAGGAACAAGGTGGTCGGAGGGTTGTAAACCAAGTCGTACGCCCACTGCCCGGACCGCCACGGAAAGTTCGCCGCCACGGGACACGTGCCAACATTGGGATCCATGCCCAGCGAGGTTGAATTCACCACCAGGTCCACTTCGCCGCCCGTTTCCCATACTTCCCGGCCCGAACCAACCACCTGCAGCGTTGCCCCGGGATAGAGATCACGCAAATCCCGGATCAGGTGCTCGGCCCGGACACGCGTCCGATTGTGGATGCGGACATTCCGGCAGCCAGCCTCGAGCAGGCCGGTCAGCACGGCACGAGCCGAGCCGCCGGCTCCCAGCACCAGGGCCGATCCACACCGCGCCTGCCATCCCGCCTCTTCCAATACGGAATAGAACCCCCACACATCCGTGTTGTCGCCTTCGAGACGGCCGTCGGCGGCCACCGTCAACGTATTGACCGCCCCCGCGGCCCGGGCCACGGACGAAATCCCCGAGAGATGGGGCATGACACTCTGCTTGTGCGGAATGGTCACGTTGGCGCCCTGAAACCCCAGCGCACCCAGACCCCGCACCGCTTCGCCAATCCGGTCCTTCGGTTTCACCGGCACGGGCAGTGGCAGGTACACCCAGTCCATTCCGGCGGCCGCAAAGGCGGCGTTGTGCATTCTGGGCGAACCGGAATGTCCGACCGGCCAGCCGATCAAGCCAACCTTGCGGGTGCGGGGGGTGATGGACTCAGGCATCTGCCGCTTCCCGTTCCGCTGCGCCACCCAGAGCCTGCAGGGCTTCGGCAAACCCGGGGAAACTGTCGTCCGTCACTTGCGCGCCTGCCACCACCGTCTCACCCTGGGCTGCCAGGCCGGCCACGGCCAGCAACATCGCCAGGCGATGGTCGTCGCGACTGTCCACACAGGCCCCGTACAGTCTGCTGCCGCCGTCAATCGCGAAGCCGTCCTCCGTACCGTGGACGACAGCTCCCAGCCGGGCCAGCTGCCGCTCGGTGTCCAGGATGCGGTTGGACTCCTTGACCTTCAGCTCCTGGGCGTCGCGAATGCGGGAGGGCCCCTCGGCCTGACTGCAGGCGAGCGCCAGCAGCGGCAACTCGTCAATCATGCGCACGATCAGGTCCCCGCCGAACTCGGCACCGCGGAGCGGAGCATGCCCGATCAACACGTCTCCGACGGCTTCCCCTGCGGCCTCCCAGCGGTTCTCCACCCGAATGTCGGCATCCATCCGCAAGAGGGCCTCCATCAGTCCGGTACGGGTGGGATTGAGCCCCACATCCACAATCCGCACCCGGCTGCCGGGAACAATGCAGGCCGCCACGATCAGGAACGCGGCCGACGACGGGTCGCCCGGAATGGCCACGTTGGTCCCCTGCAGGCGTTGCGGAGGCTCCAGTGTGATGCGCCGTCCCTCGTTCAAAACGCGCACGCCCATCCCGCGCAGCATGCACTCCGTGTGATCCCGGGTCGGACCGGGTTCGATCACGGTGGTTGCCGAATCGGCGTACAACCCGGCAAGGAGCAAACAGGACTTGACCTGGGCACTGGCCACCGGCATCGCATACCGCACCCCATGGAGGGGGCGGGCCGCGGGCCGAACCAGCAATGGCGCCGTACCACCTCCGTCGGCACCGGAGATGGACGCGCCCATTTTCCGGAGGGGAGCGACCACGCGGTCCATGGGCCGCGTGCACAGCTGGGGCGATCCGGTCAACTCGGACGCGAACCGCTGCCCGGCCATGAGGCCGCTCAGCAGACGCATCGTGGTACCGGAATTCCGGCAGTCCAGTGGCCCGTCCGGCGATCGCAAACCGTGCAGGCCCACTCCGTGAACTGTCAGGTCGGCAGCGGAATGGCGCTCGATGCCCACACCCAGCGACTGCATGATGCCAACGGTTGCCAGGCAGTCGCGCCCGTCCAGGAATCCGGTCACCCTGGTCGCGCCGTCGCCCAAGGCTCCCAACAGTACCGCACGATGGCTGATCGATTTGTCGCCGGGAACGCGGATCCCGCCCGCCAACGCCGCGCCGCCCTGAATCCTTAGTGTATCCACGCCTTGCTCCCTCGCTCGTCAAATCTCCGGTCGGTTGCGCTCCATCCAAGCCGCATACCAGGCCAGCCGTGCATCCCGGTTCGAGGACAACCGGGCCACCAGTGCATCCTCCTGCCGCTCTACCAGCATGGAACGCAGCTCCCGAATCTCCTCGATAAACCGGTCCAGTTGGCGGTGGACGTTCTCTCGATTGGTCATCAGAATGTCTATGAACATGCCGGCTTCGCTGGCCGCAACCCTTGACGTGTCGCGGAAACCGCCGGCCGCGCATTCCCAGACCTCCGGATCCTGTGCACCGGCCCGGACGACGCTGCCCACCAGTGCACTGGACAGCAGGAACGGCACGTGACTGATGGCGGCCACCACCCGATCGTGCTTGCGGGGCTCCATCATCAACGGGTGGGCCCCGACGGCCACGACCAGTTCGCGAAACACATCCACGGTCCGACTCGAAGTCCGTTCCAGAGGGGTCAAAATCCAGGTTGCGTTGTCAAACAGTCCCCGTTCCGCCGAGTCGAAACCACTGGTTTCCTTACCGGCCATCGGATGCGTGGCAATCGGCTGGACATGCGCCGGCATCCTTTCCATGGCCTTGACCACTTCGACGCTGGTGCTGCCAACATCAGCAACGATGGCCCCCACCTTGAGATGGCCGGAAATCCGTTCCAGCTGTCCGATTGCGATGCGGACCGGCGAAGCCAGAATCACGATATCGATTCCCTGGACGCCGGTCTGCAAACTGGTGGTTCCCTGGTCGATGATGCCCTCCGCGATGCCGCGTGCCACCGTACTGGACGAACGGCTGACGCCGCGCACCTCGCGACACACCTTGAGGCGGGTGAGGTCGGCGCACAGGCTGGCGCCGATCAGGCCCAGGCCGACCACCGCCACGCGGCAGTCGGCCAATGTAAACGACATGGGTCTTCTCGACCGGGTGGGTCAATTGCAGTCCGAGCCGGACTATCTAGATGGAGCGGTCGACCGCTGCGGCCACCCGCTTCAGGTCCTTCATCAGCGCCGCGAAATTCTTGAGCGTCAGGCTCTGCGCCCCGTCGCTCTTGGCCTGGGCGGGGTTGGGATGAACCTCGATCATCACACCGTCGGCACCGGCGGCCACCGCCGACTTCGAAATCGGGTTCACCAGGTCCCACTTGCCGGTGCCGTGTGCCGGATCCGCGATCACCGGCAGATGGGTTAGGTTCTGCAACACCGGGATCGCGTTGACATCGAAGGTGTTGCGGGTGTAGGTCTCGAAGGTGCGGATCCCGCGCTCACACAGCATCACGTTCATGTTGCCCTCGCTCAGGATGTACTCCGCGCTCATGAGCAGTTCTTCCAGCGTGCCGGCGAGACCCCGCTTGAGGAACACGGGCTTGCTGGCCCGACCCAGGGCCTTGAGCAGAGGATAGTTCTGGGTATTGCGGGCGCCAACCTGAAAGATGTCGGTGTACTGTTCCACCAATTCAATGTCCTCGACACTCATCACCTCGGTGATGATGGACAGGCCTGTCTTTTCGCGCGCTTCCGCCAAATGTTCCAGCCCTTCGTGGCCCAGTCCCTGGAAACTGTAGGGCGATGAACGGGGCTTGAAGGCGCCGCCGCGCAGGAACTGCGCCCCGGTGTCGGCCACCGCGTAGGCCGTCTCCAAGATCTGCTCGCGCGTCTCCACGCTGCAGGGACCCGCAAACACGGCCACCCGATCCCCACCGATTTGGGAACCGTTGACGTTGATCACGGTCTTCTTCTGGGTGAAGTCACGGCTGGCCGCCTTGAACGGCTGCATGATGCGCATGGTCTTCTCCACACCCGGCAGAACCTCGAACGAATCGCTGTCCAGCTCATGTTCATTGGCACCGATGATGCCGATGATCGTTCTGGCTTCGCCCTTGCTGATGTGCAGGCTGAAGCCCCGTTCCTCGATGTGCCGGGCGACCCGGGCAGTGTCGTCTGCGTCGGCTGTCTGTTTCATCACGACAATCATGGTGTTGGTGTTCCTTTGCTTGGCTGGGTTGAATGGTCAAGGGGTGCGAGACGTGCATGGGCCGTGCGGCTACTTTCCAAATCCGGGGATGCGGCCCGGCGACAGATCATCCGGTTCGGGCGCCCTCGGAAAACTGCCGAGCAGCTTGAGGAAGGCGGTGTTGACCAGCAGTTGCGTGACCGCCTCCGAGACCGTCGGGTCCTCGACGTGGCCGAGGAATTCCATGAAGAACACATAGTTCCACCTGCGATTGCGGCGCGGGAAGCTGCTGATGTTGGTGAGGTTGATATTCCGATCGGAAAACACCTGCAGGGCCTTGACCAGACTGCCGGGCTGGTCCGGAACCGCAAACAGCACCCCTGTCTTGCTGTCCTCCGTGCGTTCGGCGGTTTCGTGGCCAATCAAAAGAAACCTGGTCAAATTTCCCGGTCCGTCGGCTACGTCGCTGTCCACGATTTCGAGATCCCAGGTGTCGGCGGCGATCCGACTGGACAGCGCGGCGGTTCCCGGCGCGGGTTCCTCCACCAGCGACTTGGCGGCCCCGGCCGTGTCATACCAGTCCACCGGCACGAGGCTCTGGCGGGCCAGGTACTCCCGACACTGTTCCAGGGCCTGGGGATGGCTGCGCACGTGGGTGATTGCCTCCCGCGGGGAGCCCTCCGGCGGCCGGGCCACGACCAGGTTGTGGCGCACCGGATACAGGATTTCCGCCGAAGCCTTGAAGTCGTAGTTCAGCAAAAGGTCGTTGATGCCGGTGACCGCGCCGCCCAGCGAGTTCTCCACGGGCACCATGCCGAACTCCGCCTCGCCGGCGTCCACCGCGGCAAAGAGTTCAGCAAAGCTGCGGCAGGGCACCGTCCGGATCCCGGCGTCCTCTCCAAAATGCATGAGGATGGCCGCATGGGAATAGGCACCGTGCTCTCCTTGAAAGGCAACTCTCATCACACACCCCCATGCCTGCGCATCTGGTCTTCCACCCACTGGTTCAGCTGTTGCATGTCCACCGGCGGCAACTCCGACTGGTCGGGGCGCAGCTGCACTGCCTCCTTCAGGTACACGTGATGGATTTCGTCCTGGCCGCGGTCCGTGTTCCAGTGCAGCAGGATGCGGATGCACCTGGGAAGACTGTCCGGAACTTCCATTTCATGGCCGCACAGCAGCGGCACGGACATCCAGCCCAACTGACGGGCCGCGGTCGCAGGAAATACGGCATTCAGGTCCGACGTGGTCGTAAAGACACCCGAGGCCACGTCCACCGGCTCGATGCCGTTCAATCGGATCATCAGGGCCAGGAGTTGCCGCGTGGCCGCCAGGATCTCGCGGGCTTCGTTCTCGACTACTGTGGTGGCGCCGCGCACGCCTCTGCAAACAATCATGATTGGATTTCAGGCCGAAAGAAGCGGCGTACCGCGGCGAGCAAAAAAAAAGCGATCCAATTCTGGACCGCTCCTGCGCCTCCTGGTTGTCCGGCATCAGTTGGCCTGTGCGCAACTCCCTGGTTCGCGGTGCGGTCCCGTCCCTGCAAATCGGTAATAGTAATAGTCGCTAAACGAGAAGGCGCGCGCCGACCCGGCACCACCTTGTGCGGCGCGATCGCCGGTTTGACGAGCGGACCTGTTGATCCGCGACACAATCGCATTGCTCATGCGGCCAGACTACCCGACCCAGGGCCCCGTTGTCAACTCAAGAGCGCGTCGGCCGTGCAACTCAACTCCAGCAGGTCCTGCCCTGTGATGTCCACCATGCGACGATCGAAAGGCGTAAGTTGAAGGCCTGGGACAACCTCGATTTCCCCGTCCCGGACCCTGACCGGAAAGCTGAAGACCACACCGGGCGGAGTGTCGTACTGCCCTTCGCCCACGATGGCCATGCTGGTGGTCCGATCGCCGCCGGTGCCCAAGTGCCAATCCCACACGTGGTCGGTAACGGCCACGGCCGCACTGGCCGCACTGCTGGCCCCTCGGACCTCAATGACTTCCGCGCCGCGGTTCTGGATCCTGGGTATGAATTGCTCCTCTATCCAGCCCTGATCCGAAAACAGGGGCCAGTCCCTGTGCCCGTCGATCGTGGCATGGGCCAGGCACGGGTACTGCGTAGCGCTGTGATTGCCCCAGATGGCCACGTCCGCCACCTGGTCAGGCCGCACTCCGGCTGTACGCGCAACCAGGCTCACCGCCCGGTTGTGGTCGAGGCGCGTCAGGGCCGTAAACCTTGAGGCCGGAATGTCCGGTGCATGGCGATGGGCAATCAAGGCGTTGAGGTTCGCCGGATTGCCGACCACCGTCACCCGCACGTCATCGGCGGCCCGTGCGTTCAGGGCTTGGCCCTGGCTCCGGAAAATCGGCAGGTTGCTGCCGACCAGGTCCGCCCGGGACTCGCCGGCCCCGCGGGGCCGGGAACCCACCAGCAGCGCGTGCTGCACACCGTCGAAACCCTCCTCGGCGGAATCGGTCACGTCGATTCCAGCCAGCAGCGGCAAGGCACAGTCCTCCAGTTCCATGGCCACGCCTTCCGCCTGGCGCATGACCGGTGGAATTTCAATCAGCGACAGACGGACCGGCTGGTCGGGACCCAGCATCTGTCCGGCCGCGATGCGGAAAACCAGTGCATAGCCGACGTTGCCGGCAGCACCGGTGACTGCCACTTTGATCGGGGCGGAAAGGGACATGTCCAGGGTGTGGTATGAAAGGATGTGCCGGAGGGCAAGATGGCGCGGCCGCACGCATCGAGCCAGATTCCATCTTACGCGAACCCGGTCCCGGCACCTTAATATCGGCCAGCACCGGATCCCGCCGCCCCTCACAGCCACACCCCCAAACATGCCTTCCGGGCCCCTGTGTACGCAGCGGACCGCCCTGCGGTGTACCGATGCTGTCAGAATGTAGCGACATTCCCTGGAACAAGGCTGTGCACAACCGTGATCGAGACTTGGGGTCGTTCCCTGTTGGCCCACGTCGAACTACCCGTCGTGCGGTTCCTGCTGAGGTTGCGGCTGACCCCCAACTTCATTTCCTGGATAGGCTTGTGGCTGGCCGTAGCCACGGCCTGCTTGATTGCGACAGGATGGATCCGATGGGGAGGGCTGGCGTACATCCTGGTATCGGGCCTGGACAGCCTGGACGGCCTGCTGGCCCGCAGCACGGGCCGCGTGACGCGATACGGAGCCTGCCTGGACAGCACTTTCGACCGCCTATCCGAAATCTGTGTCCTGTTGGGGCTGCTGATCCACCTGCAGCTTGGCGGACCGATGCGCCTGCCGTTGAGCTGGAGCATTCCGTTGACCGCCGCGGTGATTGGGGCATCGGTGGTCGTGTCCTATGTCAAGGCCCGGGCGGAAGGCCTTGAGATTCCCGGCAAGGCCGGCTGGCTGCAGCGCAGCGAACGCATCGTGTTGCTGGGCGCCGGCCTCATGCTGAACGTGGCGGATGTGGTGCTGATCCCCATGTGTCTGGCGCTGCTGGTCACAATCGGCCAGCGGCTGCACTACGTAGCCCGCCACGATGGCGGACCTGTCCGGGGCGAATGAGGCGAAGGCCCCCCGGAACACGGTCGAATTTCGCAATCACAGCCCCGGCCGGCCCTGCGACTGCTATCGTTAAGTACAGACGAGTCTGCCGGGTCTCGTTTTTCTCCCTTCTTCACAGCCCCGACCCGACGTGAGAGTCAAGATCCCCACCGACCTTCTGGATGACGCCCGGAACGGCGATCCCGATGCCTTCAACCAGCTTTTCGATCTGTGTTCGGGCCACATTTTCCGGTTCATCTACACGCGCGTCCCCGACCTTCAGCTGGCGGAGGACCTCACGGGCAACGTGTTCCTCAAGGTCTACGAGGCCATCAACAGAGGCCAACCGTGGAAGTACACCTTTACCTCATGGCTCTACACCATTGCCAACAACCAAATCCGCGACCACATCCGCCGGGACGTGCGGGCCGCGTTCTTCCCCATCGACACGCACATGAACCTGCCGTCACGCGAACCGGACCCGTTCCATGCCACGCGGGATTCCCTGGATGCCGAATCCCTGCGCGCGGCCATTGCACGCCTGCCCGACTCCCAGGCTCAGGTAATATCCCTGCGCTTCCTTGAGGGCTACGGCGTTAAGGAAGTGGCTGCGATCATGGGCAAGACCGAGGTATCCATCAGGGCGATGCAGTTCAGGGCCATCAAGGAACTCAGGGCCGCCCTGACGCGGGACCTGGGTTGACCAAGGAGAAGCCGACATGCCCCCGTTCGATCACCAAACGGAGTTTCCTCTGCTGTCGGAGGAAGACGGCCGCCTTGGTGCGTTGTTCGACCAAGCCGATCACCTGGCAGGCAACAGCGAACTTCAGGATCGGTATCTGGCGTCTCTTGCGGCTGCCGACCGCACTGTTGTCGAGGAGAGCCTGATCATCGCCAACGCGCTGCGGCTGCTGGCCCAGGAGGCCACCCCGTCCATGTCGGGCCGGGCGCGCGAACGGGTCCAGCGCATGCTGTACGGCGACCTGGACCCGATGGCCGACGAGGGTATCCGGGATACAGGGCAAGCCGATAAAGATTCCGTAGCGGAACTCCGCTACGACACCCTCAACAACATCGAAGACCAGAACCTCTGACCGCGTGGTCTCCCGGCCGGGCGCGACGCCTGCCCGGAAACCGCAAATATTGCGCCTGCTGCCCGGCCGCCGCTACAATGTGCGGTCCCGTTCGAGTGGGACGGGCACCGCGCCGCCGTCCGATTTGACCCCATGTGCTTGCAGGCATGTTCGATTCGCTGAGCCAAAGACTTCAGAACACGTTCGACGCCCTGTCGCGCAAGGGGCGCCTGGACGAGAAGGACATCACGGCCGGCATGCGCGAAATCCGCATGGCACTGCTGGAGGCGGACGTCAACTACCGGGTGGTCAAGGACTTCACCCAACTCATCCGGGAACGCGCCGCCGGAACCGAAGTCCTGCAGAGCCTTACCCCCGGCCAGCAGGTGGTCAAAATCGTGCATGCGGAGCTGATTTCGCTGCTGGGCGAACCGGCGCCGCTGAACTTTGCCGGCCAGGCACCCCATGCCCTGGCCCTGGTGGGCCTGCAGGGCGTGGGCAAGACCACGATGGCAGCCAAGCTGGCCGTGCACCTGCGCCGGCGGGGCCAGACTCCGCTCCTGGTAGCCGCGGACGTCCAGCGCCCGGCTGCGATCGATCAGCTGGAGACCCTGGGCCGGCAGATTGACGTTCCGGTGTTCGCCCAGCGCGAAGGTGCCCGGGCGCCCGACATCGCGGCCCGCGCAATGAAGTTCGCCCGCAGCAAGGCACATACGGTCTGCATCCTGGACACGGCCGGCCGAACCCAAATCGACTCCGTGCTGATGGCGGAGCTCGGCGAGATCAAGGAGCGGGTCAATCCGGCCGAGACCCTGCTGGTGGTGGATGCCATGACCGGCCAGGAAGCCGTCAATGTGGCGGAGGGCTTCCATGCCAGTGTGCCCCTCACCGGGTTGATCATGACCAAGGTGGATGGCGATGCCCGCGGGGGCGCCACCCTCAGTGTGCGTCAGGTGACCGGGGTCCCCGTGAAATTCATGGGGACCAGCGAGCAGATGGACGGGCTCGACGTGTTCGAGCCGGAACGGATGGCCAGCCGCATTCTGGGCATGGGGGACGTCCTTACCCTCATCGAGAAGGCCGAGCAGTTTCTGGACGACGAGCAGAGCGAACGGCTGGGCGACAAAATGGCCCGCGGCCAGCTCGACTTCGAGGATTTCCTCGACCAGTTGCGTTCGCTCAAGCGGATGGGCAGCCTGTCCGACCTTCTGAAGCTCCTGCCGGGCGCCCGGAATCTGATCGCGGAGCTCGACGAAGAGGACATGGAGCACAGCCTGAAGCAGAGCGAAGCCATCGTCAACAGCATGACACTTCAGGAACGGCGCGACCCCGACGTGCTCAACGGCAGCCGACGCCGACGCATTGCGGCCGGCAGCGGCACGCGCGTACAGGACGTCAACGACCTCCTCAAGCGCTTCCGCGAGGCTCAGGGCATGATTAAGGAGATGTCCGGAGGCGGCCGCGGCCGCAAGCGTGGCCGCATGCGGCAGATGAAGCAACTGATGGCGGGGCAGGATCTCCGCTGACACCCACAACCCCTAGGAGAGCCCCACACAGTGGTTCGCATTCGCCTGGTGCGCAAAGGCACCAAGAACAAACCGACCTACCGCATCCTGGTCGCGGATCAACGCAAGGCCACCAGCGGCAGTTTCATCGAGAACATCGGACACTTCAATCCGCGCACCGAACCGGAAACCATCGTCGTGGACGTGGAACGGGCCAACCACTGGATTGCGCGCGGCGCCCAGCCGACACCGGCCGTGCAGCGTCTCCTGAAGGTGGCCTCCGCCGAAGCCGCGGCCGCAACGGACGAACATGTCGAAGCATGACGCGGACAACACCATCGACCGCATCGGCCAGCTCGTAACCTGGGTCGCGTCGACCCTGGCACAGCATCCGGACGACGTCGAGGTGGAGGCGCACCAGTACGACCAGGACCTGGAATTCAACCTGCTGGTGCACCAGGAAGACATGAAGTTCATCATTGGACGCAACGGGGACAACATTCGTGCCCTCCGGGCCCTGGTCAAGGCGTCGTCGACCAGCCCGCATGCCCATGTCGCCCTGCACGTGGACTCCTGGCAGGAGATCGGCGATGGCCTGACCCCGACCGAACGCGGGCAGGACGACCGGACCTGAACCACCCCATACCGGTGGTCGCCGATGGCTTCCCCCTATCCCGACGACCACTTCGTCGTCGGACGCGTCGAAAAGCCCCACGGCATCAAGGGCGAGGTGGGCATTCGCGTCATCACCGACAACAACGAGCGGTTTGCCCCACGGCAGATCCTGCACAGCACCCTCGGGCGGAGTCCGCTGACGGTTCTGTCCACGCGACGCCACAAGCAAGCGCTACTCGTGCAGTTCGTCGAGGTTCGGGACAGAACGGCCGCCGAATCCCTGCGCGGCGCCTGGCTGTCCGTGCCGGAAGCGGACGTGCCGCCGCCGGATCCGGGAACCTGGTGGATTCACGACATTGTCGGTGCATCGGTCACCACCGATGCCGGTCTGTACCTGGGTGTGGTGACCGACGTGGCCGCGACCGGAGCCAACGATGTCTGGGAGGTGCGCCCGGCTCCGGATCTGGGACTCAGCCAACCCATCCTGCTGCCTGCCATCCGCGAGGTGGTGGCCGAGGTGAACATCCCCGAACGATCGGTAATCGTGCACCTGCTGCCGGGTCTGCTGCCCAAGTAGGATAAGATTCAGGCCAGACCAAACAGGGTCCGTCCGCGCGGTAGCCGGTCGGGTGCCCTGCCACGCCATGGAAGCAATCATCGATGATAGGCGTAGTCCTGGCTGGCGGCAGCGGGAATCGCCTGTGGCCTCGCAGTCGGCAGCAGACGCCCAAGCAGTTTGACGATCTGCTCGCGCAGGGGGAATCGCTGCTGCAAGCGACCTGTCGTCGGCTCTCTCCCCTGCTGCCATCGGAACGCACATGGGTGGTAACCGGCCGCAGCACCTCCCATCTGGTTTCCCAACAGCTTCCGCACCTTGACCGGGCGCGGATCCTGTCCGAACCGGAAGGCCGCAATACGGCCCCCGCCTTCGCCTGGGTGTTGGCACATCTGCCGGCGGATACGGACAGCGAGATTGCGATTTGGCTGCCTTCGGACCACTGGATCCAGGACGAAGTCGTTTTCTGCCAGGCCCTGACCCGCGCGGCCGAACTCGCGGCCGACGGCTCCCTGGTTCTGCTGGGCGCCGTACCCGACCATCCGCACACGGGATACGGGTACATCAGGTTGGGCGCCCCGCTGGCCCCCGCCAGCACCCCGCCCGCCGCGCGCGTGCGCAGCTTCCGCGAGAAGCCGGACGCCACGGCCGCCGCGCGCCTGCTCGAGCGCGGCGACTGCCTCTGGAATTGCGGCATCCTCGTCAGCCGCGTCGACAGCCTGCGCCATCGCCTGGCGCAATGCGCTCCGCACCTGCTGGAGGCGGCCCGCAATCCGGGTCCGAACGGCGAAACCTGGCAGGCACTGGATCCATGCAGCATCGATCAGGTGGTCATTGAACAGGCCGCCGACTGCACGGTGGTTCATCTTGAGACGGGCTGGACCGACCTGGGCAGCTGGGACGCGCTCGAGCGCATATTGGAAAAGGACGGGGATGCCAATGTCGTGGTCGGCGACAGGGTTGTCACCGTCGACAGCCGACACAACATCATCTTCGCCAACGGACGTCTGGTGGCAATGGTCGGCGTTCAGGACTTGGTCGTCGTGGACACGCCCGATGCCCTGCTGGTGGGACGCAAGAACCACATGCAGTCCGTCAAGTCCATCATCACAGCAATCGAAGAATCAGGCCTCGGTGGAATGACATGATTCGTGTTTCCGATTCGCGGATGAGGGGTTTCCTGCGGCCCCTCATCAAGTATGTGGTCGTCATCGCCTTCAGCCTGGCCGCCGGCATCGCCCTGGCGTGGTACGCGTGGCCTGTCCAGTGGCAAGGAGCGCTGCCGGCCGATTTGCTTGGCGCCTACAAAATCCTGATTGTCAACAGCCTGGCCGAGGACCAGCAGATCAGCGGTTCGGACTCGCTGTCCCCCGGTGCGACCAAAATTCTCGGTTACATGGCCTCGGATCCAAGATTGGCGGTCAACGAGGCGCTGGGCCTCCTGCGCGCCGAGGGAAGTTCCGGCCTGATCCTGGGCGACGGCGAGCAGGAATTGATCGAAGCCAATCTCCTGGCCCTGCAGGGCGTGCTCATCGACGGCCCGCAGACGCCGGATGGGAGCGCCTTGCCGGTGGCGGAAGGCAGTCCGCCTCCGGAACTGGTCAGGGACAACCGGTTCATTCAGTTGTTCTCGCTGTTGAGCAGTTTGGTTCTGGTCGCGGGCCTGTTGTTTGTGGCCTGGCGCCTGATTGCCCAGGAGGCGACTGCGGGAACGGAAGGCGAGGCGGTGGCCAGCCTGCACTCCGAGCTCGATCTGGGTGCCGGAGGCGGTCTCCGGAATCAATTCGGGAAGTTCACCGCATTCCTGGAACGGACCCGCACCCGGTTACGCGATGTAGGCCTGACCCGGTTTGGCACCGAAGACTCGGCTTCGGAGGACGAGGCCGCGGAGTTGGAGGACCCCGAGTACCAGGAGTACCGGGAACCGCGTCCCCGACGCTGAAGCCGACGGCGCACAACGAATTGGCCCGCGCCTCAACGGAGCCGGGCGTCCATGTCCAGCAAAAAGCGGTCCGTCATGGTCGCGATATAGGCGCCGACCACCGCTTGCCGATCCCGGCAGTCCAGTTCGTCCCGCCAGGCTGGCGGCAACTGCGACGGCTCCGACACCAGAGCCGCAAACACACGGTGAATGGCATCCACGCCTGCCATGGCACGGATCCGCACCCTGCGGGTCTGGTAGAAGTTGACCGTCAGGAACCGCCGCAACTCGCCGTACATGGATTCCAACTCGGAATCCAGACCCACCAAGGGCCGATCACGGCACCTCCGCACATCGGTGAGACTGCGAATGTAGCCGCGCTGCAGGTTGCTGACAGTGGCCTCCACACAGTCGCCGATGGCCTGGCCCACCATGGCGGTAATCAGCACCTTGCGCGAGGTGGAAGAGGCCAGGTCGGCCTCCTCCAGTTCACGGCTTGCAGCATGCGCCCGAATGCGCCGGTACACCTCCAATTCCCGGACGGCCCCGGCCAAGCGTTGACCGTTCCCCTCACCAAAGCGCATCAGGTCGTCCAAGTCGCTTGAGTTGTAGGCAATCTCGTCGGCCAGGTTGCTGATCTGGGCCTCCAGCGACGCAGCTTCCCAAGGTCGCAGCCCTTCCTCCGCCACCCGTTCAATCTGGCGGGCCGACGGCGCGGCCCCGTGCTTGAGAACACCTTCCCTAACCTCATATGTGAGGTTGAGGCCGGGCCTGTCCGGGCGACGTCGTTCCCGCACGTCCAGCAGTTCGAACGTGAACAGGTTGTGGTCGAATCCCCCGACGTCGGACAACAGCTCGTTCAGGGTCTGTTCCCCTTCGTGTCCGAACGGGGGGTGTCCCAAATCGTGGGCAAGGCATATGGCCTCGACCAGATCCTCGTTGACATTCAGCCGACGCGCAACGGAACGGCCTATCTGCGCCACCTCCAGACTGTGCGTGAGGCGCGTCCGGACATGGTCGCTGCCAGGCAACGGCTGCACCTGGGTCTTGTGGGCCAGACGCCGAAAGGCACGCGAGTGGACAACCCTGTCCCGGTCCCGCTGAAAGCATGTGCGCCACGCGTCGACTGCCTCCGGCTGGACGCGACCGCGGCTGTGCAGGCTGCACACAGCGTACGGCGCCAGCGTCGCGAGCTCCCGCTGTTCCAGGCACTCCCGATCCACCAGTGCCGGTCGGACACTGCCGGTCCCGTCCTGCATCGGCATCAACGCGGCCTGTGGTGCATGGCAATGCTCTCCCCGCCGTCGATGAACAGCAGCGATCCGGTGACAAAGTCCGAATCAATCAGGAAGCGCACTCCGCGCACGACGTCCTCGGGTGTTCCCCATCGGCCCAGCAGCGTCGCGTCCGCCACGCGCCGACGGGCATGCACAGACAGGTCGGGCTGGGGCAAAACCGGTCCCGGCACAAGGCCATTGACCCTGACCTTGGGCGCGAGTTCGAGCGCCAGCTGCCGGGTGAGAGCCTCCAGGCCGGCCTTGCCCACGGCGTGGGCCGTCAATCCGGTTCGGGGCTGACGCACGATGGTGTCCAGAACATTGATGATGCAGGGCGAGGACGACTCCAGCAACAGGGGCAGCAGTTCGTTGCAGAGGTAAACGCACCCGTCAATGGACGCACGGGTCACGCGATGCCAGGAGGCATAGTCCGCCAAGGGGAACGCATCGAACTCCCACGGACTGGCGGAGTTGATGCAGATGTCCAGACCGTCCCCCCGGCGGTGCAGATGGTCCCGCAGGCTGCGCACATCCCGCAGCCGGGTCACATCGCACTGCACCGCGGAAGCTCCCGCATCAATGGCCTGCAGCTCGGCCAGGGTTGTCCGGGCCTGACGTTCGGCGCTCAGCCAGGAAAAGGTCACGCTGGCCCCGGCGTGCGCCAAATCCAGACAGATGCGGCGCCCGATGCGGTGTGCACCACCCGTTACCAGCACCCTCCGCCCAGCCAGGGACATGGTCGAGGGTTCAGGTGAATCAGCCACGGTTGAAGCCATTCGGGTCAGGCACATCCTCCCCATACGGGATTATCACACATGAATCCACGACCAACGGGAGTGGAAGGGAATTCTTGGCCCCGCCCCGTCCGGGCCAGACCCACGCTGTTTCACGTTCGTTGCTTTTGGCTCGAAGCTGCAAGCGACGATCGACATGCCGTGCCCAAAGGCACAGGCAGTACCGGACGCGATGGGATGCCGGGAGCCCCTCGCGGGCAGGCATCCGCAAACCATGCCGCCCAAGCCTCCTGTTTGGGGAATGAATCGGCTGCGGCCTATAATTGTGTCCCGCCATCCCATTCTCCGTGCCCCTCGGCCATCACACCACGACCCATACCAACAATGGACAACAACCCCTCGCCCTCCTCCGGGCAGGTCACCGTCTCCGACGGTATCCAGGGCGCACAGGACCTTGCCGCCGCTGCGTCCCGGCCTGCCCCGCAGACTGCGGATGCCACAGCGCAACAAGCCGGTCCGGAGCCGGTCAAACGGCCCAAGCAAAAGAAAAAGATCATCACGCTGGCCGTCGGAGACAGACGGGACGGGACGGTTACCCGCGTTACGGACCGCCAGGGTGCCTGGGTCGATATCGGAACGGGCAAGGAAGGGTTTCTCCACAAGAGCCAGTTCCTGCCGTATCTCCGTTACAACAAGGAGAAGCTCGAGGCGTTTCAACCCTCGAGGCACCTCAAGCGCGGCGACCGGATCCATGTCTGGATCCACAAGCTGAACCGGGAATCCAACAAGATTGACCTGACGCTGATCCGGCCGGACTACAAGTCCATCAAAAACCTGAAGATCGGCGACAAGCGTCACGCCGTGGTCAAGGCTGTGATTGAGGCCGCAGCCTTTTGCGACATCGGTTCCGACAAGGACGGCTTCCTGCCGGTGAGCCGCCTGTCCCAGGAACGAGTGCAGGACATCCATGCCGTCGTCAAAGTCGGGGACGAGTTCGATGTCTGGGTCACCGAAATCAGCATGCCCAAGGAAAAGGGCAGCAAGTGGCAGATTGCCGTCAGCAAGCTGCCGCCCGATGTCAAGCTTATCTCCGATCTGCGCCGCGGGGCCCGCATCAACGGTACGGTCAAGGGCTTCAACGACCGGGGCGCCCTGTTGGATGTCGGCGTCGGCGTCGACGCCTTCATGGCCCTGGACGAAATCGATCATCACCGTGTCGTGAACGCCGACGACGAGCTGGAGGTCGGCCAGGAAGTTGAAGTCATGATCCTCATGGTCAGTTCCCGGCGCAGGCGACTGGATGTAAGCCGTCGCCGACTTCTGGATGCCCCGGACGACGAGGAGATCGAGGACCCCTTCGGCACCAACGACGCCCCGCCGATGAATGCCATGGAACTGGCATTCATGAAGGCGCAACAGGGACAGGGATCGCGGAAGGGGCACAAGGGCCGCAAACGGAAAGACCAGGTGTCCGATACGGAGCAACTGGACATCATCACGCGCACGCTGCAGTCGGGCAACTGACGCCGTGCGCGTTCCGGACATCCGCACCCGCCACCGACCGTGAACGTCATGTAGACATCCGCTTCAGTCAAGCACGCAGGGTGGCGTGCACCCGTTCCACCCCTTGTTCTGGTCAGTTGACACGACAATGCCATCCCACATCGCACCTGATGAACAAGACGAACCATCCGTCCTTTTCGCTTCCCATCCCTCCACACCAGATTTTGCATCCGGGTCGTGCACCCGGGTAGTTCCTGCCAGCGAGAATCGAAGGCGCGGCGGAGCCACGTTTTGCGTGGTTCTGGATTTTCCTGTCCTTAAGGAACACCTGCCCGGCTCCCAGGCAGGGGACCTGATCACCGCCTTCAGCCTCAGGGTCTGCCGCAGCTACCTCCTGTCCTCCGCCAAAGGCATCAGCGCCTTGACCGATTCCCTGGTCGCACTCCACGTGTACCTGGGATACATTCGCCGCGACTACCCCAATATCCAAGTGGCGGGCACCGCCTCGGTGGCGGAGGTGCGGGGCCGCGACTTGAAAGTGGCCTGGACCGACGGAACCCTTCACATCGTGACGGGGCAAGCATCCGCGGACGTGTTCCCCACCGGTTCAGCGCCTGTCGGCGGTCTGGCCGGCGGGCCGAACCGGCTCCTCCCCGGAACCTACCAAGGCCAACTGGCCCCGGGCCAGGGGTGCTTTCTGGCCACATCCGACTGGCTGGCCACAAACGACTCGCAGGCCACGGCGGAGGCGGCCAAGCAGACACTCGCCACCGCGGTAACCGACCTGGCGGAGGGAACGCGGCCGGAGCGCTCGGACTGGTTGGCCGACCAGGCCCGCCGCCAGGAGGCTCCCGGACTTCTGATCGCAATCCCGACCCCGGTTTCCGTTCACCAGCCCGGCCAAGCCGACAAGACCCGGTTTGTGGCTCCCGCGCATCCGGACGCGACACGGGAACCAGCCCAGCCGGACGCACGGCCGGCAGCCGGGATGTTGGAATCCGCTCCCGAGGCCAAGGAAGTTCCGGAGACAACCGATTTCGAGATGTCCGAACCGAAGGTCATCCTGGCTCCGGCCGAATTGGAGGTCCCGGCGGTACGCCGAAGTCCGGCCGCAGAGGCGGACGCCAATCACGGTGCGGACAAGGAGCGGGAACCAGAATCCGGAGCCGTTCTGCAGTCCGCGCTTGACACGCGCGGTCACGGGGCGAAGACCGGAGCAGGCTGGTTTGGCGGAGGCGGCCGGATTCTGCAATCCGCGGGCCAGAGAGTAAAGGTGTGGTTCGGCGAGGCATTTCCCGACCCGAATGCCGAACCGCAGGCCAGGATGCAATCCGCCGCGACTGCGGAGCCATCCGCAGAGAGGCCGCGCGCAGCGGCGGTCTCGCCCCACACCGCGCCGACCGCCGCACCGGATCCCGGCCAGTCGGTTGCCCTCCCCAACTTTCAGGAGATCCACCACGCGCTTCGGGAACGTCAACCCAGGCGGAGAATACCGAAGTCGTGGTCGGCCATGTTGCTCCTGTGCCTGCTGATAACGGTGCCGGCCGCCACCTACTTCGCGTATCGCATCAACGAACCCGTGGGCAGCCAAGACGACCCGGTGGCCCTGGCCCTGATCCAACAGCAGGTGGAGAAAGCGGATGCCCTGCTGGAACGCGAGCAGTACGAAGCGGCCCAGCAGCAACTGCAGCAGGCCCGCGAACTGGCCCAAAGCATGCAGGAGACGCAGGGGCCGTCACCTGGCCTGAATGCCCTCCAGTTGAAGATTCTGGAACTTTGGGACGATGCCTTCCAACGCATTCCGCTGCTGGGACTGACCGAGCCCCTGTTGACGTTTGAACGCGACCACCCTCCGGCACGCATGGCGGTCAACTTCCAGGACCTGTACGTCCTGGCCAGCGATCACCGAACCGTTACCAAATACCGGCTGGACTCCCTGCGCCGGAAGGAGGGGGGCTCTTCCCAGGAGGTACTGAGCCAGGACACCGTGATCGACGGTGTCACGGTCGGCCGGATCGTGGACATGGCGTTCCAACCGACCAAGACCGCGCATAGCGACAAGCCCAGCCTGTATCTCATCGACGAAGACCGTCATCTGTTCCAGTACAACGACACGGACCTTGTTTCCCTTGTAACCTTCGGCAGCAGGAATGCATGGATCAACCCGGTCCAGATTGACTTCTACTCCAACCGGCTCTACGTGGCCGACAGCGGCCACGGGCAGATTTGGCGCTACAACCTCAACCAGGCCGTCGTGCAAGAAGAGCCTTGGCTGCCGGAACCCATAGATCTGAGCGGTGCCGTCGGCATGCACGTGGGCGACAACATCTGGTTGTTGTTCGACAACAACTCCGTGGTGTCGCTGGGCCGGCAGGATTCCGGCAGCCAAGCCAACATTCAGTTGCCCTTTGCGGTACACGGGGCCGTGGGCTTCAACAGCCGGTTTGTCGACCTGGAGGCCGACACGGACCAGAACGACTACATGTTGCTGGTGGATTCCGGACGCGGCAGCATCCTGGTGCTGGACCCCAACACGGGCGCGTTCCGGCACCAGCTTGTGGCTCCCCACGGCATGGAGGAAGCCTTTGACGGTCTCCTCGACGTATTCGTCCACAGGGACACCATGTACATCCTGACTGCCCGTGCCTTGTTCGAGCATGCCTTCAACCCCTGAGCAGACCGGCACCCATTGCAGGCAATGCCGCTGCTTGGATCAGTTCCGCATTTCATGATGGTTCCGTTTGTATGCCCTATCCCATTGACAAGCCGTACCGCATCATCCAGTTCGGAGTCCGTGGGGACCGCAGCGCCCATCAACTGCGCGTCATGGACCGCGCCGGGACCTTCCCGGCCAAGTAGACGGTCACCGGCCGGCGGTAGGACACCGAGGCCGGCGCCCGAAGTTTCTCGGGTATGGGCGAAGAGGTGGCAGCAGGCTTGACCGGGGTCTGTTGCCGTGTGTCAAGTCGTGGCCAACGGGCCGACCTCACAGACTATTCTTGGATCTGACGGAGTGCATTGAGCAGCGGGAGGTTGCGCACCTTCTGCTCGTCCACAGACACCGTCTGTCCCGCTTCGGATTCGATTGGTTTGCGCACTTTGCGCGGCGGGCATGGCTGCACCCTCGCCGTTGTCAGCCAGGAAAGCCTGTCGCCGCAGGCTGAGATGATCGAGGACCTGACAGCAATCGTGGACGCGTTCGCCTGTCGGACCTGCTGTCCGGCCACAGGCAGATCAAGGATGCGGCCCCATGGCCAAGGCCGCGAAGGCCACGCGCAACCTGCGCAGCCAAGGTCTGCACAAGGCCAAGTACGGGCGCTTGGTTCACATCGAGGAGCCGCCCGCGCCCGTGCCGACGGGTGGCAGCGATGCAGTGACCTGTCCACAACGCTGCAGACTGCCCCGACATCCACACCTGTCGGGAAGGGGCCAAGGTCCCCGTCAAGAAGGCCAACTGGAACAAAACCCGCGGCACTGTTGCCGAACGTCACCACCTGTACTCCCTGCTCAAACGGAACCGCTGGGACGAGGATCCCTACCTGCACCGCCAAATGCGCAAGCAATGGCACGGTGGGACATCCCATGCCCCACCTGACGGCGTTCAAATCCAGGTCCTAAACGGTGCCGGAGTGACATGGCCGCGCCTATACGGCGATGAGATTACGCTGTACACACCCCAAGGAGAAGGCCAGTGGCGGTTTCAGATGCGAACCGGGATCACGGATGGGATGGCTCCTCCCGGCCTCGAGCTTGCAGGACCGCACACGGAGCTGACGGCCAAGAACGCATAACCAGGGACCTCTTATGGTTCTTGAAACTGATAACATTAGTGTGCAGCGTGTCCGCCTCCCGCTCCCGTCCCGTCCACTGTCCAACGCTTCCTAGCTACCCTCAATCCGCCGACCCGACCTTGTACCGACAGGTCACGGGCCGGTTTGCCCACTTGTTGGCCAGTCCCTGCCCCCGCCGATTCCCAGGATTGTCAGGCGGCGCTTGCACATCCGGGTTTTCCCGCGCTCCAGGCTGAGTCCCACCGTTTGTCATGGACATGTCGACCGACGCCGTTACCGGGCCTCCTGGCCGGTTGTCCCAACCCAGGCGACTGGTCTGGAGCGGTACCATCGCCGCATTGGGTGCGGTCCTGGCCATCTGCGTCTACATTGTCAGCAGGCTCGTGTTCAACATGGCCTATGAGGAAGCCGTGAACGCGACCACGGTCACAATTCACGTACCGGAACCGTCCGGAGACGCCTCCGACGAAGTCGCGCCGGCGGCCGCGGCCGCCGACAATTCGCCGCCGCCGGAGGTTGCGGCAATGCCGCAACTCCTTGACCGGGAACCGGTCTTCACCACCGTACAGCGTGAAGATCGCCTGAACATCCTGTTGTTCGGCTTCGACACCCGCGTGCAAGACCCGTCCGCGCCACGTACGGACACGCTGATGCTCCTGAGCTGGAACCAGGAGTCCAACGCGCTTGACATCCTTTCCATTCCCCGCGACTTGTGGGTTCCGGTACCCGGGTTTCCCCCGACCAAAATCAATCTGGTCTACTCGCTCGGCGAAACCGTGCCTTCCACCGGCGGCGGCGAACGCCTCCTGGCCGACACCTTGTCCGCATTCCTGAATCAACCCATCGACCACTACGCCTGGGTCAACTTCGACGGGTTTGTCCGCATCATCGACCTCTTGGGCGGAATCGACATTTATGTCCCGTGGGCCATTTACGATGAGAAGTACCCGACGCCCGACTACGGGGTCGAAACCTTTGAGCTGGCAGCCGGTTCCCAGCACCTTGACGGCGTGACCACCCTCAAGTACGCCCGCACGCGCACCCAGGACGGCGACTATGGCCGAATCGGCCGGCAGCAGGCCGTCATCAGCGCAGTGCTCCGCAAGCTCTCCGATCCCAACAATGCCGCCGCGCTGCTGGCGGCCGCGCCCGAAATTATCCGCACACTGCGGGGCAACTTCGGCACCGACATGAACGTCGCCCAGCTGCTGCAGCTGGCCCAGCAGGGCGCGGCCAACACGCCCCAAACGGGGCGCAGGCTCATCCTGGATCGACACCTTGGCGAAGAGGCCATCTCCGAAGAAGGCATGTGGGTCCTGATCCCGGACCGAACGGCCATCCGAGCCGCGTTGTCCGACTTCTTTGGCGTTTCCGTGCAGCCGTTGCATGCCCCGTCGGTGTCCGCCGACGCCGGTTCCTAAACCGTGTCGGCCGTCGGGACCGCGGCGAACCGGATCCTGCCATGGCTGCGCCTGGTGCGGCCCCAGCAGTGGACCAAAAACCTGTTCGTATTGGCCGTCCCGTTTTTTGCCGGCTCGCTGCTGGAGCCCGGTGAACTGACCTCCGGTGTGGTGGCGGCAATCTCGTTTTGCCTGGCCTCGAGTGCCGCCTACGCATTCAACGATGCGCAGGATGTCGAACTGGATCGGCTGCACCCCCGCAAACGCCGCCGGCCGGTGGCCGCCGGTTCCCTATCGATTCGGGCCGCCCGCATCTTCGCCGCCCTGCTGGCCGCAACCAGTCTCGCCATCTCGTCCGTGGCCGGCGGGTTCACCACCTTGTGGGTGGCAACCTTTCTGTTGGTCAACGTCCTGTATTCGGCAGGTCTGAGGCAACTTCCGGGTCTTGACATCATCATCATCGCCCTCGGTTTTCCGCTGCGGGTCCTGGCCGGCGCCGGGAACGACATCGGCCACACCAGTCCCTGGCTCCTGGCGTGCACCGGCATCACCGCCCTGTTGCTGGCCGCGGGCAAGCGCCACTCGGAACTCGGCTCCCACGGCGGAGTCGCCGTCCAATTCAGGCCGGGACTGCGCAATGTAACGCTGCGCTCGACAGGCGCGGTCGTTTGGGTATCCGCCACCGTCCTGGCCGGAGCCTACACCCTGTATGCACTCGCAGCCTCGTCGCGCACGGCCCCCGGTTGGTCCATGGGGATCACGATCCCCTTCGCCGGCCTGATAATAGCGCTATACCTGTGGCAGGTTCTGCGCCATCACGCCGGCGAACAACCCGAACTCCTGCCCTTTCTCTGCAAACCACTGCTGCTGTCCCTGCTGGGTTATCTGGCAGCCACCGTCACAGTCATATACGGGGTGCCGATGTGGACAAGGTAAGACCGGCCAATCTGCTGTTCATCCTCTCGGACCAACACAATCCCAGGGCCATGGGCAGCGCCGGGAGCCCGGAGGTCCACACCCCCCACCTGGACAACCTGGCTGCGGCCGGAACGCGCTTCAGTGCAGCCTATACGCCCTGTCCCATCTGCGTGCCGGCACGGGCCTCACTGGCCACGGGCCGCCATGTCCACGAGCTTCGGACCTGGGACAACTCGATGCCGTACACGGGTTCGGTACCCAGTTGGCACCACCGACTGCGCGACGCCGGCCACCAAGTCGACTCCATCGGCAAACTTCATTTCAGGGGTGCGCAGGACGACAACGGCTTCAGCCGCGAAATCGAACCGTTGCACATCGTCGACGGGCAGGGGGACATCCTGGCCTCCGTACGACGGGATCCGCCGCGCCGCCAGGCCTGGCGCGGGGTGCGCGAGGCCGGTCCGGGCAACTCGACGTATCTTGAGTACGACCGGCGCAACACCGCCAACGCCAAGGCGTGGCTACAGGCGCGCGCAGCGGCGGACGAGGCCCCGTGGGCCCTGTTCCTATCCTATGTCTGTCCCCACCCGCCGTACATCGCCCCGCCCGAGTATTTCGAGCTGTACGATCCCGACAACCTGACACTGCCCCCCGAGCATGCGGGCAGCGCCCATCCGGCCCTGGCCTGGATGCGGCAGTTCTTTGCCCTCGAGGATGTGACGGAAGCCGAAATGCGGCGCATGATGGCCGCCTATTACGGCGTGTGCACCTTCCTGGATGCCCAGATCGGCCAAGTACTGGATGCCCTAACCGATCTGGGCCTGGCCGCAAACACCCGGGTCCTGTACAGCAGCGACCATGGGGAAAGCCACGGTGCGCGCGGGTTGTTTGGAAAGTTCAGCCCTCATGACGAAACCTGCGCCGTGCCTCTCATCATGGCGGGGCCGGAAATTCCGGCCGGGCGCACCTGCGATGTGCCCGTCAGCCTGGTGGACTGCTTCCAGACCGTACTGGAGGCCACGGGCGTCGCGGAACAGCCGGAGGACCGGGATCTGCCCGGCCAATCGTTGTTTGGCACCTTGGCGGACGAGGCCGGCGACCGCACCGTCTTCAGCGAATACCACACGGTCGGCACGGAGGATGCCTGGTACCTGTTGCGGAACCGCAGGTACAAGTACGTGCACTTCACAGGCCGCAGCCCGATGCTGTACGACATGCTTGAAGATCCTTTCGAACTAACCAACCTTGCCGGTCTCCCCGAACATGCGGCCAGGATACGAGGATTCGCCGAAGAGTTGCGCGCGCTGCTGGACCCGGACGCCGTCAACGACGAAGCCCATGCCGACCAAGTTGCCCGCGTGGCCGCTGCCGGGGGACGGGCGGCGGTACTGGCACGCGGAGCGTTCACCAACTCCCCAGTCCCGGGCGAACAGCCGGCTTTCAGATCCTTCACCAAGTAACTCGGGAGTTCCGGGGCCACCGGGCCCTCATCACCAGAACAGCCGGCAACCGCCACCAAGCGGAATGCCCATCACTTCCCCGTCCGGAAAGTGGCCTCCCTGCTGCTTCCGGGAGAGCCGGTCAACAGGTGCCGACCAAGGGCATGGCGCGACGGACAGACGAGGTCCGTCGCTCAGAATCCCGACGATCCGGCCAACTCCCCGATCCCAAACCGCCACCGCGGCGGCAGCTCATTAATCCGACCGCGGCGCCCCAACAGCCCTTGGGCCCGTACCCACCTTGGTTCCGAAAGTGCTCGGTCGTGCCGACGGATCAGCCACCGCGCAAGGCCGCTGCCTTCTCGGCTCTCGGCATCCGCGGCCGGACTGGACCATCATTGGCTGATTCTGCTCCCCACCGAGGCAACGGCATCCCATTCGAGCCGTGCCTGCAACGCGGCACGCGGTGGTCCTGGCCTACACCCTGGGCTGCGGATCCCTGGAAGTCACCTTGGGCAGCTTCAACGGCAGGTCCAGCGGCAGGGGCCGCGGCTCCGACTGCGGATCGCGCTTGGCCCTGCTTACCCAGACCGTATCCACGTTGGGCTCCAGGGCCGCTTCGAGCACCTGGTCGACATCGTCCACCAGGATGAACTGCAGCTTGCGGCGAATGGCGTCCGGGATGTCGGACAGGTCCGCTTCGTTGCGCCGGGGCAGCAGGATGGTGGTCAGGCCCAGTCGTTCTGCGGCCAGGACCTTTTCCTTGATGCCGCCCACGGGCAACACCTTGCCGCGCAGGGTGATTTCCCCCGTCATGCCAACCTGTTTGCGCACCGGCCGCCGGGTCAAGAGCGATGCCAGCGACGTGGCCATCGTAATGCCGGCACTCGGCCCGTCCTTGGGAATGGAACCCGCCGGAATGTGGACGTGAATGGAGTGGTTGGAGAACATGCCCGGTTCGATGCCCAGATCGCGGGCACGGGAACGGATGAAGCTCAGGGCGGCCTGGCCACTCTCCCGCATGACGTCACCCAGCTGGCCCGTAATCTGGAAGGCCTGCTCGCCGGGCATGATGATGGACTCGATGAACAGCACGTCTCCGCCGGTCATGGTCCAGGCCAGACCCGTGGCCACGCCCGGCATGTCGGTGCGGTGCGAGAGCTGCTCGCTGTGGTATTTGGGCTTGCCCAAATGCTCCATCACCTGGTTCTTGCGGATCCGCGCAATCCCTGAGCCGGAACCGGTGGCAATGTCCGTGGCGGTCTTGCGACAGAGCTTGGCAATGTTGCGCTCCAATTCGCGGACCCCGGCTTCGTTGGTATAGCCGCGCACGATGGTTTGCAGGGCGCCTTTCGTGAAGCCGATTTCGTCCTCGTGCAGGCCGTTCTCCCGCACCTGGCGCGGCAGCAGGTAGTTCTGCGCGATCTTGACCTTCTCCTCCTCCGTGTAGCTGCTCAACTGGATGATTTCCATCCGATCGGCCAGGGCCGGCGGAATGGCCTCCACCATGTTGGCGGTCGTGATGAACATCACGTTGCTCAGATCGAACGGCACGTCCAGG
The DNA here is from genome assembly GCA_964566955.1 of uncultured Caldilineaceae bacterium. Taxonomy (GTDB): domain Bacteria; phylum Chloroflexota; class Anaerolineae; order Caldilineales; family Caldilineaceae; genus Bin34. The sequence continues at coordinate 28,896 of CAZMKQ010000002.1, read as the reverse complement.
TAGTGGTCGTTGAATTCCCGGTTCTGCTCGGGATCCAGCACTTCCAGCAGGGCGCTGCTGGGATCGCCGCGGAAGTCCGAACCCAGCTTGTCCACCTCGTCCAGCATGAAGACGGGATTGTTGGTTCCGCACCGCCGCAGGTTCTGGATGATGCGCCCCGGCATGGCCCCCACATAGGTGCGCCGGAAACCCCTGATTTCGGCCTCGTCGCGCACGCCGCCCAGCGCCAGGCGCACGAATTCCCGCTTCATGGCACGGGCGATGCTGATGCCCAGACTGGTCTTGCCCACGCCGGGCGGCCCCACAAAGCACAGGACCACCCCTTCGCGCTCCCTGCGGATCTTGTCCCACAGGTTCACTTCCTCGTGCTGTTCGGTCCGCCGGGTCTGGCGCAGCTTGCGCACCGCCAGATACTCGAGGATGCGGCTCTTGATGTCCGTCAGGCCGTAGTGGTCCTCGTTGAGGACGCGGCGGGCCCTGCGCAGATCCAGGCTGTCGGACGAGCTGCCGACCAGGGTTTCGATGTACGACTTGATCACAGAGTATTCGGCCGCCTGAATCGGCACCCGCCGCAGCCGGTTCAACTCGCGCGTGGCCTCCTCCGTGGCCGTGGGCGGCATGTTCGCCTCGGCGATGCTGGCCTCCAGCTCCTTGATGTCCACCATCTGGTCATCTTCGTCGCCGAGTTCCTTGTTGATGACCTTCATTTGTTCGCGCAGGAAGAACTCCCTTTGGGAGCGTTCCATCTCGCCCTGGGCCTGGGACTGGATCTGCTGTCCCAGCTCCATGATCTTGATTTCCTGGTCCAGGATGCCCAGCACGATGCGCATCTTCGCCGCTGTGCTGTCCTCGCCGAGGATCTGCATGCTCTGCTCCACGTCCATGGGCAGGCTGCCGGCAATCAAATAGGTGAACTGCAAGGGGGAACGGGTGTCCAAGGCCATCTCGGCCACTTCGCTGGGAGTCTGGCGGTCGAGTATTCCCGGTAGCGGGTGCGCAGCAGCCGCACCAGCGCGGTCATTTCCTCCCCTTCCTCAACCGTTTCCGGCTGGGCTTCCACCTCCGCCCGCAGATACGGATCCAACTGGCTCCAGACAGTAACTCTGACCCGGTCCAAGGCCCGTACCAGCACGCGCAGGACACCGTCCGGCGCCCGCATCACCTTGTGGATGACGGCGACCACGCCAACACCGGAAATTTCGTCCGGGCCGGGTTCCTGGTCGTCGGACCGGGAGGCCACCAGCACCACATGGCGCTGGGTGGGCATGTTGTCGCGGATGATGCGCAGGCTGCGGGGCTGCCCCATGGTCAGGGGTATCCACATGTACGGATACACAACCAGACCCTGAAGGGGGATGACCGGCAGATCCTTCAGGTGATCCGCCTCCCCCTCCGACACTTCGGGGTCTCCCAGATTCCTGATCTCGTCCGATTCATACAGAACCTCTTCCTGATCCGAGTGGTTGTCTACCCGTTCGTCATCCATCTGGGGACTGTCTACCTTCTGCGCCAGGCAGGCGGTTTCTGCCTTGGAATGGCGAGTCTAGCACAGGGATTCGCCGGAAAACCGGCCGTCAGCGAACCTTAACGGAACACATACACAGACCACCGAACCGAACCCGCGGAACCAACCGCCGGGGATACCGGATATGAGACTGAGGCCTGTTGGCAACCTATAATCGCGCGTCCCGCCGACCCCTGTCCGTATCCTTGAATTCATTTCAGTCCATCCCCACCTCCGCGTTCCTGGACGCCCTCGCGTCCCGCGAACCCGTTCCGGGCGGCGGAACCGCCGCCGCCGTGACCGGCGCCCATGGCACAGCCCTGCTGTGCATGGTCCTGAATCTGACCGTGGGCCGCAGACGGTTTCAGCGCCACGAAGGAATCCTGAAACCGATCCAGCAGCGGCTGGAGGCCAACCGGCTGGCACTGCTGAACCTGGCCGACCAGGACGCGGCCGCGTATGCCGAAGTGGACCGCTGCCTGAAGCTGCCGGCGCCCGATCCATCCACACAGGCAGTCCGACGCATGGAACTTGACCAGGCCCTGCACGCGGCGGCCACCGTGCCCCTTCAGGTCGCGGACACCTGCCGGGGAGTGCTCGACGCCTCCTGGGAAGTGGCAAACCGCGGCAACAGGACGGTGCTGTCCGACGTGATGGTAGGCACCCATCTGCTACTGGCAGCCGTTCACAGCAGCAACGTCAATGTGCACGTCAACCTGCGCATGGCCACGCCTGGTGCGGAGGGCCAAACCCTGGCAGCCGATATCGCGGCATGCATCAAGGACGCGGTCGGGGTCAGCAACCGCATCCTGGACCGTTGCACCGAACGAATGGATCAGTCCCGGTGACCGCCAAACCGCTCACAGGCCGCGCGTTGGCCCGGAGGCTCCGACGCCGGACCGCGCAGGATGTGCGCGAATTCGAGGAACGCACCGGCCACGCGGCCACCATCGCGGCCGTGATGGTGGGGGACGATCAAGGTGCCCTGAACTATGCGCGTGCCCTAAGCAGGGCCAGCGGCAACACGGGCATCGGCTATCAACTTGTGCGACTACCGGGAGACTGCCGGATGGCAGACGCCATGGAGGCCATCGACCGGCTGAACCTCGCTGCGGAGATTACCGGCATCATCTTGCTGACACCCGTGCCGACCCATCTGAATCAGACCATGCTGCAATGGCGAATTGCACCTTCGAAGGATTTGGAGGGCGTGTCGCCCGGCAACATGGGCCACCTGCTCGCCGATACCGGCATTTTCTTCACACCCCCCACCCCGGCTGCCGCAATGGCCCTGCTGGACAGCCTGGACCTTGAGTTGAGCGGTCAGCAGGCGGTGGTTGTGGGCCACAGTGCGATTGTCGGAAAACCCTTGGCCATGCGCCTGCTCAACCGGCGCTGCACGGTAACCATTGCCCACAAGCACACCAGGAACTTGGCATCCCTCACCACGGGCGCAGACATCCTGTGCGTGGCCGTAGGCAAGCCCGATCTCATCACCGGAAATTATGTAAAGAAAGGTGCCGTGGTCCTTGACATCGGGACCACATACATCGGTAAGACGGTGCTGGGAGATTGCGATCCGGATTCAGTGGGTGCCAAGGCCGGCTGGTTGACTCCGGTACCGGGGGGCATTGGGCCCCTTACCACCGTTATGCTCATGCGCAATGCCTACAGGGCCCTGGCCCGACAGCTTGGAGAGGCCATTTGGACAGAGTGGGATTAAACCCATCCGCTGATGGATTGCGTCGTTGACCATCCTTGGTTCCCAGTACCCGTCACACTGCAAGGAAGCAATACACAACGCCGAATCCTTGCCAACGAACCGCCAGCCCAACAGCACGACGACACCAACTTGCCGGCCATTGACTGTCGGCCCATCAACCCTTAAAACTTCAACGGCTTTCCGCCTTTCTCACAATCCTCGAGAATGGCTTCAGGGACTGGGCCATACGCGATCCGGAACTCTCCCCAATGCCCAACGCGGCCACGGCAGGGAAGCTATTCCTGCCGGGTTTCGGTTGGTCTTGCAGTGACCACTACAAGGAGCATCTTGCCGCCTGCGGATCCGGATTGAGAACAACGCAATCGATCGGACCAGGCCGGCTTGGACAGGACAATCGCATCCTGATTGGGGAAGCGGCCCTTGGACACAGGGCGGGCCTAAAAAAAACAAATTCGTCCTTGGAACCAGGAACACACCACAGAGACATCGCGGCCAAGCGCGTCCGGAACTGCGGACATGAAATCGAGCCTGTCTGCCGAAAGTCCAGTCTCCATGGCACGCGGTGACCCGGATCCGGTCCCTCTCGGTCCCGGTACCGCACTCGCCGCCCCCAACTTGGGGAGTGCAGTCCTGTTATTGCCATGGGGCGCTGATTCCCAGTTGCCTACTGTTTGTGACGTTGTGCAATGCAGTGTGCGCCCACGCGTCGATTGCCAGGCTGGTTGCGTTACCACATTCGGTGCCTGGTTGTTGCGATTATTTTCGTTTAGTCATTTTTCGCTTGGCATCGTCTCAAAACAGAGTGCAATGGCCCGGACGGCTTGGCAACCTACGACATTCTTCGGCTCGCGCGTGGGGTATACTTCAAATATTGACTCAGCCAACGAGGTCCTGCAACAGCCAAGACCGTCCCTTTGGTTCGCGCCTGCCCTGAACTGAATGGTGTAAACAGGCCAGCTACGTACTACTCACTCCTTCCCACAGCCCTCAACCTCTTCCCCGGGGGCTGTCCGCCCGTTCTACTCCCCAGACAGTTCAGACCAGCGCCACCTTGATCGGCAAAGGCCGGCACCGCGCAACAGGCGCGATCCGCAGAACCCGGCTAGCTCGGGAGCACGTCCATGCACGGGTACTTTATTCGCAACCTGCCAAGCAAAACGGCGCGGGCCCTGGTCCTGGCCCTGCTCTTGTTGTTGACGGTAGGCGGATCCACAGTTTTGGCGCAGGCTCCTGTCGGGTCGGGCTACTATGTCCGGCAAGGCGACACCGTGTACACCATTGCCATTCGCCACGGCATCACCGTGGAGCAACTGGTGAGCATCAATCCCGGCCTTCCGACCCACGGGTACGTACGAGCCGGCACCACGGTGAATGTACCCATTCCGGGGTTGATCGGTCCTACGCCATCCCAGTGCCCGCAGATGCACACCGTCAATCCCAACGAGACGCTGGAATGGATTGGAGGCGCCTACGGAGTCAATCCGATCACGCTGGCTCAAATCAACAACCTGCACGCCGGCGCCGCAGTCAACCCGGGCAACATCCTGTGCCTGCCGTCCTACGCGAGGCTGAACTACTCATGGCAGGGCGTCGCCATTCCGGCACCCGCGCCAGTCCCCGCAGCCCCCGCCTACGTGCCTGCGCCACCGCCCAGTCCGGCCGCACACGTCCCCAAAGGGCCGTGGAATGCCAGCTACTACCACTACCAGCCTCCGGCCGCGTTGATCCTGAACCGATCGGATCAGGCGATCAACTTCAACTGGGGTCACAGCAGTCCGGGACGGGGCGTGCAGGCCGATCTGTTCAGTGTGGCCTGGACCAACACATTCCACTTCAACGGCCGGAACTACCGGTTCATGGCGCTGTCGGACGATGGCGTACGCGTGTGGGTGGGCAACACCCTTGTTATTGACGGCTGGGTACCCCAGGCGGCGACGCTGTACTTCAAGGACTACGCGCCGCCTGCCGGAACCCACCTGGTCAGGGTCGAGTACTACGACTCGGGCGCTGCCGCCCAAATCATTGTGGACTGGGCTCCCAACTGAAGGCCTGCCTTCAAGAACTTGCACAACACCCAGTCGACACCCTGACACTCACACCAGAACACAACCCGTCCCTCACGCCTCCGGAGGAGAGACACCATGAACAGACACGCGAAACTCCCAGCCAGGTTCCTGCTGGTGTTGCTGGGCACCATCCTGATCACCGCCGGCCTGACCTCGGTCTCACTAGCGAACACACCCACCGACTTTGAAAGCAGTTGGTTCGATGTGATTGAGGCCAGGGCCAGCTACGCTTGGTTTGCAATCACCAGAGACTGTGACGAGATAGACGAAAACTGCGCAGTGAGAGTCAGGGGAGCACCTGCCGGAGCCGGCACCGACTATAGGGACAGATGGGCCATGGAACTCGACGACTCCACTGACGACTGTGCCGCCAATGCCAGCGGCGATGATCGGTGGGAAAAATTTCAAAACTGCTGGGAAAGCGTGAAGTCCGCCGACGGTTTCACCGTGGAGTGGCCCGTCATCAGACCCGATGACGACTTCGAGATCACCCCGTACTGCAAGCGCGGCGACAGCGTGTGCGCCGAGGAATTGCGCGTTTGCTTCAACGCTGCCGACTGCGACGGCAACAGCTATGGCAGGAAGGACTGGACTGAAATGGGCGAGCTCTGGGACGAAGCTGGTTCATGCCTGTACGACGACAACGAGGACGATGTCTGGGAGTGCATCGACGATGCCCTTGACGACTGGCTCGATGACAACATGCGCAGCGGCGACGATTACAACGACTTGGATGATGAGGAAGACGACACACGCGGCTTCACCTTGGAGGACTACGAAAACGACCTAGCCGATGTCGGCGACCGGCCATATGCTCCTCGGCGACAGCCCACATATGTGCCTCCGGCTCCGCCCGTATACCAGCCGCCTTCCTACCAGCCTTCCCACCCACCGGCCCAACCGCGCTACAGTGGCACGCTGTACCTGGATGCCGTATACGTCAACTATGGCGGCTACCTGGACACGGCCAGTGGCTTCGGCGAGTGCAACACGGCGCAAGGCTGCATCAGGGTCATTGGTTCCGGCACGGGGATGTCCAGCCATCTGGGCCGGGTGTTCATCCAAATCACCGACCCGCAAACCAGGTCGTGCCTCTCAGGCCACGGCATCCCGTACTCGGGTCCAACGGTAATGGAGTTCGATGATCCGAGACTCCAGGCGTGTGATTCGCGGATCGCCACGGCCAACGGCGCCTGCCCGACACGAGGCATCGGTGTCAAGGAAGAACTGCTCCGCATGTATAACCTGGGCCTGCTCAGGGGGCTTCTGTCACCGACCCACGCCCAGATCCTTCGCCAGGAAGTGGATTCCGCACGGAGCCAAGCGGCAGATTGCCTGTGCCGGTCCGGATTCAGCAATCGGAACTTTGTGTCGGTTGCCGTAGGCAACCCTTGGGACTACAACGCGGACGCCCGGCAACCGCTGCTCTGCCGAAGCTGATCCGTTGGCATTGAACGGGCGGGACTGGAGTTGTTTCCAGTCCCGCCCGCGGCCATTCAGGATCGTTTGACTCCGCTCCCTTCCTCCGTCCAACAAAATAACTTCACGGAACGTGTGAACAGCCCGTTTTAAATTCACCGATGGGCTGGCTTGCCTGCTGTTGGCAAGCTTCCAAGGCAGTCGAAAAGCCCCTTGTCACACTTTCGCCGAGCCTTGCGGCCATGTGCGGAGACCTGGACTGCAAAGTGTATTCACCGGTTCGGTAGTCCAGAACCTTCACAAACTACTGGTGGCCCTGACCCCGAACCCGGTCTCCATGGTGGCAGCAGCTGCACAACAACCGCCGGCTACTCCACATCCTGAACTCGGTAATCCGGGACCAGGTCCCTTGGCAACAGGACTCTGTGCCTGTGCCCCCGGCTGGCAAGGCTTGACTTTCGACACAGTTGCTGAACAGGTTTGCCATTGCCTGTTCCGGAAAGACCACCGTTCGCTTCGTCACAGTGTCGGCAGACCGACCGGAGGAAACCGTATCGCAATCTCAAGGAACCGGCTCGGTCTCAAGTGACATCCATTCAGCATCAACTGCGTGCACGGGCCGTTGCGCACCTTCAATGCGAACCTGCCCTTCCCCGGTCCGGGTTACGTGCAGAGCAATACAAGTGGCATCTTCCGCTTGTTCCAACTCCACCAACAGGCTGCGTCCGTATTGTCGGCGGTCGGCCTGTGCCTGTGCTTCCCGCAGGCTGCGGTTGTACGTGAGTTCGAACACACAAGCCCGGCCACGGAAAATCGCCGCCAAGTCGTACCGTCCAGACAACTCGCGCCGTTCCGCCCTCGGCACCACCCCCATGCCCAGGAAGATGCCGTGCAGTGCGGCGTGGTAGGAGTATTCATCATCCATGATGTTGTAGGGAAACGCGTACAGGCAGTCCAACAGGACATTCGGCAATTTCCGATAGTCCCCTGTTGTCAGACATGTCCGGAGCCGCTCGATGCCCGGCAATTCATTGCCAACATGGGTACGCGCCAGGTCCCGTAGCACCGTCCGCGCGACTTCCCGATTGGGCCAACCCAACCGAGCAGGTTGACCGTCCCGGGCAGGATGGTGTGTCAGATAGCCACTCTGCAACAACAGCTCATCCGACACCTTGGCGATTGGATGAGCGAACTCCACGAACGGATCCCGGACTTGTGGTCGGTCTCCCTGGTACATGCACTCGATGGTTGACAGCATCAGCGTCTTGCCGAACCGACGCGGCCGCGCCAGAAACAGAAACTCACCGGAGTTCAACAGATGTGCCAATGCGCCAGTCTTATCGACGTAGGCGTGTCCGTCCCGCCGGAGGCGTGCGTAGTCCGAGACACCGGGTCGCAGCACTGGCCTGCCGTTGGCCGAACATTGCTTCTGGTCTACGTTGGCTGAAGGCTCGCGCTCGGCCATGTCTGAATTCATCCGCTACTGGCAGTCCACCACACAGGGGGTGGCGGCACCCCGGATTGTAGTCCGAAGTCAAGACCGCAGCAGGGGTAGACCGGCCACCCAAAATGACAGGCAACGATCCCAACCCGCCTTGGCGAATCTGCACTCTCCAACATTCCAGAGACAACGGGCCTCCTCCCGCCTTGGATCCGAACTCCAGTCCCGGTCAAGCCCGGCACGCCGCTCCATCTTGCTCTCATTCAGCCCGTCCAACCCCGTCCGTATTCCGACATCCGAATCCATTGCTTCAAAGGCCCCCTCAACAGACCGCCTGCCAGCAGAGCCATGCGATGTCAGGTTGGATCTTCCGAGTTGGTCAAACCTTTACCCAACCACTGCCAACTTCAGTCCGTTGGCATCCGCGCTGTTTACCGACGCCTTCTTCTCCTTGACTTCTTCGCTGCTGCTGCGTCCAAGGGCGCACGCATCTCCGAATAGAGCATCAACAGGTGTTCCACACGCTCCCGTTCGGAGGCGAAGGGCTTCGAACGGTACAGGCGGTCCACGGTGCGATCGAGCGCCTGATGGGCCTTGCGGAGGTTTGGAGGCATCAGGTCGGGATCGTAGAGATTGGCCAACGTGGAGGCGGGATATTGGCCCCGAGCATCGAGCACAGTCTGTGCCAGTGGCTCCAGGGCGGATAGGTCCAACCCACCCTGCAGGAAACCCGGTGGGGTTGGGAATGTGTTGTAGACCACTCCCACCGAATACATGTAATCACTCTTCATCCGTCCCGTGACCAACCGCATCCATGCCATGTGCATGGCGGAAGTCAGAAGGGCGAAGTCGGTCAGTGTCGCATCCTGTAGCAATCGAAGCTTATCGCTGGGTATGGTCGGCGGTTCTAGCCAACCTACTGGCACGTACTCACGCCTTTCAGAACTTACTTGAGGGACAACGAGAAAAGGACCTGCTGGAATGACATTCACGTGCCACAGAGTCGGCGTTTCAGCCAGTTTGTTGGTCGGTTTGCTTTTGCTGGCTTGTCGATATGCACGCACCGCTGCAATCCGCTCCTTCACGTCCGGCATGCTTGCCAGCACCTCCGGGGGCACCTGATGCAGGGAGAGAATCCAGCGCTTGCCTCCCTGAAGGAACTCTCTTGCTCCCACAAACGGCCGGAGCAATTCGCGTGCACCAGGTTCTACATTCAGGAACGCACAACGTTGTTCCGCGTTGAAGATATAGTGACCGTTATCGATGGGCTTCGACCCGGTGATAAGCCGCCCAAAGCCATTGATGGGTCGAGCCTCTTCACTGACCACCACATGAGGATTGGCCAAGCCACTGCCATCAATGAGATACGGTGAAATCACTACATGGTTGCTTTCGAGTGGTTCGTCACCCTTGCCTTCGTACGAGAACAACCGCCTTCGAGTTGGAACCTGCTCGGATGCATCCAACCCAACGATGACCACATGTACATGGGCTTTCCCTCGGGCATCGGAACCCCATGCAAACGTCCGGTGGGCAAATGAAATTTCAAGTCCATACCGGTCGAACAGAATCGGCCACAACTGGGCAATCTGCTCGCCCTGCGTGATCGAGTTGGTGGCCACGAATCCAATCCTTGGAACCTGTGTGCCCTGGGTCCGGGCATCAGCCACGTACTCCCCGGACTTGACGAACCACGCGGCCACATAGTCCAACGATCCGCCGGATCCACCCAGTGCCGCCACACGGTGCACCTGTGCCCGTTGGTAAGGGGATTGAAACTTCGCCCCACTAAAAGGAGGATTGCCAAGGATGCAGGAACAATCCTCTGGAGCCAGGATTTCCTGCCACTCGCTCTCCAATGCATCAGCCGTATGGATGTGAGGCGACTTCTCAATCGGAATGCGCGCGAACGTCTGGCCGAACTCCAGGCTCAGCCGGTTGTTCATGATGTGGTCCATCATCCACAGCGCAGTGGAGGCGATCCGCGACGCAAACTCGCCAATCTCGATGCCGTAGAACTGATCCACCTCCACGACCGAGGAGATTTCCAACGCAAGTTGCTGCCCGCCGGCCCGCACAGCCAGCTCCCGCAACACCTCAATCTCCAGGATACGCAGCTCCCGGTAGGCGATGATCAGGAAGTTGCCGCAACCACAGGCCGGATCGAGGAATCGCAAGGTCCCGAGCCGGTCGCGAAACCGGCGGAGATCGGACACGGCGCGCCCGTCCCGCCGTTGCTGCAGCCGCCCGAATTCCTCCCTCAGGCCGTCCAGGAACAGAGGCTCGATGACCTTGAGGATGTTCTTCTCGGTCGTGTAGTGGGCTCCCTGTTGGCGTCGCTCGACAGGTTCCATGACGGACTGGAACAGGGCCCCAAAGATCGCGGGCGAGATTGCGGTCCAGTCGAAACGGCAGGCATCCAACAGGATTGAACGCATCTCCGAGTTGAAGTCCGCAAACCGCAGTGGGTCCGCGAAGAGGTCGCCGTTGACGTACGGAAACTGTGACAAATCCTCGTCGAGTTCGGTTTGGCGGTCGTTGACGGGCGTGTTGAGGACCTGAAACAACCGCGACAACCAGAGGCCAACATCCGTTCCGTCCGGTGCCGTTCGGTCTTCGACGAACTGCAGGAAGATGTCCCGCGGCTCGAAGATCCCGGTGTCGTCGGCAAACAGACAGAACACAACCCGCACCAGAAACAACTGCAGGTCGTCCCCCACGTAACCGGATGCCCTCAGCGCATCGTGCAGTCGGGCCACAAGCTCGGAGGCTTCGATGTTGACCGGATCCTGGTCGCGGAACGTCCGGCGTTGCACCCCGATGATGAACCCGAACTTCTCGACGTGCTGAGGAAGATCGGCGAGGGTGAAGTACGTCTCCTCCCGCTCGTCGCGGTCAAGGAGCTCGAACCTCTGAAAGTCACAGAGCAACTGATACCGCGGCCGGTCCCGTTCCGGCAAGGCGTCGAAGTAGGTTCCGGCCTGGACACGGGCCGCCTCCAGGTCGCGCCCCGCGCTCTTCTGTTCGACCAGCAGGACGCCTGGCCAAAACAGGTCGATGAAACCGCTTGAGTTGTCGAGGCGCGTTACATGCTCCTCGTAACGCGCCACGGTCCGCCGCCGGACGCCGAAGATCTCGAAGAACTCGTTGTAGAAGCTTTGGGCTTCGCCCTTTTCGTAGGCTGCATCGGACCACTCGCGCGCGAAGGCGGCGGCCCGCGCCCGGATCTCATTCCACGATAGGCGCACGCAATGTTGTCCTTTCAGGCAATGGGCGGATCAAGAAAGGAATCCTCGCAAGTGTCAAGTTTGAAACGGCATCGGCCGCCGGTCTGGTTACATCCCTGCGGCTCAGGAATCGTAGCCGGGTTCATCGGCTGCCGGGCTCAGGCTGGCCATGCGGCCTCCGCACCGGCGTTGCTGTGGCTCCGAGTTCGAGCCCTCGTAAGTCAGGCAAATCCATGAAACGACTTGCTTCCATGGAGACTCCGGCAGGTTGAAGTCGTTGGTGTTGGGGGTATCTTCCGATTAGACCGAGGGCAGACTCAGGATCTCGCGCCATCGGTGAGGATCGGCCATGACTTTCAAAACGAGTTCCGCGGCATTGTCGGGCAAACCTGTGGCAGTCCAGTGCTCCGCCACCCGCTCCAAGTCCGTTTCGTCCAGCAGCAAACCGTTCAGGATCAGTAGGGTCTGCTCCAAACGACCCTCGTCTTTACGCTCCGCCCCAAAATCGCTCTCAGGATCGCGCCAGCGTCCCTCATCGGCATCAAGCCACTGGAAAAGAGGTGCGTGTCCGGCTCCCTGCAGCCGCAAATGAGTACCGCAAACCTCACTGAACACGGACACTACCGAGCGGTCGGACTCCACATGCACGCTGTCGGACACTCGGTGGTACTTGCCGTCTCGCAGGCAATACAGATCCAGCTTGGGTTCACGGGTACGTTCACCTGTTTCGACCAGCAGGTACTCCTGAATGCCCAAAGCGGCATAAAGCCGCCTCTTGCCATTCAGGTCCCAGCCACCGGTGGCTGGGGACTTCACTTCAACCACCATGGCGGGTACGGGATCGGATTCGTCGCCTCTGAGGGCAATCTCGCGGTTCTCCGGGAAGGCCTCCCCTTCAGGAGCCACCACCACGTCGGGAGTAACCATTTCCTTGACATTGCCGCCTTCGGTAAACAGGCCCAAGTCCCTGCCCAAAGTGGCAGAAAAATAGAGATCTGGCTCCTTCTGGACGCGGGTGTCACTCAAGTTGCGGACATCGCGCCCAAAGAGGGCGAGCAAGGCCGACAACACCCTGTAGATCACCAGGTCGTGGGATGCCAGATCGGGGCTCACGAAACCTTCCGCATCGTATTCGCATCGTTTGCCCACCCCGCTGTAGTCGGGATCGGTAGTCCAGTCCAAGTCGTATTCGTGCCCTTCGTCATAGACATAGGCAGGATCGTAATGGGGCAAACGCTGTAGGTACTCCTGCCATTCCTCGAGGTGTGTAATACGCCACACCGTACGCCGCCTGCGCGCTGACTGCGCCGTTAGAGGGTCCGTGTCGCCTCTGCGAGCAGGTACACGCCAATCCCAAGGCTCCCATCTTCCGGCAGGCACCCGTACCGCCGTCCCTTCAAGTACGTTCACAGCCATTTCTGCACCTCTCGCTTCATCTTACGATACTGTTCCCGCAAGCCTGAGGGTTGGCAGTGTTTCAGTTGCGTTGACATTGGTCCGGGCACATTATCGATATCCCCGCGCTTGGGACAGTTCCATGTGCCTACCTCAAGCTCTGGCGACCACCATTGGATCCGGAACGTTGCGCGACCCAAGGTCATACACGACCGCGGTTTGAACTGACAACCAGTCGATGGGTGTGGTTGTCCGCAACAAAATCCTGGCCGACAACCCAAGAGCCAAAAAGAACCCGCACCGATTGGTGCGGGTTCCACACGAATGTCAAGACTGCAATGACATTAGCCGCAGGCCTGGTCGCTCCACTGCTGCTCCAGGACCGCGGCCGGGCTCATCGGCAACCGGGTCAACCGCATGCCGGTGGCATCCGCGATGGCGTTGCCGATGGCCGCCGCCGGGGGCACGATCGGAACTTCGCCCACCCCCCTGACCCCGTACGGATGGCCGGGGTTGGGAACCTCGATCATCAGCGTCTCGACCATGGGCAGGTCAAGCGCGGTCGGCATCCGGTAGTCCAGCAGACTGGCATTCACCAAGTGGCCGTCGTCGCTGTAGATGTACTCCTCGTTGAGGGCCCAGCCGATGCCCTGCACCACGCCGCCCTGAATCTGGCCTTCGGCGTAACTGGGATGGATGGCCTTGCCCACGTCCTGGATGGCCGTGTAGTTCAGGATCTGCACCTTGCCGGTTTCCACGTCCACCTCCACATCGACGATGTGGGTGGCAAACGCCGGACCTGGCTGTGGCGGTTGGACCGAGGTACTGGCCACCACCGGGGTTGAGTTGGATGCCAGTTCACCCGCAACCTCGACAAAGTTCGCCGACTTGCCATTGTGGGAGAACACGCCGTCCTTCAACTCGACACTGCCCTCTTCGACCTCCCAAACCTCGGCGATTTTCTCGCACATCTGCTGGCCGAGCTTCTGGCCGAGATCCCAGGCTGCATAGCCGGTCGCGAACGTCACGCGGCTGCCGCCAGTACCGTCGTTGTATCCGACCGCGTCGGTGTCCACAACCTGTGGATTGATCATGTCGGAGGCAATGCCCAGCGACTCCGCCAACTGCATGGCGATCGAGGCGCGGGAACCACCGATGTCCGTCGAACCCTCCACCAGGTTGACCATGCCGTCGGCTGCGACCGAGGCCGACATGCTGGAGCGACCGCCGCCGTTGAACCAGAAGCCGGAGGCCACGCCGCGTCCCCGGTGCTTGCCCTCGAGCGGGGTCGCATAGTGGGGATGGTCAATGGCGGATTCCACCGTTTCCTTGAAGCCGATGCGGTGGTAGATCGGACCGTCGGGCCGACGATCGCCCTCCTCCGCCGCATTCAGCAGGCGGAATTCCAACGGGTCCATGCCCACCTTCTTGGCCAGTTCGTCGATGACGCACTCCGAGGCAAAGGCGGCATTGGTGCCGCCCGGTGCGCGGTAGGCCCCGGTCTTGGGCTTGTTGACCAGAACGTCGTAACCGTCAATCCGCACGTTCGTGTGCTTGTAGGGTGCCAGGATGACCCCGGCCCCGGCGCCCACAGGCGATCCGGGAACGGCGCCGGCCTCGTAGATCAGCGAGGCTTCACTGGCGGTAAGGCGACCATCGCTGGTGGCCCCCATCTTGACCTTGACTACCGAGCCCGAGGTCGGACCGGTGGCCTGGAGCACTTCCGTGCGCGACATGGTGATCTTCACGGGCCGGCCGCCGCTCATGCGGGAGAGCACCGCCGCCGGCAGATCCGTGTAGCAGGTGAACTTGCCGCCAAAGCCGCCGCCAATCTCCGTTGGCGTCACCTTGACCTGGGACAGCTCCAGCTTCAACAGGCTGGCCAGCTGTTCGCGAATCTGGAAGGCGCCTTGGGTGGCGGTCCACACCTCGACCCGGCCGTCCTTGCGCCAGACACACGTGGAGGAATGGGGTTCGATGTAGCCCTGGTGGACCATCGCCGTATGGAAGGTGCGATCCACGATGTGGTCCGCCTCGGCAAAGCCGGCTTCAATATCCCCGAACTCGTAGCGGAAGTGCGATGCCACATTGGTTGGCTCGGTCCCTTCCTCTCCCATCGCAGTGGTGCGCAGGCCGTCCCAGAGAATGGGCGCGTCCGCTTCCATTGCCTCTTCGACATCCAACACCGGTTCCAGCAGCTCGTACTCGACCTCAATCAGTTCGATGGCATCCAGGGCCGTCTGCAACTCGGTGGCCGCCACCGCCGCCACGGGGTGGCCGTGGAACAACACCTTGTCGCGGGCCATGACATTGGCGCTGAGATAGTCCTGAGCCACCGAGTCCTCGCCCATCTCCACGATTTCGTGTGACACGGCCGGCAGGTCGGCTCCGGTCATGACGGCCGTGACGCCGGGCAGGGCCGCCGCCTTGTCGGTGTTGATGCCCTTGATCACGGCATGGGCATGGGGGCTGCGCTTGATGGCGCCGTGCAACATGCCGGTGAGGTGGGTGTCGGCTCCGTACTTGGCCGCGCCGGTGACCTTGTCGACACCGTCGTGGCGGATGGGGCGCGTACCGATAACCTTGTATTCAGAATTGGCCATGGATTGGATCCTCGGTGTGAAACAGGATTGTTGATAAATGGCTTGCGGAACGATACGAGACTTGATGGGACCGTTCAGGCGGGTGCGGACCAGTTGGCCGTGGCCTCCACCGCCTGCCTGATGTTTGCCAAACTGTTGTCCGTGGGCAGCGTGCAGTCGGCGCCCACCATGAAGTTGCGATCCCCGACATCGTCAAGGACGGCGTGCACGGCCTTCTCGATCTCGTCGAGGCTGCCGTCCACGATCACGCCGCGGTCGTGCAGGCCGCCGACCACGGGCCGCTTGAATTGGGCCAGGCCCTCGGCCATGCTCCAGTTGCGCTTGGCTGCCGCCCAGTTGACCGCGTTGGCGGGATAGTCGGTGTAGTGCTCCAGCCGCACATCGTCCTTGCAGATGTGCAGCAGGTTGAACTCGGCCTTGCCGTCGATCGCCTCCAGCACCGTTAGGTCACAGGGCTTGAGGTCGGACAGGAACTGTTCCTCGCTGAAGCGATCACGTTCACCGCCCTGGGCCGAAAAATAGATGCCGTCCGTGCCGCAGTCGAGAAGGGCCAGGCTGAACTCGGCCAGGCTCTCGGCGATCACCTTGAGTCCGTGCGCCACGGCCGCCGGATCCTCCCGGTAGTGGTCCGTAACCAGACCGCCGGTGGCGTGGTTGCCTTCCCCGAACGGTCCGAACACGGTGGTCACCGTCAGGCACTGCCCGTCCACGGCATCGACGATGGCGCGGGTTTCCTCAAGCATGGCCTGGAAGAACGGGGACGACAACGGAGCCGGTCGCAAACGCCCCCAGTCCGCCGGTTCCTTGATCTCGAACTCGGTTTGGTAAGGGTGCTCGTTGAAGATTTTGAGGAAGTCCACATCCGTTTCGGCCAGGTAGTCCATGTGGGACTTGACCGAGGCATCGCCGTGCTTGGCCCCTTCAGGGAAATGGAACCAGAAACTGGCCGGAACCCGATCCGGTTGTTCACCGGCCAGGACGGCGCGAACTCGCTCTGTCTTGTTCATGCGGGAAGGTGCAGCGATGGGACAAACCGCCGAGTCAGCCGTTGCACAGCCGTGCCCACGACGGTGCGTGGGACTCTCGACAGTCAATTGTAGCACCGTGACATGTGACATCCTTCCCCTTGTCTACTTCAGCTCGATGTCGGTTTGTTGGGCTTGGTTTGAAGTATCCCAGTAGGTTGTAAGGAGGTCCTCGCCGGTCACACCCGAACAACCGTGTCTTGTGACCGCCGCGCGGCACGCCGGCCGGCACGAAGGTTTGCAAGCCGGGTACAATGGTCCCACTTGCTAGGGAGGCAACCGATGGCCATCACCAAACCTTGGACAGTACGGGAGGAATCGCTCACGGCCGCACCGACGCCCCCGGTGGACCTGTCCAAGCCCATCCCTTCCTGGAACACCCCGGAATACCCTGCCGAATGGCCCAGGAGCGACGAGATGTCCGTGGCCCCAAGACACGTCGTCATCCTGCGCTACCTGTTTGGTGCCTTGTCCACCCTCCTGAGGCGGCGCGGCCACCCTTTTGCCGTCAACCAGGAAATCGGGCTCCACTTCATCGATGCCCGCGGCCAGGCACAGAGGTGCGACCCCGACCTGATTGTCATGCCCTTCCCCAACACCGGGGAAGGATCCCTGCGGCGTGGGGACATGCCCTGTCCCCCGGACTGTGTCATCGAGGTCGCGTCTTCATCCACTGTCACCAACGACCTGGGGTTCAAAAAGGACTGGTACGCCTGGATGGGAGTCCGGGAGTACTGGATCCTGGATCCGGTTGACTCCAAGGACCCCTCCCATTTCGAGCGCGGCCTGCTGCTGCCCGACG
This sequence comes from uncultured Caldilineaceae bacterium, assembly GCA_964566955.1. GTDB lineage: Bacteria > Chloroflexota > Anaerolineae > Caldilineales > Caldilineaceae > Bin34. The sequence goes on along the minus strand of CAZMKQ010000002.1, from coordinate 11,691 downwards.
GCCCAATGAGGGGCTGGCGGCTGGAGCAGGGCCGCTACGAACCGCTGGACACGTTCTGGGACGCGGCCACCCACGCGTGGTCCGCCTACTCGCCGGCCCTGGATTGTGAGATCCTCCTTTCGCAGGCACGGCACCGGGAGGAAACCGACGGCGGCTATCGGATCCTGGACCCCGAAACGGGCGAGCCACTGCCCAGCGACCGTGAGAAAGACGAACGACTGGTGGCGCAGGATGAACGGCTGGTGGCACAGGACGAACTACTGGTGGAGAAGGATGTCCACCTGGAACAACAGCGACAACGGTTGGAAGACCAGGCCACGGAAGTCGCCGAGTTCATCACCGATCTCGCGCGGTTCCGTTATGGGGATTCGGTTGCGGAACCACTACGGCAGCTGATGCAGCAGAGTTCCACTCCCATGCCTGCGCGGCAGATGGTGCAGGCTTGGATGGCAGCCCCATCCGCCGAGGAATTCCTCGACGCGGCAGGCCGACATTTCAGGGTGTCCCGCACGGGTCCGTAGGGAACATCGCACCACCATTCGGGATCGGGTGCGACAGGCAGGTCTATACCGGGCTTACCGGAGCTGTCAACTCCGCATTTCGTTGGGCTCGAAAGCGCCCAGGCTGAATGATGCTCGGCAAGGGTAAACCCACCGCCGATGGCCCGATGGTCCGACCGGACCCCATTCACCGCCTCTGCGACCACGGCAGGTCCGATACCTCACGACCTGGGAGTTACTCCTGGCCCTCGTCCCACCGGCGATCCTGAACGCTGTAGCCCCCGTCCACGGTCAGGCACTGACCGGTGATGAAATCGGATGCCGGGGCCGCCAGGAACACCGCCGCGCCGGCCAAGTCATGGGTCGTACCCAGGCGCCTGGCGGGGGTCTTGAGGGCGATGTCTTCGCCAATCACGGCCAGCAGCGGCCGGTTCAGGTCGGTGGTGTGCCAACCGGGGCAGATGGCGTTGACCTGGATGTTGTACTCGGCCCATTCCACCGCCAAGGCCCTGGTCAGGCCCACCATGCCGGTCTTGGCCGTGGCATAGCCGGCGGCGTTGGGCGGCCCGAAGAAGGAATACATGGACCCGATGTTGATAATCTTGCCGCCGCGTCCGGATGCCGACATGTGCCGCGCGGCGGCCCGCGCGCAATAGAAGGCGCCGTTCAGATGGGTATCCAGGAGGTCGGTCCAGTTGGCGGTCGGACTCTCGAGAACCGTTCCGCGCCGCGCGATGCCGGCATTGTTGACCACGATGTCCAAGTGTCCATGCGTTTCTGCCAGGCCGGCCACTGCCGCGTCGACGGCGGCCTCGTCGCGAATGTCGAGTTCGAGAACCGCGTGGCCCTCGCCCAGTTCATCGGCCATCGCCTGGTTCTTTTCCTGACTGCGGCCCGACGCCACAACTACGGCGCCGGCTTCCTTGAAACCCAGCGCGATGGCCCTGCCGATACCGCCGTTGCCGCCGGTCACCAGGGCGACCTTGCCTTCCAGGCTGAAGGGATTGGACATTGGACTTCCTTGGGTTGATGGATTGCCCGATTGGTTGACCGTGTCAGTATAGGTTCAACCTCAGGCCTAACCGACTTTGTCACTGGCTTCCGTCAGGCGATCCAACTCCTCCTGGCTCAACTGCAAGTCCGCAGCCGCCAGATTGGCCGTGCACTGTTCAATGGAGTTGGCTCCCACAATGGGCGAGGTCATAGCCGGCCGCGACAGGAGCCAGGCCAAGGCCACGGCGCCGGGCCAGGTATTGTGGGCCTCCGCAATATCGCGCACGGCATCCACGACCTGCCACACCTCTTCCCGGCCATACTTGGCCTGGTTGCCTTCCGCACGCGGGGTCTCCGGACTTCGATCCCGGTTGTAGCTCCCGGTCAGGACACCTCCCGCCATCGGGCTGTAGGGCACGACACCAATCCCGTATGTTTCGCATACCTCGGCCAGTTCCTGCTCGAACTCGCGGCGATGGAGCAGGTTGTAGTGCGGCTGCAGGCTGGCAAACCGATGCAGATCGTGCTTGTCGCTGGCCCACAGCGACTGCATCAGTCGCCAGGCGGGGTAGTTGCTGCAGCCGATGTAGCGAACCTTGCCCTGCCGGACCAGCGCGGTCAAGGCCTCAAGCGTTTCTTCGATCGGAGTCTCCGCGTCGAACCAGTGCGTCTGGTACAGATCCACCCAATCGGTTTGCAGCCGTCGCAGCGAGTCTTCCAGGGCCTCGATGATGTGCCTGCGCGACAGTCCCTCGCCGTTGGGCCGGTCCGACATCGGGCCGCGCACCTTGGTGGCCAGCACCACCTGATCCCGGTTGCCGCGGGCCTGCAGCCAGTTGCCAATTACCGTCTCGCTGGTGCCCACGCCCAACTCCGGCACCCACTGGCTGTAGATGTTGGCGGTGTCCAGAAAGTTGCCTCCGTGTTCAAGGTAGGCGTCCATGATCGCGTACGCCTCCTCTTCGGTGGTTCGCCACCGCCATTGCATGGTTCCGAGGCCGATGGCCGAAATCTTGAGACCGGTATGGCCCAGGTTGCGATATTGCATGTCTTGGTTCCTCTGTTCAATGGTTTTGAGTCAATGGGCGTGCGTTGCGTCTGCTTCCGTCGCCTTCGGATACAAGCGGTTAATCCTTCGTCAAGACCACGGACGACGACCGCCGATGGGGTTCCAGCCGGTCCCACAGCAGTCCCACCCCGTGTCCGGGCCGATCGGGGGGCAGTACCGTCCCGTCGCGGACCTCAAGCGGCTCTTCCATGTACCTTTCCAGGCCGAACCCGTGCACTTCAAGATAGGAAGCGTTGGGCACGGCCGCCAGAAGATGGACATGCAGATCGTGGACTCCGTGGGTGGTCACGGGCAGATTGCGGGCCTCGCACATGTGCGCCACCTTGAGCCAGGGCGTCACCCCGCCCAGCGTCACCAGGTCCGGCTCGGGAAAGGCAACCTCTCCCAGGTCCAGCATGTGTTTGAATTCGTGGATCGAGTGCAGGTTCTCGCCGGTGGCCACCGGCAGGCCGCCCTCGCGGGCAATTCGGGCGTGGGCGGCATAGTCGTCTGGAATGGTCGGCTCCTCGATCCAATACAGGTTGGCGTCCGACAAGGCTCGGGCCGCCCGGATGGCCTGATGGGGCAACCACTGCATGTTGGCGTCCGCCATCAGGGGGAAACCGTCGCCCAAGTGGGCGCGCATGGCCAGGGCCCGATCTGCATCCTCCCTGTATGACGGGCGGCCCACCTTCATTTTGATCGCCCGGAACCCCGCGTCCCGAAACCCATCGGCCTGGTGCAGGAGCCTGTCCAAGGGAAACTGCAGGTCAATCCCTCCCGCATAGGCCGGCACCGGCTTGCGCCAGCCCCCAAGCAGCTTCCACCATGGTTGGGACGCCTGCTTGGCCGCGGCATCCCACAAGGCCACATCGACGGCGGCCAGGGCGAAGGACGCCAAGCCGCCGCGGCCCACAAAGTGGACCCGCCACCAGAGTTCATGCCAGAGCCGTTCCCGGTCGTCGCTGTCGCGACCCGGAAGCACGGGTGCCAAATCCTGGGCCAGCATGGCATGCAACGCGCCGCCGCCAATGTC
>CAZMKQ010000002.1:0-8104 GCA_964566955.1 uncultured Caldilineaceae bacterium | reverse complement strand
GCCCACGACGTAGCTGTAGCCGATGCCCTCCACGCCGTCGTCGGTCAGGACACGGACGGTTGCCAAGCCGAAGTGGCTCATGTCGCCATGGGTGGCATCGGACATTACAACCGGCAATGGAATCCGGTAGTGATCAACTTGCACCCTGTGAATGCCCATGCCTGCAACGTCCGCCTGTGTAGTCAATCGATCGATGGCCGGATTACCTGCCGCCCAAACCGGAAGCTGCCATCAGGCAGGCCCTTGGGCCCAAGGCCTCAGGCACGGGTGCGGAGGTTGCCATCGCGCCGGGTAAGCTGATCCTGATCCATCCGCTCCAACAGCGCCTGTGCATACTTGCGGCTGGTCGGCAGACGATCCCTGACCTGGGCCATGGTGACACTGCCGAGTTCGTCCAGAAGCCGCAACACGGCCTCCTGAGCCCGCCGATGGACGGAAGCCAGGAAGATCACGTCCTGGTCGAGCGCCACATACTGGCCGGAGACCAGAAGATGATCCAGGAGTTCCTGGTCTCCGGCCAACATCTGCAGGACATCCCCTTTGTTGGGCGGTAGAAATCCCGCCGCTTCCATGGTTTGCGTCAGCCTGTCCATCAGGCGATCCTGTTCCGGCAAGTACTTGACTTGGTGCCCAGGCAGGCGCACGATATCACCTTCGGCCACAATCCTGTCCTCAGCACACCAGGCGGCCACCGCTGCGTTCAGTTGCGGGGTTGAGGCCGACACCTGGTGCCGCCGGCGCATCCATCCGGTCAGGCGCGCCAGGAACTCGCCACGGGGCTGGCCGGAACGGAGTGGCCATGCCCGATGCCACTCCCCAAGCGTTTCCTCCGCGAAGTCCCGCCACTCCCGGGCCGCCAGGTCGGGCACAAGCCAGGGACCGCCGCTGCCCTCCAGGTACCATGTCCGGCCCTCCGCGATTTCCCGTTCCAAGTGCCGGCGCCACTGTGTCGCCTCGGTGCCGGCATGGGCGAGCAGTTCGGACCGGCTGATCAGGGGACGGGTGCGGATTTTGTATTCCAGCTGCAGCCTGAAGTCGTCGGTGTCCAGAACCCGGAAGCGCTCCAGGCTGCCGGTGTGAAACCGCTTCCAATGGCGATCGGGGGCCGGGTCCAAGACCTCTCCGCCTCCCAGCGTGACGCTGGGGGACGGCAAGCGGACGATGAACCGGTCGCCGACATCCAACACCATCGGTTCGGACAGGACCAGCTGGCAATAGCCCCTCCGACCCGGTTCGATCACCTGCGAGCCAATCAGCCGCACGCGGGCGAGGGTCTCCGTGGTCCCATGAAACAGCATGATGTCCAGGTTGTGTTCCAGCGCCTTGAACGCGTCGGGCAGCAGTTCCACCTTGACATCCGCCAGGTGGCTCGGGGCCACGGTTCCCTCGGTGCACAGCGCGTCGCCGCGCTGAACGTCGCCGTGGGATACCCCGCTGATGTTCACGGCCACCCGTGTCCCGGCGACACAGCGGTCCTTCGCCTCATGGTAGGACTGCAATCCCCTGATGCGCCCGGAGAGGCCGGACGGCTGCAAGCCAACCGTCTGTCCCAGTTCCAAGGTCCCGGTGGACAGCGTGCCCGTAACCACGGTGCCAAAACCGGACCGCACAAACACCCTGTCCACATGCAAGCGCGCGGGTTGGTCGAGAACGGCTTCGGGCCTCCGCTCCGGCAGGTCGAAAATCGCCCGGCGCAGGTCGTCCAGGCCGATGCCCTCGTGGGCGCTCGCTCGCAGAATCGCCGTATCCGCGTACCGCGTCTGCGCCAGGTGGTCGGCAAGGTCCAGTTCGACCAGTTCCAGCCACTCGGGATCGTCGACGGCATCCACCTTGGAAAGGACCGGCAGGCAGGCGGGAACCCGCAACAGGTCCAGGATGGAAAGATGCTCGCGCGTCTGCGGCATGACCCCGTCGTCTGCCGCCACGACCAGTATCGCCGCATCAATCCCGCTCATCCCCGCCAGCATGTTGCGGATGAAGTCGAGGTGGCCCGGGACATCGACCAGTCCGGTACGGCGGGCCGGATCGGGCGGTTCGGAGTCCAGGAACGCATAGCCCAGCTCGATCGTCAGTCCACGACGCTTTTCCTCCGCCAGCCGATCGGGATCCGTACCGGTCAGGGCCTGCACCAGGGCGGACTTGCCGTGATCCACATGCCCGGCCGTGCTCAGGACGCGCATGCCTACGGCACCGCCGCGCCATCCGCGCCGTCGATTTCCTGTCCGCTCGAGCTGTTGGCGTACAACTCGACGTTGCGGCGCAGCCGCATCCATTCGTCCTCCAGGGCCCGGACAATCCGGTCCCGTTCCCTGAGGCTGTCCTGAAGATTGTCCACCTGGGACTGCGCGGCCCTCAGCGCCTGCTGGGGATAGGTCTCCTGGAGGGACCACAGTTGCTTGAGCAGGGCCTCGTGGGTCTTGAGGGACTGGGACAGGGACATGAGGCTTTCCTTCGTCGCTGCGTTGTCCTGCGCCTGCTCCTGCCACTGGTGATCCCGCTGCATGCGCTCCTTGCGTTCCCGCTCCGCCACTCCGGCCTTGGCCTCCTCGAGCGAACTTTCAATCCGCGCCTGGAACAGCCGTTCCGATTCCTGGAACTGGTGGATGGCCTGATCGATCTGCTCCCGCAAGCCCCGCGAATCGAGCACCGACCTGCGAATGTGATCCTGTGCCTCGGCCTGCAGGCGCAACTGGTTCTGCAGACCCTCAATCAACGGCGGCAACTCCTGCACGGCGGCGTCCACAGCCCTAATCTGCTTGCTGAAGTCAATCATCTGGCCCCGCATTTCGTCCGCCAGCTCGTCGAGGTTCCGGCCATGCCGATTGCCCGATTCGTGCAGCTCCGTCAGTTCCTGCCGCAGCCTGCGGATTTCCTGGTCCTGCTGGGTGTTGGTGCTCTCCAATTCATCCAGGCGACGCAGATGCACCGTCTGCTCCTCCTGCTGCTGCGTGATGCGCTGAACTTCGGTGCTGCGCAGTTCCAGCATGAAGTCGATGTTCTGGGTCTTCTCCTCCAGCGCGGCCTCCAGTGCCTTGATCTGGCCGTCCATCGCCTGGATCGATTCGGCCAGGCGGGTGAAGTCGGACTGTCGGATTTGCAGATCCTGTTCGAGCTGGGTGGAGCGGTGCGCGTCCCTTTGCAAGGCGGCAATGTCGCGCTGGGCCGTGTCCCGATCCGCCTCCCGGGCCCGTTCCAACTCGCGGATGGCCTTGATGCGCTGGGTCTCTTCCCGTTCGATGAGCGCGAGGAGTTCCTGTCGGGAACCGTCCAGCGTGCTCTCGTACTGCTGCAACCGCGACACTTGGGCCTCGAAGCGCATCACCGTGCCTTCCAGCTCCTGCAGCTGCTTGGTCTGTCCGACCTGGCTGTTGCCCTGCATTTCCAGCAGGTGGCCCAACCGCACGATCTCGGTGCGGTTCCGTTTGTGTTCCTCGTCAAGCCAATTGACGATTTGTTCCAGCTGTGGCAAATCCATGGTGCTAGCCTTCATGCCCGGTCGGCAAAGTGGCGCAATTGCTGGTAAAAGGGATCGGGTGGTTTGTGGCCGAAACGGTCCCTGTGCCCTTGGCGACACATGATGTAACAATAATGTAGGTCATTGTGCCATTGAAGTGTCCACAGGTTGTCGGACTCCACGACCGGCGAATCTGTAGGAAAGGCTGCAGCAACGGATGATTCGAATCGGCATCGATGCCAGGCTTGCATACCATCGGCAGGCCGGCATCACCCGGTATGCCAGCAACCTGTGCTCCGCCCTGCACGCGCTCAATTCCGGGGATCGGTTCACCGTCTTCCACCACAGGAACCAGCCGGCGGCGATGCGCGTGCCGACGGCGTGGCGCCATCGAACCCTGTTCAGTCCGGTCCACCACCCCTGGGAACAAGCCGGCCTGGCCCTGGAACTGTCGCTGGGCAGGTGGGATGTGGTCCACTTCCCGGACTTCATCGGACCATTGCAAACCAAGCTGCCAACCGTGATCACGGTCCAAGACCTGGCCTTTCTGAAATGGCCCGAGGTCCTGACGGATGACGCCACCGTCTACTACGGACAACTGCCCCTTGCCGTGCGGCATGCCGCGGCCATTCTGGTACCAAGCCTGCATACGGCAACCGACTTGGCCGACCGATTCCCGGAGGCAGCCGGCAAAACGACCATCGTGCCCTACGCCGTTGACCCGGGGTTCCTAAAGGACGGGACCGAACCGCAATCGACCGCGTCCCCCAAACCCGATTGGCTGCCGGACGACTACCTTCTGCACGTGGGCACGCTTGAACCCCGTAAAAACGTCGCCACCCTTCTGGAAGCCTTCGCCATCGTCCGAGCCCGTCCCGAAGGCCGCAAGCTGATGCTGGTCCTGGCAGGCGCTTCGGGGTGGCTTCAGGACGATCTGGAGGCACAGGCCGCCCGGCGCGGCATCGAGAGTGCCTGCGTCTTTGCCGGAAAACTGTCGGAGCCATCCCTGGTGCAGGCCTACCGACATGCCAAGTGCCTGGTGCATCCGGCGCTGTACGAAGGTTTCGGCTTTACGCTTCTGGAGGCCATGGCCAGCGGCACCCCCGTGGTATGCAGCAATGCGTCCTGTCTGCCGGAAGTGGCAGGCGACGCCGCCCTTACCCACGACCCCGGAGCCCCCGAGGATGTTGCCTCGAGCGTTCTGTCACTGCTCAACTCGGAGGAGCTCGTTTCCGACCTGGTGGACAAGGGGCGCCAGAGAGTCCTGGAGTTCAGTTGGGAAAAGACGGCCCGGCAGACCCTGAACGTCTACCGTGCAGCGGCGCGCCAAACCTGATCCGGTGAAATGACGATGCGCATCCTGTTCCTTGCTCCTGTTGTGCCGTGGCCACTTACCCAAGGCCGCAATCTGCGCAATTTCCACCTCCTCAGAATTCTGGCTGAAAGGCACGAGGTGGAGCTGCTGTGCGGCGCCTTCGACACAGGCTCGCCAACCCTGCCATCGGAAGTCGCCGCACTCGTTGCCTTTGGCGAGGTCGATGCCTGGCCGGAGCGCCCTTGGGCAACGCGGCTGTTGGACATGGGCAGGTCCATGCCCGACATCTGGCAGGCCTATGCCAGCGACACATTGGTCGACAGGGCATTGGCCCGACACGCGACCAAGCCCTTCGACTGCGTCCACGTGGCCGGATTCGAAATGATGGGGACGTGGCACAGGATTCGTCACCGGCTCTCAGCCAGGGTTCCCTACGTCCTGGATGAACACAACATCGAGTATCGCCTGCGCGAGTCGATGCGGGCCGATGAGGCCTTGTCCGCCGCCGATATTCCCTATCGTCTTTACAACCAACTGCAGACCCATCGAACCAGGCACCATGAAACGGATGCCTGGCGCAGTGCCTGGCACGTTTCAACCGTCAGTCCCGAGGATCGCGAACAGGTCCTGGAGCACGTTCCTGCGCAGCGTGTGTCGCTGGTTCCCAATTGCCTGGACATTCGGTCCCTGCCGAAGGTCGAGCGGACTTCGGTGCGTCCCCACAGCCTGTTGTTCATGGGCAAGATGGACTACCGTCCCAATGTCGCTGGCGTAACCTGGTTCTGCCGCGAAGCCATGCCCCTGCTGCGCGAGCGGTTCCCGGACGCATCGTTCACGATTCTGGGCCGCGATCCGTCCGCGAACGTACTGGCCCTGAACCACATGCCCGGTGTCACCGTCACCGGTTATGTCGAGTCCCTGGTGCCCTACCTGGAACAGGCCGCCACATTTGTTGTGCCGCTGTTTCAGGGGGGAGGGACCAGATTCAAGGTGCTGGAAACCCTTGCCGCCGGCATTCCCCTGGTGTCAACGAACCAGGGGATCGCAGGGCTGCCCCTGGAAAACGAAACCCACTGCCTGCTGGCGGACAACCCGAACGATTTCGTCAACGCGATTGCGCGCACCTGGTCCGAGCCGGACGCGGTGTGGCCGCGTGTGGCCAACGGACGGCGCCTGGTCGAGACCCGTTTTGACTGGAGCGCGATTGCTCCCGTACTCGAAGGCATCTACGTGTGAAACGGTTCTCGGCGGCCGCGCGGTATTGGAACCTATTGCGGATATGTTGCGCCCCGGCCATCTGACGTGGAAGGAAAGGTCGGATAGGACACGGGATCCAGCATGACCTCCACCAAGTAGGGCCCGGTTTGGACACAGGCCGTGCGCACGGCATCATCCAGAGAGGCGTCGTCCGTGACCCGTTGGCCTGGAATTCCATAGGCCGCCGCCAGCCTTGCATGGTCCACCGACACTCCGTACTCGGTTCCGTGCACCGGACTTCCCGCCCGCAACTGTGCGACCCGGATCAGATCCAATGCCTCGTCCTGCATCACCACCACCTTGACGTTGGCGCCCAATTCGCGCAACAGACCCAGTTCACCCGCACACATGGCCAAGCCACCGTCTCCGATCACGCAGATCACCTGACGCCCGGGAGCCAGCGTCGCGGCCCCGATGGCTCCGGCCAGGCCAAACCCCATGCACGACAGGCCGTTGGACAACAGGAAACCGGATACGTCGTGGGTGGGCCAGTCCAGTGAAAAGTGAATCTTGTGGGACCCCACGTCCACCGTCATGACGGCATCGCGGTCCGCATGCCGGCGCAAGGACCGCATGACCGCCTGCGGGCTCACCCGACCCGCGGCCGTGGCCTTGGGCACAGGCACCGTGCGATCCTTTCTAAAGGTGTGGAAGTGGGTGTCGCTCCATCCCGCTGACGGTGCCGCGGCCTTGGCCAAGGCTCCCAGATGGGTGGCGACATTCCCCACGAGTTCCACGTCGGCCGGCAAAGGCGGGTCCACATTGGGCCACTCCGCAACCCACACGAGGCCGCCGTCGAACTCCCACGGGAGAACCAGTTCCACAACATCGAACCCGATGGCGATCACCAGGTCCGCCTGCTCCAGAAGCTCATATACCGGATCGGTCCTGGTCAATCCAATGACTCCGGCGGCCAGCGGATGGCTGTCCGGCACAATGCCCTTGGCCTTGGGCGTTGCCACAACGGGGACCTGCAGCGAGCCGGCCAAGGCCTGTACCGAGGGCCGCAGGGATGTGTCCCGCGCGCCAAGCCCGACAACCATCACCGGCCGGTGGGCGCGCGCCACGAGGGCCAGTGCCTTCGCCACACCTTCCAGGTCCGGTTCCGGCCAAGCCGGAGGCCGAGGCTCGGGATCGGTGCCGTTACCGGCGGCCGTCAAACCGGCCACTTCGTTGGAAATCTGCACGTAGACGGGACCGGGCCTGCCCGCCGCGGCCAGGGAACACACGTCACGCACGGCATGGACATTGGCCGGCTCCACCTTGATGTGCGCCTTGACCATCGGAGCCATCAGGTGTTCCTGGTCCAATACCTGGTGGGTGTGCATGGGCCCGGACGCCTCCGCGGTGCAGGCACTGATCACCACCACGCCGGCCCGGTCGAGCCACAGGTGCCCCACGCCGGCCGCGGCATGGGTAATGCCAGGCCCCAACGTGGTCAGACAGGCCTGAAGTTCCCCGGTCAGGGTCCAGCGCGCGGACGCCGCGTAGGCGGCACTGGATTCGTTGCGCACCAACACGAATTCGATGCCCAGCTCCCGGAGGGCGTCCAATACCCGGACGTTCTCCCCGCCCGGCAAACCAAACACCGTGCGCACACCGAGGTCGTGCAGCGAACGGGCCAGAACGTCAGCACACGTGGGCATGGGGATTCTCCTTAAGCAGCAGAGGCTCCCAAGGGAGCCCCTGTACCGATCTCATTAAAACTCCCTGCGGGGACCCGGCGTGCGGATCAGGCAGCGTGAACCTCGTCCACGGCCTCGGCCAGGATATCGGCGATCCGATCCAGTTCCGCGTCCGTGGAAATCAGTGGCGGAGACATGACAAGCAGATTGCCGACCACACGCGGCATAAACCCCTTTTCGATGCAGGCGCTCTTCACGGCTTCGGCGGTGCCGGCTTCCGTCCGCGACTCCTTGTCCTCGACCAGCTCCACGGCCAGCATCATCCCCTTGCCGCGCACCTCGCCCACGTTGTCGTGTTCCTCCAGGTGCCTGAGCGCACCCAAGAGGTAGTTGCCGGCATGCCGGGCCTTCTTGTGATATTCGCCGGTCTGCAGGATGTCCAGGTTGGCCAGG
>CAZMKQ010000001.1:95928-96227 GCA_964566955.1 uncultured Caldilineaceae bacterium | reverse complement strand
TGGTGGGCATGACCCGCGTGCCTTCCATGAACAAGTCCTGGGCTTCCAGGTCCCCAAGGTGCCCGCCAACATCCGAAACATGGGCGACGGTGCCCAGGAAAGCCACCAGTCGGCCCTTGTGGAACACCGGCGACACGAGGTTGTAGTCCGGCAGGTGGGTACTGCCGATCCAGGGATCGTTGGTTGCCAACACATCCCCATCCTTGAGTGTGTCCGGTGGAAAGCGTTTCAGCATGGACTTGGTGGTGCGGGGCAACATCGTGCAGAACTGGGGCGGACTCCACTGCGCCTGGGCCAGG
>CAZMKQ010000001.1:55789-95918 GCA_964566955.1 uncultured Caldilineaceae bacterium | reverse complement strand
AGGCCGGAACCTTCTGCGTCCATGAGGGCGCACCCGAAGTCGTGGCTTTCGCCCACGATGGTTGAGAACGACGTGCGGATGACCGCGTTGTCAATCTCGTCTACGATGTTGACCAGTCGCTGCCACTGGATTTCCAGAGTGATGGGGTCGAAAGTCATGCGAGGGATTGGTCCTTCATGGTCTGGACAGGGATTTGCCGAGGAGGAGTTTGGAATACGCGGTGGTCACGGCGTTGTTGGGGTGACCATGATGCACGGACCAGCGCAACCTGTGGGCATCTTGTATCCTCGGTGACCCTCGGCAAGTGCGGCCGGGGGGCCGGGCCCAATTGTAGTCCGCGCCGGTGTGTCTGGTCAGCAGAACGGCTGCGCGGATCCGAGTGTCTGCTCTCGTCGGTGTCCAAGGCCCTGCATTCAGCACCCCGATAGTCCGGAGGGGCTGGAGTTCCACCGGGCCCCTTTTTTGCTTCATGAACTGGCGGACGACGCATGGAGGCAGGTGCACTCGAATCGGGTGAACCCAAGCAGCCCCCGATTGCTGCTTGAGGCCGGAAGTTCGCCTACGCCTCCAAACCCGTAAGTTCGGCACTGACGCGCCACAGCTCCGCTGCCAGGTGCCGGTCGTCCGCCGCCGATGACGCAGGGGATTGTTGTCGATTCACGAAATAGCGGCCGGTAACCCTTGCAACTTCGGAAGCCAGCGCAAGGTGGACCGGGGTTTCGGCTCCCGATTCCACGGGGCTCCCACCGCTGAAGTTCACGTGCAGCAGCTTGGTGTCGATGACTCCCGGATGCAGGAAATTGGCGGTGACCAAGTCGGGATCCAACTTGCGTGCCAACTCGCAAGTGAACAAGGCGTTGGCAAGCTTCGAATTGCAATAGGCATCCCATCCGTCGAATCGACGGCTCATTTGGAGGTCGTCGAGGTCTATGTGTCCACTCGTATGGGCACCCGAGCTCACGTTGATGATCCTTGCGGGAGCACTGTTCCTGAGCAGGTCGAGCAGCAGGTTCGTGAGCAGGAACGGTGCCAGATGATTGATGCCGAAGGTGCTTTCGAACCCATCCTCGGTGAGCGTCCTGTGATTGGTTGCGATGGCAGCGTTGTTGATGAGGACGTCAAGTTTCGGTAGATGGCCGATCTCTGTGGCCATGTCCCTGATCTGAACCAGCGAAGAGAAATCGCCGACGACTGTCCGGATGTTCGGGTTGCCGGTGGCTGAGATTAGATCCCTTTGTGTGGACTTTGCCCGTGCGTCGTCGCGTCCGTGGACGATGACTTCGCAACCATGTTCGGCCAAGGCCTTGGCGGTGGCTTTGCCAATGCCGTCGGAGCTGCCGGTGACTAGAATTGTTTTCATGGGGAAGTTCCTTCTTGGACCTTACGGGTGGTGGAAAACGAACGATGGCAGTTGGCGTCGGAATTGGCTGGGACCGGTTTGTCTTGGGGCGAGGTTCGTGAGTTGCCCGGTCTATGGCCTGGCCGCCTTCCGGCATCGTCTGACAGATGCGGTGCGGATGGTCTGCACAGTCTGAACTTCTGAGAACCTCTGGAAGGGGATAGATCGGAAGGACGATTCCTGGGCTGCTTCGTGTTCGCAATCCTACAAGCCGTCTGAAGGAGGCGCACAAGTCCCTCTACATTCGGTGCGATGTTCTGACAACCCCGGAGAGGAATCGGTTGGGCAACTGAGACTGTCGTTCCCACCAGGGAGCTTGACTTATCGCTGCTCACTGCATGTGAATTCGGCGAAGCCAGTCAGGTTTCCAATCCAGTGTGTTTGGAGCTTGCACGCCACAGTTCTGCCGCTAGCCGTCGGTCGTCAACCGTCGATGACGCGGGAGGCAGCTGTCGATTTACGAAGTAGTGACCGGAAACCCGTGCAACTTCGGGAGCCAATCCAAGGTGGACCGGTGTCTCGGCTCCCGATTCAACCGTACTCCCGCCGTCAAGGAACACATGGAGCAGCTTGGTGGCAACGGCTCCCGGATGCAGGAAATTGGCGGTTATCCGGCTGGAATCCAGCCTGCGGGCCAATTCGCATGTGAACAGGGCATTGGCGAGTTTCGAGTTGCAATAGGCATCCCAACCACTGAAGTGCCGTGTCATTTGCGGGTCGCCGAGATCCATGCGACCACGTTTGTGGACGCTTAAACTCACGTTGACAATCCTGGCGGGAGTGCTGTCCTGGAGAAGATCCAGCAATAGGTTCGTGAACAGGAACGGTGCCAGGTGATTGATGCCGAATGTACTTTCGAACCCGTCCTCCGTGAGCGTCCGGTGGTTTGTGGCGATCCCAGCGTTGTTGATGAGCACGTCAAGTTTGGGCAAACTGCTGATCTCCTGAGCCAGTTCCCTAACCTGGGCCAGGGAGGAGAAGTCGGCCGAGACAGCTTGGATATCCGGGTTGGCAGTGGCACTGATCAGGTCCCGTTGTACGCATCTGGCCCGTGCATCGTCGGGTCCGTGGACGATGACTTGGCATCCAAGTCTGGCCAAGGCTTTGGCAGTGGCCTTGCCAATTCCGTTGGTACTTCCGGTGACGAGAACCGTCTTCATGGGATCCCCTGTTGAGGCTTGCGGGTAGTGCGTAACCAAGGGAGGGCAGTCGTCAGCAGAACTGGCTGTGAGAGGTCCACAACGTGATGTATTGGCTGTAGCGTACGGTACCGGAATCGTGTCGATCACCCCGGAAACAACCGGAAATCCACAAATCCGCGACTTGCGATGGCCGGATGGCCATCATACGGTGAAGTGTTTCCCCATTGACCTGTAACGGGTTCATCAAATCAATAAGTCCACAGTTGACAAGGCATCACTACTGTATGTTTTCAATCCGAATATTGAGTCTAGACCCCAAATCGTGATGATTTAATTGATTATTAAACGCCTGAATGATAGACTTAGTTCCGATCTTGAACCACTTGGAAAGAGAATAATCATGTCTCTGTTCGAACTTGGCCACGGCCTTGCTTCCGACCTTGACATTCGCAGTCCTTTGATGACGCGCAGGACCTTCCTGGCACTGGCCGGACGCAGTGGCTTGGCGTTGGCTCTGTATCCTGCATCAAATCACGCTGGAAAGGATCAACGGGAGGAGGTTCCACCGCTGATTGGAATTCCGGGCGGCAGTAACCTGCTCGCGACGCACGAGATGCAGGACATCATGCGTGCGGGATTGGGTTCATACGTGGTCGCCGGCTTGGCACTGCACCGGTTCGAGCGACTGTTCAGAACCTACGACTTCAGCAACCTGCAGAACCTGGGTGATGAGGGACGGGTGCTTCTGAGGCGCTACCGAACGGCCGGGGGACAGGGAATCTGGCGCTCCCTGCCCGAGGCACAGGCGCTCTATCGGAAAGTACCGGCACCCATTCGGGCGTTGGGTCCGCAGGGACTCGAGGAGTTCCACGTCGGCATGGATTGGAGTCACATTGTTCCGCGCAGCGAGGGTGGTGCGGACATGGCCGACAATGGGATTTGGTGGGATCGCAAAAACAACCGGGATCTGGGCCAGCGAAGGATGAGTCGCTTGGACATCCTGGATGCCAAGACGGTCCTGTTGATGAAGGGCGTCAGGGCCGCGCTGGTCTTGGCGGGCAAGCCTTTGTTGACTACTGCCATGGCCAGTGTAGTCATCGTAGGGGTGTTGTCCGTTCTGGAACTCGGACTCAGGTACTACCAGGGCGATATCTCGCGCAAGGAGTTTGTCTTCGGGGTAATCAGGGCAACGGCAGCCGCAGGTGCGGGAACCTTCATCGTGACCGGGTTGATCATGGGCCTTGCGCTTGCGTTTCCGGTACTGCTACCGCTGTTGCAGGTCGCGACGGTCCCGCTCGCCGTGATCGGATTTGTGTTCCTGACCAATGAAGTAATTGAACTAGGCGATGAATGGTGGGCAGCATTGGACGAGCAGGGCCATCTGCCCCAGTTCCTTGCGGATTTGCAGGCAACCGAGGAGTTCCTGGGCGAACTGTCGGTTTGGCGAAGAGGCCAAAGTCAATTGATCGACCCGGGCATGCGTTCCAGGCTGTCCGATTGGATGTCTCGGGTGGCACCCGACCTGAACCTGGATCCGCCTGTCCCCGAGTTCGATTATGCAGCTTACTTTCCCGACCCGAATCTGGAGTGGATGGATCTGGAATTTGGTGGTGTAGGTTCGGAGCCAATCCCAGGAACCATTGGCGACTTGGGCCAACGCGCCAAGAACGCCCTGCCTGACTGGCGACAGGTTGTGCCACAGTGGGAATTCGACCTTGGGACAGGTCGTTTCATGCCAAACCTGGACCTCGTCAAACGATTGCCGGCCCTGAATCTGAACGTTGGCGACTTCCTGGTGGACATTGACTTACCGGCCTTGGACAACCTTTCCGTACCGCTCCCCGATTTTCGTAAAGGCACGCTGTCGGCGCAGGACGCATTGGTCAGTGCTTCGGCATATCTTTCATCTCGGAGAACACTGTCGCTGGAGAATGCATCGGGATGAGGAAGTTGGCATCCAACACGTGACTTGGATGGTCCGTCCAAGGACATCGACCATCGTCCGGGTTTCCCCCATTCTGGATATTGGCCACGAGTTGACCATGTTTGGTTGACGGGTACTGCCGCTTCAGAACACGGTCTACAGAAGTTCGGTTCGCAAAGCGCCCACCAAACGGTCGAGGTCCTCGGTCGAGTTGTACTCCTTGACGGAAATCCTCACCAGATCAACTCCCTTGGCGCTGCCCAGGGGAATGATGATCCGGTACTTGCTCCACAGTCTGTCTCCGATCTTTTCGGACGCACCCGGAGGAAGCCAGGCCGTGACCATCTGGCTGTACCAACCTTCATCATCCGTGCAAGTCGTGGGCATGCCAAAGAGGTCCGCAATGGCCTGGCGCGTGGCTTGGGCCAAGGCATGGTTGCGCTTGCGCGCCTCCTGCATGGGAAGGTCCTTCAGAAACCGAATGGCTGCCGGCACGCTCAGCCGCGCACAGGGATCGATGGTGCCCTGGTAGTTCACGTACTCCTGCACGGGATCGTCGCTCCGCACGTCCGGATCCCAGCCATGGCTCACGACCAGGGGTTCCAGCTGCTTGTTGAAACGTTCATTGACATAAATGAACCCAGTGCCCCTGGGACTGGATAGCCACTTGTGGCAGTTGCCGGTGTAGAAGTCCACGCCAGCCTTTTCCAGTGACAGATCGATGTTCCCCGGAGCGTGGGCTCCGTCCACCACCGTCGCGATGCCTTCCGCGCGGGCTCTGGCACACAGTTCCTCCATGGGCAACGTAAATGCGGTGGGAGCGGTGATGTGGCTGAAGAGCAGGGCCTTCGTGGCGGGAGTCACGCCCTTCCAGAACGTATCGAGCCACTCTTCCTTGTCTGTGGCCGGGAATGGCACGTCCTGGATGCGGTAGCCGGCCCCGGCCTGCCGTGCCCAGTACTGCATCGCCTTCTGGGTCGCGCCGTACTCCTGACTGGTGGCCAACACCTCGTCGCCGGCCGACAGTTGCAGGGCTCGCGCAAAGATGTTGACGCCCATCGTGGCGTTGGTGACGAATGCGAGCTGCTTGGCCGGAACGCCGACGAACTCCGCAAGCGCAGCGCGCGCCTTGTCGGTGCCTTCCGGCACCACGGAGACCATAAAGTCCACTGGGTTGGTTTCAATCCGGCGGTGCCATTCGTGGAAGTCCTCTTGGACCGGTATGGGCACCGCTCCAAAGCTGCCGTGGTTGAGGAAGGCGATGTCCGGGTCGAGCGAGTAGTGGGCACGCCAGGACGCGGTGGTGTCCGGGGTCGGATCGGTCATTGAAAGGGGTTGTCCTCGCAACAAAAAGGGCTGGCCCGGTTTCGGATCAGCCCATCGGTCGTCAGAATGGGTGGCTGTTCAACATGGCGGGCCACTCTGCAGCCGAATTCGTCAGTCAGTTCAGGCGGTCAAGGCCCGGCCAGTCAACCCACATGTTGGGTTGCGGCGGCAGTTCCTGGGTATAGTCGAAATCCACTTTCTTGAAGTCGTACAGGATCGCCTGGCGCAGGTTGTCGGAAGTGTTGTGACCTGCCATGTGGGCAAGACGGTGATGCCAGAACACCACATCCCCGGCATCGCCGGTGCACTCGACCGAAGGCTGGGTTTCAAAGAACTCCTTGGTCTCCAGGTATCGGTTGGTGGTTGCTTGGTCCTCATTGAATTGGGTGCCCTTGTACTGGGACGCGAACGTGTTGTAGAACCACCGATGGCTCGTGGGCCAAACTCGGAACCCGCCGCCTCCGGGAACCACCTTGCCAAGGTAGGTAACGGTTCCCAGATGAAAGACGTGCTGATCCACGTGAAGGTGGTCGTCAAGCTTCGCTCCATCTTTGCGGGGTAGGGTCGTGTAGATGCCCCGTGTGCGCATGGGCGAAACCAGGTTCCCGGTTCCCAGAAGCTGTTCGGCCATGCCGAGCAGGTCGGGATTGCGCGGAATCATGTCCATCATCCAGGCGTCTTCGCCAATGTGGCGGAGATTCCAGCGATAACCCTGGCGCTGGTCTATCCCCGGTGCTTTGTCCTCGACCGTGATCTCGAATTCCTTCCTGAAGGGGCCGATCCAGGTGGAAGGATCATCCCTGACCAACTGCGGGGGAGCTTCAGACCAGAAAACCTCTTGGGCCTTCTCGATGTGTTCCGGCTTCAGGACGTTTCGCTTGATCACGAACCCGTTGCGTTTGAAGAACAGCATTTCATCGTCGGTGAACCGGATACCCATGCGTTGACACTCCTTGGAAAGTGCAGTGTGCCGCGTTTCGGATGTTGGATATGTTGCCAGTCGCAGCGAACTGTCGGCAAACAGGGATTATAGGGTTGTTGAGAAGCCCCCGAGCCACACCGCTTCAAAGTGTTGGACGTGAAGCGTGCGATCTGCCCGTGGCGAAGAAATCCTCGATCCACGCGTCCTCAATCTCCAGTCCGAATCCGGGGCCGTCGTTGGGTATGAGGGAACCATCGGTTGGAACCGCCAAGCCGGGCAATGAAACGGCATCGTCGGGATCAACACCCGGATCGGTGCTCTGGAAACACTCCAGCAGCGGGACGCAGGGCCGCGCAACACTGAAGTGCTGGCCCCAGACTGTGTTGCCACCTCCATGCAGAATCAATTGCTTGCCGGCCGACTCCGCCACGGCTGCGATCTTCAGGCAGGTGGACAGGCCGCCACACCAGGCAATGTCGGGCTGGAAGATGTCGATGGCCTGGTGGCGTGCGGCCCACTGGAATGGCTGCACCCCGTACCAGTGTTCCCCCGTGGACAGGGTTTGCCAGGGCAGGCGTCGGCGGAGTTCAAGGTGACCGTCGAAGTCCTCGGGGATCAGGCACTCCTCCATCCACGTCAGGCGGTAGGGGCGCAGGCGGTTGGCCAGCTCCACGGTGTACTCCACATCTAAGGCCATCCAGCAATCGAGCATCAAGTCGCTGTGGTCCCCAATCCGGGCACGGGCATCCGCCACGAATGCTTCGTTCTTCTCAAGTCCGGCGAGGCCGTCCGCCGGACCGTAAGGGCAGGCCAGCTTGAAGCGCGCATATCCGCATTCGCGGTACCAGTCGACGTCGTTGCCGGTGGCATAGCATGGAATGGTGTCCCTGACCGGGCCGCCGATCAGGCTGTACACCGGTTGTCCCAGACTGCGTCCCTTGGCATCCCACAGGGCCAAATCCACGGCGCTGACCGCACAGGCTGCCAGGCCGCCCGAGCCGTAGGGCTTGGTCAGCCTGAACATGATGTCGGCCAATCGTTCCACTGCATAGCCGTCTTCGCCGATGAGGCGGGGCGCCAGGTGGTCGTCGATGATGGCGGCGGTAACCCGACCGTGCGGTGTACTGCCCAGGCCGCGTGTTCCGTCCTCAAGGGTGACTTGGCACCAAGTCTGTTCCCAGGCCGGCAGCCACAAGCTCCGGTGTGCCTTGTAACGCGGGTAGCCGGACATCGGATTGGCCACTTCGGCGGTGTGGTGCCAGGAGCGCGCCGTGGCGCCGGCAGGTGCGGGACGGTCCGGTGGAACCACGCGCACTGCTCTGATGTCAACGATCTTCATGGTCGACCTCCGGCCGCACCGCGGGCGGCCTTGTTTCATTGGCTCTCGGGAACCAGCAGAACCTTGGAGACATCGCCCGGCGCGTCGATCAGCCTGTCGAACCACTTGCCGCCGTCGGCCAAGGGCGCTTCCACGATCCAGGGCTCCAACGAAATCTCGTCCCGGTCCAACAGGGCCAGCGCCTCCCTGAAATTGGCCGGCGAATAGGAGAACGAACCGCGCAGCGTAATTTCGCGGCGAATGATGTCCGCGGCCGGGATCTCGCTGGTCTCCTCGTGCAGGCCGCTCAGAATCACGGTGCCGGTAGTCATGGTGCCGGCCACACACTGCGTGCGCGTGCGTCCGGTGCCCACGGCGTCCACGCTGGCCACCGCGCCTGCTCCGTCGGTTCGGTTCAGGACCTCCTCCACCGGGTCGCGCTCCGCCGGGTCAATCGGAATCCCACCGTAGCGTTCGCCCATGGCCAACCGTTCCGTGTCCAGGTCGGCAACCACCACATCCTGCGCGCCGCTGCGCAGGAGCACCTGAAGTGCCAACAGACCGATGGGCCCCATGCCAATGATCAGGCATGTTGCATCGCGCACGTCACCTGCCAGTTCCCCGATCCGTACGCCACAGCCCACGGGTTCGGTAAGCGCGCCGAGGCGCGTGGACATGCCCGCAGGCAACGGGTGGACGGTTCGTGTGGGCACGGCCACAAACTCGGCATACGCGCCGGGCACGTGTGCGCCCACCAGTTGCCGGGTAGGGCACAGCTGATCCAGGCCCTGTGCCTGGAGTTCCGACTCCCCTGTGCAGTACAGCGGATTGACCGTCACAGCGTCGCCCGTGGACAACAACGGTTCCGAGTCGGACGCCGCTGGTCCAACCTCGGCGACCGTTCCCGCAAACTCGTGACCCATGACCAGGGGCGGTACGCGCAGGGCGTTGTGGCCCAGGTAGCCGCTTAGTTCGGAACCGCAAATTCCGGCATAGTCGACCTTGATCAGCGTTTCGCCCGGGCCTGGCCTTGGCACATTTTGCTCCCGAACACGCATTTCCCGCGGGGCTTCCCAAACCAGTGCCTTCATGTTTCGCCGTCTCCCAAAGTGTTGGAATCTGTGGATCGATTTGCGTTCCTGAGGGGATCCAGCAGGAAGGTGGCCACCCAGCCGGTGAAGACGCCAAACATGCCGATGCCGCATACGGACAGGAGCGCGGCTACAAGTCTGCCCCATGTTGTTACCGGATAGTAGTCGCCGTACCCCACGGTGGTTACGGTGACGAAAGCCCACCAGATGGCTTCCTCGGGGGTCGTAATGTTTCCGGTCTCGGCCTCCAGGTTCAGGATCAGCAGCGATCCGGCACCCATCGAAACCAACATGACCAGAACGATGAAGGAAAACGTTGCTTCCGCCCGCCGGGCGGTCAGGTGCTGTAGCACGGCGCTTTTGGTGTGAAGGACCTTGGCCTGGCGAAACAGGCGCACAATGCGGAACAGCCGCAGGCCGTGCAGAACCGGCAGGACGGGAATGCTGGCGATCAGGTCGATCCAGCCCCATCGCATGAATCGCCGTTTGCTGGGGGCTTTGAGCAGGTCCAGGACGAACTTGGCCAGAAATATCGCACTCACGGCGTAGTCTGACAGCTCGAGGATCCGTGTTGTCGCTTCGGATGCGCCGTACAACCCGGGCCAAAGGAACACGGAGAGGACCGCCAGGACGAGCACCCCCATCTCGAAGACGGAGAAACTGGCTTCCGGCGCCGTGTCCGTTACCTGTTCCAGCTCAGGAGTCTGCGAACTTTCCGACATCAGCCTGGTTTGCTGGAATCTGTTGCTCGAATCGAGGGCCAAAGACAGGGTTGACCGGGAGGGGTACGGTCACGGGACGTGAGACCTCGTTCCTGCAGCGACCAGCCCACAGGCCGACATTCGCCGGACCGGGGACAGGTTCCCGCCACCGGCACCAATCCGGATTCGCCGTGCCATAATAAATTAACCGCCTGTTTGGCGGCATCCCCGTGGCGAACCGCACGCGTCGACGAATCCGTGTTGGTTGTGGCCTTGCGGTTAGTTGTGTCCACCTCAGTTCCCAGTGCCCGTGACTTTGGAAACCGCTCTCTTCGCCGACGATCCCCACATGTTCTTCCCGGGTCCGGTGGATGTCCCGGACGATGCCATGGCGGCACAGTTGAAGCCGCTGTTCGGGCATCGGTCGGACCGGATGGACGAGCTGTTCGGCGCGGTTCAGGAACGGCTCCGCAAGGTGTTTTGCACGGACAGCCGGGTTTATCTGCTCGCCTGTTCGGGCAGCGGGTTGCAGGAGGCTGCCATCCGGAATTGTGTCAGGATGCCCCATACCGGAGCCAAGGTCCTGGTCCTGGTTTGCGGCGGGTTTTCGCAGCGCTGGCATGACGTGGCTGCAGGATGCGGACGCACGGTGGTCAAGCACGAACTGTCGTGGTTCGACGCCTTTACCCCCGACGTGGTGGCGGGCGCCGTCGAGCAGGCGAACGCGGACGGCAACTTGGACGCGGTGTGTCTCGTGCACAACGAGACGAGCACCGGCGTCATGCACAACTTGGCCGGGATTTCCGAGGCCATCCGGTCCGTGGCTCCACATGCCCTGTTCCTGGTGGACGCCGTCTCCTCGCTGGCCGGCACCGAGATCAAATGCGACGACTGGCAACTGGATATCTGCCTGACCTCGTCTCAAAAGGCACTCGCCGTACCGCCGGGTTTGGCCGTGGGGGCCGTCAGCGACCGTGTACTGGAGCGCGCCGCCGAGGTGGAGGGACGCGGTTGGTACTTTGATTTCCTGAACCTGGAGGCATACCTGGTTAGGGGAACAACCCCGGCGACTCCGGCCATCTCCCTGGTGCAGAGTCTGCTGATTCAATTGGACCGCATCCTTGAGGAAGGGCTTGAGGCCAGGTGGGAGCGGCATCGTCACCTCAGGGATCTCACCCGCCGGTGGGCAGTGGACAGGGGTTTTTCGTTGTGTGTCCCGGAAGAACACGCTTCCGTGACGGTGACTACGTTGGCCGGTCCCCGGGGCTGGGATCTGAATGCCATGAATCAAAGGCTGGCCGCAGAGGGCATGGCGGTTGGCAGCGGATACGGCAAGGAAAAGGGCAAGTCCTTCCGCATTGGACATCTCGGGGAACTGAGGGCCGACGACCTGCAGCGTTTGTTCGGGGTCATCGAGTCCGTCCCGGCCTGATTCGGGCAGATGGCCGTGTCGGATCAGCCTCCCGGCAGTTTGTATCTTGTGCCGTCGCCGATCGGCAATCTGGGGGATGTCACGTACCGTTCGATCGAAACGCTGTCCACCGTAACCTCGATCGCGTGCGAAGACCCTCGGCACAGCCGCAGGCTCCTGTCGCGGTACGGCATCGACAAACCGTTGTTGTCGGTTCATGAGCACAATGAACACAGGACTGTGCCTAAGGTACGGGGTTTGCTCGAATCCGGGGAGGACGTTGCCTATCTGAGCAACGCGGGAACACCCGGGATTTCGGATCCGGGCTTTACGCTGGTGCGCATGGCCTGCGAGGCCGGCCTGCGGGTCCGAGTACTGCCAGGTCCAACCGCTCTCATCCCGGCTTTGGTGCAGTCCGGCCTGCCTGTGCACAGCTTCACGTTCAAGGGGTTTGCACCGCGCAAGCCCGGCCCCCGGCGCAAGTCCCTGGAAATTGAAGTTGCGAGTCCTCACACCTTGATCTTCTACGAGAGTCCACATCGAGTGGTCCGGTTGCTGACGGATGTGTTGGACGTGTTGGGTGATCGGCGTGCGGCACTGGTCCGTGAAGCCACCAAACTGCACGAGGAAACCCTGCGCGGCACTGTGTCGGAACTGCTTGCAAACCTGGCCGAAAGAACACTCAAGGGTGAATGCGTGGTGCTGGTGGCCGGTGTTGAACGCGGGGCAACTACGCCGTGATTGCCTTCGTAATGAGCGGAGGCGGCAGCCGCGGCGCGCTGCAGGCGGGGGCAATCTTCGCGTTGCGGGAGGCCGGGATTGTGCCGGACTTCGTGGTGGGCTCCTCCGTAGGCGCGCTGAACGCCCTGCACTTGGCTTGCCATGGCCTTGAGGAAGCAGGGTTGACCCGACTTCGCAAAACGTGGGAGAAAGTGCACAAGCGCAATGTCTTCCCCTCCAACCCCTGGTTTTCGGCGTTCAGGTTCCTGCAGGGCAAGGACAGCCTGCATGGAGGGACGGCCCTTAGGAAATTCGTGACCAAGCAGATCCCGTCCGAAATGAAGACCTTCGGCGACCTTCTGATGCCCTGCTATCTGACGGCTACGGATCTCCGTTCACAGCGCCTCTATCTGTTCGGCGAAAGTGCGGACTCGGAGTTCCTTGAGGCCGCCTTGGCCAGCGCTTCCATTCCGGTGCTGCATCCACCGATTCCGTATCAGGATCTGCAGCTGGTGGACGGCGGGGTCCTTGACAATGTGCCGGCGGAAGTTGCCATGGACAAGGGCGCCTTGGAAATCTGGGTGCTTAACGTGGGGTATGGTGGCCAGCGCTTGCAGGCTGCGAAAGGCGTCCAGGAGATTTTCGGTCGAACAATCAACGTGGTCCTGACCAATTCCCTGTTCAAGGATCTCGACCGCGCCATGGAGAACCGGAATGTGCAACTGCACCATCTCCACCTGAGCGCTTTCCGCGATGTCTCCATCATGGACTTCAGCCGAACCAAGCAGATGATGGAAGCCGGCAACCAGACCGCTCGGGCCTATCTGATTTCGCCCCGGCCCCTCAGCTTCCCACAGCCGCCGCCTTCGGAGTTCGTCGCACCGCTCCGCATCCCCGGGGCCAGGGAGTGGGTGTCCGCCACGGCACGCCACATCGTGGATTGATGAGTGGTTCCGGCAGGAACCGGGGAATTCGGCCTACACCGACTGTCCTGTGTGCCGGGGCCGTCGCCCTCCTCATCATGGGCGACTCCTTTCTCTACAGCGCGCTGCCCATCAGCGCTCCGGACCTGCACCTGAGCCTGTTCCAGGTCAGCGTCCTGTTGAGCGCCAACCGCTGGGTGCGGCTGGCATCGAACACCGTGGTGGCATTGTTGGTCCCGCGCCTGCCCCTGCGCTGGTTCTTCGTCGGGGCGTCGGTGCTGGGCATGGCCTCGACCGCGGTGTTTGTACGGCAACCTGCCTTCGGGGTCATGGTATTGGCGCGCATTGTGTGGGGATTGGCCTGGTCTGTGTTTCGGCAGGCGGCCTATTTGGCGGTGTGGCAGGAGCCCCGCGAGCGCCAGGGACGGCAACTGGGCTACTGGTGGGGCATCGTCCGGGTCGGTAGCGGTGTGGGAGTGCTCCTGGGCGGGATCGCGCTGGATCTGCATGGCTTCACCGCTGCTTTCTGGGTCTTGGCCGGCCTGGCAGCCTTGGGCGTGGGGCTGGCGGCAATCATCCGGTGGCCTCCGGGTGCCGTTCCCTTTGATGACAACATTTCCTTCGGTCTGAGACGCACTTGGCTGACTGTCTCACGGGATGCGCCGTTGCGATGGCTGTTGTTTCTGGGAGCGGGCACGCGGCTCGCAATCACGGTGTCGATCGCGCTCATGTCCCTGTACCTGCAAACCCGGATGACCTTGGCGGAAGGATGGACCGGTATTGGATTCAGCGCCGGCTTGGTTCTGTCGGCACACTGGATGTCCCTTCTTCTGGCCGGGCCGGTGGTTGGTTGGCTGGCGGATCGGATGGGCCACCTGCAAACCTTGATGCTGTTGGCGATAACCACCTCGGTCTCACTGGCATGCGCAGCGTTCGCACACGGCCTGTGGGCGGTTGCTGCCGGTGTGGGTGTGATGCTGGGGTTCAGCGGCTTGCGGATGGCCGTGGAAGTCGCGATGGCGGACCGCACCCGTTCTCTGCCGGACGCGCACCTCATCATGGGAGGCTATGCGTCCCTCGACGACCTGGCCGCGGCCGTGGGGCCGATCCTGAGCCTGACTTGGTTCCAGCCATCCCTTATCCCACCCCTGTTCTCCGGCTGCGCCGCCGTTCTGCTTCTGCTCTCCATCGGATACGCCCGCAGCACTCGAGGGCACCCCGCGGCGAACCCTTGATGCACCCCTGGCGTCGGCGCACGCTCACTATCTGTGCGGCCCAGTTCCTGACCTCGCTGGGTTTCACCATCGTCATGCCGTTCCTGCCGCTGTTCATGCAGGAACTGAACACCTCCTTGCCGATTGACATAACGTTGTGGGTCGGCCTGGTGATGGGAGCCCAGGGGCTCACCATGATGGTGGTATCGCCGATATGGGGCATGGTTGGCGATCGCTTTGGTCATCGCCTGATGATTCTGCGGGCGACAATGGTAGGCGGTCTGGTCATGACCTCCATGGCCTTCGTGGCCTCGGTCGAGCAGTTGTTCATGCTGCGCCTGGCCCAGGGGCTCACCACCGGGGTCGTGTCCGCGTCGAGTTCCTACATATCGTCCGACGTGCCGTCCGGGTTCCGGGGACAGGCGTTGGGCTGGGTTTCGACAGCCCGGCTGACCGGGTTTGCGGCCGGGCCCGTGGTGGGCGGCATCGTTAGCGACCTGATGGGCTACCGGGCGAGTTTCTGGCTCAATGGCGGCTTCATGATTGCCTCCGGCATATTGGTTCTGTTCCTGTTGCCGGAACAACGGGCTGCGAACCCGGTCAGGGGCCTGCGCACGCCGTTTGTCCGGCTGTTCAACCTGCTGCAACGGCCCAACGTCGCCAGCCTGTACTCGTTTGTATTCCTGACCCACCTGGCCGTGACGTTCATCACCCCGTTCGCATCGCTATACCTCACACAACTGAATCGGTCGTTTGGCCAGTTTGAAGTCCCCGTTGCCACCGCGGCCGGAACAGTGTTTGGGCTCCATGCGGTCACTGGTGCCTTGGGTGCCCTGATACTGGGACGGTTGACCGACCACTACGGCGGCCGCCTTGTACTCCTGTCATGCGCCGTCGTGTCCGCGCTCCTGTTCGTGCCCCAGGGATTCACCACCCACCTCTGGCAGCAAACATTGCTGTACAGTGCCGTGGGGTTTGCGATGGGCGGGATTTATCCTGCCGTGGGAGCCTTGCTGGCGTCCGTGTCGGCGGACGGTCAGCAGGGCGCCGTGTTCGGCTTGGAAAACAGCACCCGTTCGGCCGCGCGGACGGTGGCTCCCGCCTTGAGCGCAGCCGTGGCGTGGCAACTGGGCCTAAGTGCCGTGTATGTGGTGACAGGAGCAGTGTTCGCGCTGTTGGCCGTGGTTGCGGCAGCACGGCGCGGCCCGAGTCCACAGGGTCCCATCTAGCGACAACCGCCTCAACCCAACCATAGCCGGCTCGTATTCCCGGGGTCAGGTCAGCGCCAGGTCTGCCAGTTCACGACGTTCGCCGTGGTAGGACTTGGCCGGAAGCGGTCTGTGCCAGCGAAACTTCCCGTGGTACCGGTTGATCTTGCCCTCCACCGCGTCCGCGATGATGTCACCCAGTACCGGCATGAACTTGAAGCCGTGGCCGGAACCGCCGCAGGCCACCGTCAGGTTGTCGATGTCCGGATGCCGGTCAATCCAGAAGTGGTAGTCCGGGGTGTCGCAATAGAGGCAGATGCGGCTGTCGATCACCGGGGCCGCGGCCAGTTCCGGAATGTACTGGCCAAACATGTGGCGCATGATGCTGGTTTCGGTGTCCGTCACGATACGGTCGTCGCGCATCGGGTCGAGATCCCGACCGGAGGTGTGGAGCCCAACCTTCACCACCTGCTGGGTTGGGTGCTGGGGCAGGACATAGATGCCGGCGTTGGCGATGTCCAGCATCATCGCCGGGAAGTTCGGCGGGGTGTAGGGTTCCGGGTCTGCCACTTGCAGATGGAAGAGCGGTTGGCCTGTGGGCCTCGTCTTCGATGCCATGTCCGGGATCATGGTCCCGGTCCAGGCGCCGCCGCACACGAGCATGTGATCGGCCTCCAGCAGTCCACCGTCGGTCAACCGGAATCCGAAGCAGCGGCCGCTCCGCTCGGCCGGCCGTTCCACCATCCGGCCAACATGGAAATCCACCCCCTGATCCGCCAGTTCCCTGAAGAGGGCACGAAGGGCCTCCAGGGCTTCGGCGTAGCCTCCCCTCGGATTGTGGTATCCAACCTTGAGCGATCCCTCTTTCACCATAGGGAATCTGCGGGCCACTTCGTCCGTGTCCAAGACCTGAATCTGTTTGCCAAGTTTCCGGGCGGTGGCAAGGCTCTGAGCTTCGTAGGAGTTTGGTTCCCAGTTGGGTGCGAGCAGTGTCACCCCGGTCTCGTGGTAGAGGAGGCCGAACCGGTCGTTCCATTCGTGCCATTGGTCAATGGCTGCTTCGGCCAACTCGGTATAGGTAGGGTCGGACCAGTACTCCGACCTCACGATCTTGCTGATGTCCCGGGAAGCAGCCTGCGAATGGTTGGCGGGGCCGGTCGGGTCGACCAAGGCCACCCGATATCCCCGCTCCGCCAATGCAAGGGCCGCGGACAGGCCGAAGGCTCCGGCCCCGGCGATGAGAATGTTGCTGGTCATAAGCCGGGCATTGGGTGTGACGCCGCGGGCCGGATCCTGTTCGTCATGGAATGTTCCGAATCGTGTCCGGATGTTGAGTATAGACGGGCTGTACCCGCCCTATACTTAGGCCTTCGAGGATTGGCCAGGTGCATCCGGGAGAAGCATCTGCATGCGAGTTGTAGTGTTTGCCGACGACCCGACCGAAGGTCGCGTCATCAGTGTGGCCATGCGGGAGTTCGGCATCACGGCCGCCGCCGCGCCGGACCTTGTCACGCGGATGGAACGGTGGGAGGAGGATCCCGGCGATGTCATCATTCTGGCCTCCAACAAGGAGGACCTGCCGCTGAAGGAGCTGGACACGATTTGCCAGGTGACCAAGGCGGCACCGATCCTGGTACTGCACGAACCGGTGCCGGACACCCAGGAGTGCCTTCTGCTGGAGCACGGAGCCGTCTTGATGTTGGACCGTCCGGTATCCCTGCGACTGCTGTCCAACTACCTCAAGGTGTTTTCGCGGTTGGCGGCTTCGGTTCCATCCACCATCCTGAACGAAATGGCCTTGGAACACATCGTCCTCGACACGTCGGACCGGACGGTGTCGGTGCAGGGCGGCGACCCCATGCGCCTAACCCAATTGGAGTTCAGGCTGCTGTACCTCCTCATGTCCAACCAGGAACACGTGGTACCCACCGAATCCATAGCCGAACGGGTTTGGGGCTATCACGGCGATGGCGACTCCACCTTGGTGCGGGGGTTGGTCAGCCGACTGCGCCGCAAGCTTGAGCCGAGACCCGATTCGCCTCACTTCATCGAAAACATTCCCGGCTTGGGCTACCGTTTCCACGCCGAACCGTTGGTGGTGACAGCCGGTCATTAGTCCGACAGGCTCCTATCGGTGTTGTCTGTCCGCACGCCGGCCGACATTCAGGCCGTACGGTTGATGCTTCACCGAAACGATGGTTGGCAAGGCAGACCAAAAAACGGACGGCGGTCATCACCGCCGGGCCGCGGGCACAGTTCCGGTTTCGTTGGTTTTGATTCAAGGCGGTGGCCAGGGCCCCGACACGGATTCACGGACATTGGTGAAGCCGTGCCAACATGGAGCTTGGCACGGCAGCCAGTCGGAACTACGGTTCCATGGCCGGAGCCCGGTGGAGGGTTTGGGCAGGTTGAACTGGTGGTCGGCATCGGTTGTTGCGATCCAAGGGGTACCAACAACCCCGCATGGGTGGAGGGTAGTGGATCATGGAAGATGGGTCCCATAATGGTTTGTTCACTCCCGACGAGGATCAGGTAGGGAGGCACATGCAGCAAGGAGGTTCGGCGGCGTCCCTGACAGAACGGGAAATCCTGCTTCGGATATATAGGGAGACCGGGGGTGCCGAAGGTGCGTGGAAGTACGATGACAATTGGGGCAGTACCAGTCCCTTGGAAGAGTGGTACGGGGTTTTTGTCGACGAAGACGGGAAGGTGGATGGCCTGCATCTGGGTGGCAACGGATTGGTCGGTACCTGTCCGGAGTGTCTGGGGCAGTTGACCGGTCTCACAGAGCTGTCTCTGATCGGAAACCGGCTGACGGGCTCCATCCCGGCCAAGCTGGGGATGCTGGCAAACCTGGATTTTTTGGATCTGAGCCGCAACCGGCTGACCGGTCCTATCCCTGCGGCATTGGGCGATCTTTCCAGGCTTCGGATGTTGGTTTTGAACAACAATCAATTGACGGGCACCATCCCGGAAAGTTTGGGTACCTTGTCTGCGCTGAAGTCCCTGAACTTGGCCCACAACCGGCTGCAGGTGCCGGGATCAGACGCTTGGAGGCATATCCCATACCTGGACTTGCAGCCTCAGGAGATCATTGATGACGACTGACCGGGGTGGGAGACCTGGTCAGGATTGTCCGCACTCGTACGGCAGTCTGTCGCTCAGCCAGAGTTGCTGGGTGGCCGCCATGGGGCGACATCGGCCCAGAGCCACATGGAGTCTTCCAGTGAACCCGCATAGGGGCCCAAATGGAAACAGTGCCGGACCGCGGGCATCAGGCATCCACATCCGCGGTTTGGGTTAGAGTTACTGCCATGGGCCTCCCCCCGCGCACGCGGGCCTGCGGCCAATTCTGAAACCACAGCTGCGAGATGTGCCTGATGCAAGTTAGGGCCGTCGTTGTTCCCGAAGTCGATCGGTTGGAGGTACAAACCGTTGCCTTGGCACCGCCCAGCGAGTCGGAGGTGTTGATCGAAAACCATGCCGCGGGGGTCTGTCACTCCGACCTGCATACACTCAAGGGCGAATTGCGTGTGCGGCCCCCGCTGGTGTTGGGTCACGAAGGCAGCGGGGTTGTGGTTGAAACGGGCAAGGCTGTCACGTCCGTGAAGCCGGGGGACAAGGTGATCTACAACTGGTTGCCGGCGTGCAACCGTTGTGGCACATGCCAGTCCGGCATGCCCAACCTGTGCGAGGAATTCCCTTCCACAATCCTGCAGGGACTGTTGCCCAACAAGGTTTCCCGGATCCTGGATCAAGACGGACAGCCCCTCAAACACCATTTGGGCGTGGCCACCATGGCCGAATATATGGTGACCCACGAGCGGAACGTCATTCCCTACGAGATCGACATCCCGATGGCCACCAGCGCGATTGTGGGATGTGCCGTGGTGACTGGAATGGGTGCGGTTTGGAACACCGCTCAGGCCCGACCCGGCCAAGCCTTGGCCGTGGTTGGATGCGGCGGTGTCGGCCTCAGCGCGTTGATGGGTGCCAAAGCTGCCGGTTGCAGTCCTGTCATCGGAGTGGATCGGGACCAGGCCAAATTGCGCTTCGCCGAGACCCTGGGGGCCGATCTGACCCTGGACGTGTCCAGCACGGATTTCGCCGATGGCTTAAAGGAACTGTGTCCCGCCGGGGTTGACTGCATTGTGGACACGGTGGGTGCGGGGACCATGACGGACAGCCTGGAGGCGGTCAGGCCCGGAGGCAAGGTGGTCGTCGTGGGCATGCACGCCTTCAAGGAAACGGTCCCGATCTCCCCCGCGCATTTGGTGGCCATGAATCGCCAGTTGCTGGGTTCCTTTGTGGGAACCGCCAAACCTCACTTCGACATCCCGCGTATTTTGAACATGTATGACCAAGGCACATTGGACTTGGATGCGTTGATCACCAAAACGTACGGCATCGAGGAAGTCCAGTCGGCATTCGACGACATGGTGGGTGGGCGCGTTGTGCGAGGCGTGCTTGAGTTCAAGCACTGACACCAACGGTTGGACGCAGACAGGGAAGGAAAAGCAAACGATGCCTGGAACATTGGTAAGGGGCGGCACCATTATCGACGGGACAGGGGCCAAACCGCGCGTCGCCGACGTGCGCATTGCCGGCGATCAAATCACCGCCGTGGGCCGGTTGTCGCCTCAGGCGGGGGATACGGTGGTCGATGCCCATGGCAGCTGGGTCACGCCGGGATTCATTGACGTTCACACCCACATGGACGGCTGGCTGGTCAAGACCCCGCTGATCGCCAGCAAGCTGCGGCAGGGCTTCACAACCGAAGTCATCATGTCGGACGGAATCTCGTACGCGCCGGTGTCCCGCCAAAACGCAGGGGAGTGGATCTACTACCTCAAGGGCCTCAACGCTCTACAACAGGAAGACTATGCGAATTGGGAATCGATAGCCGACTACATGTCGTTGGTGGATGGTCGCAATGCCCAAAACGCACTGGCACAGATTCCCTATGCCAATGTGCGGGTGTTGGCCTGCGGCTGGGGCCAGACGGCACCGGATGACTATCAGACCCTTGAGATCCGGGACCGAATCGCTCAGGCGATGGCCGAGGGTGCTTGCGGTCTGTCAACTGGTTTGGACTATGTCGCCCAGTGTTGGGCGGACACGGACGAATTGGTTCGCGCCGCCGAGGCGATTGCCGGTTTTGGCGGCATCTATGCGACCCACGTGCGATACAAGCATGGAACCCTGGGGGGAGTGCAGGAAGCAGTTCGCATCGGCGTGCAGTCTGGCGCGAAGGTGCACATTTCCCATCTGAAGGGCAACAGCGAGCAGGAACGGGACCAGTTGCTTGCATACATCGACAACGAAGCGGTCCACGAGGTGGACTTCACGTTCGATGTCTACCCGTACCTGCCGGGTTCGACCATGTTGAACTACCTGATGCCCTACGAAGCTTGGCGCAACGGACCATTGGGGGTGATGTCCGCCCTGACCAGTCGGCGGCTGCGCGACGGTGTCACCCATGCTGCGGCCTCGTCGCGGTTGGAATTGGGCAACGCGGTCATTGCCTGGGTGCCGGGGAAAGGGAATTCCCATTGGCAGGGAGCCGCCCTGCAGACCTATGTGGATGCCTCGGGCAAACCTGCCGGCGATGCCTTGTGCGACTTCCTGATCGAGGAGAACCTCGCGGTTCTGCTGGTGTTCCACCGCGGTGCGGACGAACTGGCGGATGCTTTCCTGCAACATCCTTGTTTTCTTCTGGGTACCGACGGGATTTTGCATCCAGGCGGACATGTCCACCCCCGGCAGTACGGCAGCGCTCCGCGCATGCTGGACACGTTGATCTCCAGAGGGGTACTGCGTTTGGAACAGGCCGTGCACTCGATGACCGGCCGGTCCGCCGACCGCTTCGGACTGCGGAATCGGGGCAGGATTGCGGAAGGATGTTTTGCGGACCTGTTGGTGATTGATCCCCAACGGTTCAAGGAGCGCAACGGATTCGACAATCCGGCCGTACTGGCCGATGGCCTTGACCATATGTGGGTCAACGGACAGCCGGTCATCTCCTCCAGTAGGCTGATGGACTCCGCCGGGGATCGGTTCCCGGGGCGCGCCTTGCGCTATCAACCAACCTGAACGAGGCCCGAACATGTTGACGATCAGGGACATCAGAACCGAAGGCGTCCGGGTCAACCGGCGCGGCGACTGGATCTTCGTTGTCCTGGAAACCGAAGAGGGGTTGACCGGAATCGGCGAGGCGAGCCACGGCGGCGACGATTACTCGGTTTGCGGGATCGTGGCAAGCCTTGCCGAGGATCTGGCCGGCAAGGATCCTGCCAACATCAATGGGTTGCGCGAGGAGATGGGACGTTACAGGAGGGCCCGCGTCATAGATACCGCCTTGAGCGCAGTTGAACAAGCAGCTCAGGATGTACGGGCTCAGGCTGCGGGGATGTCACTGGCTCGATTATGGGGCGGGCAGGTCAGGGAGCGCGTTCGGCTGTATGCCAACATCAACCGCCACGTCGAGGATCGCGCTCCGGCTTCCTTCGCCAAGGCCGCGGAAACGGCGGCCGCGGAAGGATTTCACATGATCAAGTTGGCGCCGTTCGATGAAGTGAAGCCCCCGCATCGGCGACGGTCCGGAGATGAGGCGAATTGGTGGCCAGGGGTGGAACGCGTCAGGGCGGTATGTGAGGCGGTTGGCCCCGGGGTACAAGTAGCAGTGGACTGCCACAGTCGCTTTGCCTTAAGCGAGAGTTTCCTGGTGGCGGCGGCACTCGAACCCCTGCAACTGTACTGGTTTGAGGAGCCGCTCCCGGTTTCGAACCTCAAGGGCCTGCACGAGGTCAGATCGGGGATTCGGCAGCAGGTGGCCACGGCCGAAAGCCTCTTCGGTGCCGAATCCTTTCACCGCCTGCTGGAAGCCGGTGCCGCGGATGTGGTCATGCCGGATGTCAAGCATGCCGGAGGCGATCAGGAAACCCTGCTTGTAGGCGAACTGGCCGCGCTGCACGGGATTGAATTCGCACCGCACAATCCTTCCGGGCCCGTGGCCAGCATGCACAGCGGTCATGTGTGTGCGGCCGCCAGGAAATTCAACGTCCTCGAGTTTGCCTGGGGTGAGGTGCCTTGGCGGGCCGAGCTTCTCGACCCGCCCGAGCAAATTGAAGACGGCTATCTCATCGTGTCGGACAGGCCCGGCCTGGGCCACACGCTGAACGCCAAGACCATGCGCAGGTTCTGGTTGGCCGAACCGGGCACTAGGGACTCGTCCAAGGCCGAAGTCTGAACTGCAGCCCGGGGTGTTTCATCCCTTGATCAGGGATTGGGCTCCGTCGATCCACAGTTCCGTGCCCGTGATGTGGGCGGACGCGTCCGATACCAGGAAGTGGATCAGGTCGGCGCACTGCTCAATCGTTCCCGGCTGATCCCTGGTCAAGGGGATCTGGCCCTTTTCGAACGTTACGGGCCACACGATGTCCTGATTGCTGATCACCGTGTTGTCGCTGATTTCGGTACGGATAGACCCCGGACAAATCACATTGATGCGCACATTGTCGTGGGCCAGTTCGGGAGCGAGCATCTTGGTCATGATGACCTGCCCGCCCTTGGAGCACGCGTAGGCCGTGGCTCCCGTGTTGCTGAAGATGCGTGTACCGTTGACCGAAGCGACGACGGCAATCGCCCCGCCGGACTGTCTGAGCCAGGGCAGGGCGTACTTGATGGTCATGAACGTGCCCTTCAGGTTGATGTCCATCGTGTAGTCCCAGTCGTCCTCGGAGATCTGCTCGATGGGTGCCCAGAGGCCGTTGACCCCGGCGTTTGCCACCACCACCTGGATGCCGCCGTAGGCTTCGGCCAGTTCGGTGATGGCACTTTGGAGTTCATCCGACTTCGACACATCGGCGATCAACGGCATGGCCTCGCCGCCACCGTCCCTTATTTCCTGGACCACGTCCAGGATTTGGATATCGGTTCGGCTCAGCACCCCCACCTTGGCGCCTTCGCGCGCCAGCCGCATGGCCGCGCCTTTGCCAATTCCCGATCCGGCGCCGGTGACGAGGGCAACGCTGTTCTTCAAATCCATGGTGGTTTTTCCTTTGCTTGGGAGTTGGGATGGATTTTCCCTATTGGGCCGCCTTCCACTGTTCGTATTCTTCCCAGCCTTCGTCCGAGAGTGGATAGTAGCGTCTCAGATCGCCTCCTTCCTGCAGTTTGAGGCGGCTGAACTCCTCCCACTCCTCATGCTCGAGGGAATGTTCCAGGACCAACGGGATCATGGCCCGCGGAACCATCACGGCTCCGTCGTCGTCGGCAATGATGGCGTCGCCTGGAATCACCGTGACCCTGCTCAAGGCCACCGGCACGTTGAAGGCCCACGGGAAGAGTCTGGACTGTGAGGCATAGTTGGGGGTAACCCCACGGGTCCACATCGGGAGATCGATATGTTGGATTTCCGTCCAGTCGCGGATGCTGCCGTCCACGACCATGCCGGCGCCGCCGCGTCCCTTGAAGAACGTGGACAACATCTCGCCCACGCAGCCGGTGTAGGGATCTCCATAGGCCTGTATGCACAGCACATCGCCCGGTTGGACGGATTCGAACACCGACCACAAGGCACTCCGTTTCTCCGTCTGTTCCTGGCCGGGGCCTGCCAGCAAGTCTTCCCGTTGCGGCATGAAGGCGAGCGTCACGGCCGGGCCTACGATCTTCTTGCCTCGCTGACGGGCCACAGGCCCCTGAATCCAACTGTTCTTCAGGCCCAGTTTGTGCAGGTTGGCACTCGCCGTGGCACTGGACACGCTGTTGAGTTGTTCAATCAGTTCCGGCTCGGGTCTGGTCACCGGCCCGCCGTCAACGGGCAGTTCCAGATTGTCGGGCTGGGGAAGTTCCGGCAGGGGAGCGGTAATTTGAGGTCGGGGCATGGCAGGGAGATCCGTGTGCTGGATGTGGATGAATGGGAAACGGTTTGCCGGTCTGCCAGACCGGCAACGCAGCTTGAGCAATTCCAAGCAACAGCAGTAACTTTACATAATTAGGTAGGGTGTGGTGTGCCTGAGGGCAAGCAGGCATTGGTTTCCGCAGGAAGGCTTTTGGTTGGCTTTCGACGCGGAAGTTCCCGAAACTATAGGATCAGGTCTCGTTCAACGTTCAGGCTATAGATGCCTTCAAGGTACGGGTATCGTTGTTCGAGGCCCTCGGCCAATTCGACTCCGAATCCGCCCTTGTTCGGGAAGTACAGCCTTCCCCCCTTGATTGCAGGGGGATCGGCTGCGAAGGCCCATTGCAACGGCCCCTGGATCATGCACAGTTCCAGATAGTCGCTGTGGGGCAACGAGGCAACGACATGCCCATTGGCCAAACCCATGAGGCCGTTGTGCCAACTGTGTGGGTACAGCTTGACCCCGCGCTCTTCCGCGACCTTGCCGATGCGCAGCAACTCCGTGATGCCGCTGAACCCGGCATCGGGCTGCACCACGTCGTAGGCGCCGGCATCCAGATAGGGACGCATCTGCGCCAAGGTCGCAAACGACTCGCCACCGGTGATGGGAAGTTCCACCGCGCGATTGAGCTCCGCGTAGGAGTCGACATCCGACCAGGGCATGGGCTCTTCAAACCAGGCGAATCCCAATCGGTCCAGTTCCCGGGCGATGGGCAGGGATTCCTCAGGTGTGAGGCGGCAGTTGCCGTCCAGGGCCAGCTTCATCCGACCATCAACGACGCGGACCAGTTCCCGAACATGGTCGAGGAAACGCTCGACCGTAATGCCGTCCCAACTCCAGTCCGTGCCGATGCGGAACTTCATGACCTCGAATCCGCGCTCGATGTAATCCTCCGCTTCCTGGAACAGTTGATCCGGGTTGTAGCGCCAGTCGTACCGGCAGCCGCTGGAGGCATACAACTGCACCGACTCCACAGGCTGGCCCGCAATGAGTTCGTTGACGGGCTTGTTGGCAGCCTGACCGCGGATGTCCCATAGGGCGCAATCAATCCCTGCTGCCGCACCGTCGTGGCCCCGGTTGTTGCCGACCGGTGGCGGGGCAATTGCGGGATCCTCGGGATCGGCACCAATCAGCGTGGGTGCCAGGAAGTCCACCCAGTCCCGGATGTTCAGGGGCCAGCCGTAGCTGGATGCTTCCCCAATGCCTTTGATGCCGGTGTCGGTATGCACCACCACGATGGTGCAGTCAGCCTTCACGGTGCGGTACTGGGCGGTGATCCACTGCTCGTGCGGGGCGTGCATCCGGGAAAGGCAAATGGTTTCGAGCTTTGTGATTTTCATGGAACGTTCCGGTGCGGGAATCAGTCACTGCTACAGCATGTCGCGCCGAGCAGGGAGGCGTTTTAGGTGCGGTCGGCTTCCAGCCAGTTCATGGACGGGTCCAGTTGCCAGCGGATGCTGTCCGTCACCTTAGTGTTGCGCCCCCATTTCTCGAAGATGCTGTTGGCACTGTCGGCACGGTCGAGCGCGTCCGAAATCGCGGCGGGGTCCCAGCCATCCAGCACGGCATCTTCCAGTTGTCGACGCACGGCTGTGTAGCCAGAGTCCTGACCCAAGTCAATGAGTTCGTCGGGATCGTCCGCCAGGTTGAACAGCTGGCTGGGCATGCCAGCATGGTAGATCAGCTTGAAGTCGCCGTCTCGAATCATCCGCTGATAGCAGCCTTCGTCCGGACCGAACAAGCGTGAACTGTACTCGGAGAATGCCAGATCCTGCCAGTTCGCGGATCCGGGATTGAGCAACTCGGGCAGGACGGACCGGCCGCTGCTTTCGGGCAATGGCGGTGCACCCATGAGGTCCAGAAGCGTTGCGGTCACGTCGATGCCGCTCATGACGCGTTCGCACCGCCGGTCGGCCGGAATGCGGCCGGGCCACGACATGATGAGCGGAACCTTGACCGATTCCTCGTAGAAGACATGCTTCCACCACAGACTGTGCTCACCCAGCATGTCGCCATGGTCCGAGGTGTAGATGATGAGGGTGTTGTCGAATTGGTCGTGGTCCCTGAGGACCTGAATCAGGTCTCCAATCCACTGGTCCATGCGCCATACCAAGCCCCAATAGGCGGCCCGCGCGCGCAGCACTTCCTCGTCGGGCACCTCCTGAATCTCCGTATCGGTGCGCCACCACCGCAGGAACGGGTGCCGAACATCCTCCATCGGCACCTGCTTCTCGGGGAGCGTCATGGCATCCGCGAACCGGTCGAAGTCCTCCTGGAGAGCGACATAGGGCGGATGGGGCAGCATGAACCCAAGGGACAGATTGAACGGGATCTGCCTGCGTCCGGTTTGGAGTTCGCGGCAGGCATCGGTCAGAAAGGTCTTGGCCTCCCTGTACACGTCCTCGTCGTGCACTTGGTAGGCACTTTGGCCGGCCCCCGACTTGGTGAGGCTGATGCGATGGGGTCCGGCCGTGCCCTCCAGACCGCCGCGGTCCACTGCCGGACCTCCGATCTGATTGGGTCCGTGGTCGCCCACCAGCCGCTTGGTGTACCCATGCAGTTGATCGGGTCCGTTGGCGTGCATGCGTCCGATCAGAACCGGCAGATAGCCGGCCGCGCCGAGGGAGTGGGCGAGTGTCGGGAAGGCGGGGTCGAGTTGCTGTTCGTTGGTCCAGACCCCGGTTTCGTGGGGCCGCAGCCCCGTAAGCATCGACATGCGCGACGGCACGCAGATGGGGGAATCGCAGTAGACGTTGTCGAAGACCGTGCCACCTGCCGCGAGCCGTCCCAGATTGGTCTCCCCAAGCAACGGGTCGCCGTAGCAGTCCAGGACGCGCTGGGCATGTTGATCCGAGTGGATGTACAACAGGTTGGGGCGGGATGTTGGGTCTGACATGGGAAGTTTCCGGTTGTGGTGGCAGATCTGGCGTTATGAGAAGGTTTGGTGATGAAAGGCAGTCGGGTTGCCGATGCGGTATGCACTTGGCCGCGCGGCATACTTGATTCCAACACGTATCCCTGCACAAGGCAAACACCCATGAAGATAACCGATATCAGTGCCCATGTGGTCAATATGGGCCACCGCAACATCCCTTTTGTCCAGGTCTACACCGACGAAGGGATAACGGGTCTTGGGGAGGCGTATTCCGCTGGGCCGGACCTGGGTACCGTCAAGGTGATTGACGACTTTAGGGAATGGTTGGTGGGCCGGGACCCGCGGGATGTGGAGAAGCTGTGGCACCTGATGTACGCCGGATCGCGTTTCCCAGGTGGCATGGTGTTGAACGCCGCCATCAGCGGAATCGAGCACGCGTTGTGGGACATCGCGGGCAAGGCGGCCGGGTTGCCGGTGTACCGGTTGGTCGGAGGCAAATGCAGGGACAAGGTGCGCGTCTATCAGTCGGTACGGGGGGATTCGCCCGATGAATTGGCGGATCACGCCCGACAGCTGATCGAAACCTACGGGTACACGGCCCTCAAGATGGGACCGCTGCCCAACGACTTTCACCAGATGCCGTGGAACCGGGTGCTTCGAGAGACGGAGGCCCGGGTAAATGCGGTGCGGGACGCGGTCGGCCCCGACATTGACATTGGGCTGGACCCCCATGCGCGCATCCTGGAGATTGGCCGGGCAGCCCAGCTATGTGACGTGGTGGCACCAATGACCCCGATGTTTGTGGAAGAGCCGCTCAGACCGGAAAACGTGGAGGCACTGGGGGTGCTCAGGCGGCAGGTGCGGGTTCCATTGGCAACCGGTGAGATGCTCTACACCCGGCATCAGTTTCGTCCTCTGTTGAACCAGAACGCAGTTGACTTCATCCAGCCCGATATCTGTGTCACGGGCGGTCTGTGGGAAATGAAGAAGATCGCGGCGATGGCAGAGGCCCACTACGTTTCAGTCCTGCCGCACAATCCGTGCGGACCGGTGGCCAATGCGGTCAATGCTCACTTTGCCCTTAGTACGCAGAACTTCGAGGTTCTTGAGTACCACCCGGATGACGAGGGCATTCGAAGGACCATCCTGGAAGAGCCGATCCCGCTCCGGGATGGTCATCTAATTGTGCCCGAGAAACCGGGGCTGGGAGTTTCCCTGAATCCGGCGGTGCTGGAGGACGCTCCCTTTGTTTCCTGGCGGCGCAGTCAGTTGTGGAAACCGGACGGGTCCTTGGCGTACCAATAGGATCGGCCGCAAGAACCGGAATCAGGCCGCGGTCCTGTCCCGCAACGCGGTCAGATCCGATGCAGGTTCCGGTTCAAGAGGTGTGGCAAGCGCCTCCAATCGGGATTCCGAGACGGTGATGCCAAGTCCCAAACCGTCGGGAATGCCGAGCGCTCCGCCTTGGAAGGTCACCCCTTTTTCCACAACGTCATCGTCGTACAGCAACGGGCCTGTGCAGTCTCCCGGCCAGTTGACCGCCTGTGCCGACGCGGCAAGATGGGCAATCGCTGCGGTACCGACGGCCAGTTCCTGAGTGGTGCCCAGTAGAACGCCGGCATGGGCACTCTCTGCCAGCGCCATAACGCGTTGGCAGGGCCGCAGGCCACCGAGGACAAAGGGGGATACGTTCAGAATGTCCACGCAGCCACCGTGGATCAATTGCCAGGCGTGGTGCTGCGACAGAACGTGCTCCGATACGGGTAGCCGAGAACGGTTCCTGAACTCTCGCAGTCCATCCAGGTTCAGGGATGGAGCGGGGCTCTCGATTAGTTGGCAGGTTCCATATTCGCTGAGTGCCTCGGACGCGGCCAAGGCGGCCTTCCAATGGAGACCGCCCGAGAAGTCCCAAGACTTGACCCGCATTTCGTTCCCGTAGGTTTCGGCCATGG
Source organism: uncultured Caldilineaceae bacterium (assembly GCA_964566955.1). Taxonomy (GTDB): domain Bacteria; phylum Chloroflexota; class Anaerolineae; order Caldilineales; family Caldilineaceae; genus Bin34. The sequence goes on along the minus strand of CAZMKQ010000001.1, from coordinate 66,889 downwards.
CCTGCAACAGCATGTGGTCGGCTTCCGGGCAGGCCCCCACGTAAATCCGGACGAGTCTGAACCCCAAATCGTAGGCCCAAGCCAAGTCCTTAAGTCGGTCCGGCACCTGGGCCTTGGTCTGCATCCGAAATATGGGTAGGCACACTTCCATAGTGTTCCGTACCCGACCGCCCAACAGGTTATGGACGGGCTGGCTGTCGGCTTTGGCAACCAAGTCGTGCAGGGCGATGTCCACCCCCTGACGGACTGATGCGGACCTGCTGTAGAGGTAGGTTTCCACCGGGAACAGATCCAGCAGCAAACCATCTAGCCGGGCCAGATTGCGGGGATCCTGGCCGGCCAATGCATCCGTAAGAGTCTGTTCCAAACTCCCGATGTGGAAGTGCCAGGCGGGAAGGTGACTGAGATCGCTCATCTCCCCCCAACCAGTCCAATCGTTGTCCGTGTCGATGCGGACGATAACGTGCTGGTTGCGAATACCTGAGCGTCGTCTGGTGGCAACCGGATACAACTTGACTCGAGAGATCTTCACGGAGAGAGTGTACGTGGTGGCAGCGTGTGTTGATTGGGTCGTTGGCGACGGATCAGGTGGTTATCGAGACTTCCACGGTAGTTTGATGTGCCGAGTATCCTGGTGTCCTGGAGACCGATCAAGCCATAACCGGGACGGTTTTGGGGTCGGGGACCCGAATGACTTGCAGGAGGCGTTGGCGGATGTCGACGGCCTCGGTCGTGAGATCAACGGTCGCAAACCTGATTCTGTGGCCTTGGAACTCCGCGCTTTCGTCCATGTCGGTGCCAACGGATGGATGCAGGAGCAGGCCGGAAGCGCGGTCGGCCAATGGATCGCCTCGACCTTCCTGGGAGCGGAGGTAGGCGTACATCTGGTAGATGTATCCACTCTTGAGAACGGACTCTCTGTACTGGCTACCTGCAACAATTTCAGCAAACTTGGTGTCGATCACGATCCTGCGACCATGCATCTTGTGATCAAGGACGATGTCGGTTTGCATGGACGGTAGGATGTCAAGGAGTCCGGGTGAAGGATCCAGTTCGTTCCACCTGAACCACGCTCTTGGCCGCACGTTCCATCCCAATGGACTGGCAACCACATCGTAGAAACCTGCCACGGCCCGTTCAAACAACCTACGAGCCCAGCGTTCTTCTCGGTCGGGAATCGGCAGAAAGTGTCTACCTTCCTGTTCCGTCGGCAATGCCAGGTCGAGGGCCAACCGAGCCGCGGCAATCACTGCACCATCACCCCTCAAGAGGCGGCCGTCGGCAATTGAGGTGATCTGACGCCGAGTCGGTGTCTTGCCGGACACACCTGCGCGGCGTAGACGCAAAGCCAGGGAGCCACAACGCGAGGCAAGATCCCGGTCATCGACAGTGTTGGCCATCTTCTCCAAAGCAGCCAGCACCAATCGGTTTGCCGGAGTGTCCAGGGACAGTTCGTCGAACCGGCAGGCAACCAGTCCTTGGTCCAACAACCGGTGTCGGGTGGTTCGGAGCAGGTCGATGCGGCCCTTGACCCGTTTCAGATCGGCCTCCCGAGGTCGGAAACCCGTGCTCAGTTGACGGCGTAGGCGCAGTTCAACACGATGCGCCAGGATCTCCGCGACAAGGTTGGCGAGGGGGTCCGGATTCGCTTCAACTTCGCCGTCTTGGTCTCCGAGATGCCTGTACAGATCGGAGGCATAGAACATCAGGAGCCAGATGTTGCGGATCGGTATCCGCCCGATGTATCCCATCGTCCCGCCCCAACCAGCGTGGCTCAAAGCCACTCCAGCCCTGCGAGGAGGTTGCCTCTCTCCTGTGCCGCCCTATCCAGATCGTCGAACCAGTATTCATCCAAGAGGGGTCCAATCTCCGACTCCACGACGTCCCGATACCAGGCACTCGGATGGGTTTCCCGACCCGGTAAGGGGGTGACGTAGCTGTGGCCGATTTGAAACTGTCTTCCAAGCTTCGGATCCGCTTCGATGGTTTTGTTGAGGCTTGACATGCGTTCCTGGATGTCAGACAGAATCGCATCATCGAACCCGCACTGTTCCCTGACCCACGTCTTCCATCGTTCGCCGATCTGGGGTAACAAATCGACGAAGGCAAAGCGTCGCCTGAGGGCCAGATCCACGAGGGCCAGTGAACGGTCCGCGACATTCATTGTGCCAACAACATGCAGGTTGGGTGGAAGATGGATGCCCTGTTCGCCCTTGTGCCTGTAGGTCAGTTCCAAGGCGTTGTCGGGACTGCGCTTGTCCCCCTCCAGGAGGGTGAGGAGTTCACCCAGGATCTGGGCCGGATTGCCCCGGTTGATCTCTTCGATCACGAGTACATATGCGCTGTTGCAATCTTCTTTAGCCGCTTTGGCCATTTCGAGGAAGGGGCCGTCCACCAAGTCCAGCCTGCCCTCGGAGGATGGCCGCCAACCACGCACGAAGTCTTCATAGGACAGATTCGGATGGAACTGTACGGCTCGGACGTTGCTTTCATCCTTCCGGCCAACGAGGGACCAAGCCAACCTTTTGGCCAGCCATGTCTTTCCTGTACCTGGGGGACCCTGGAGGATTAGGTTCTTCTTGGACCGTAGCCGCTCAAGAATGTTGGAGATTCGCTGTTGTTCGATAAAACAGCCATCCTGAACGATGTCTTCCACCGAATACCTGGTCGTTTCAATGGGAGTTATCTGTTCTAAATGATCATTTAAGTCAGATTTTCCATCATTGATCTGTTTCCTATGCCATTTTACAAGTTCTTCATTTGTCGAATGTTGGAGATGCCATCTACCAATGTTTGTGATTTTCCAAAACATTGGTGCGAGACGGTCAACGGCATCGATATTCCGCAAAGAAGTAAGTGCCCAAGCAGCCCGATAGACGAACTCAGTTTTAGGTCCATCACCGTGAAGAATGACTCTCATTGCATGAGTCAGGCCTAGATTGTCTGCCAACGTGGAGAACAAGTCAGTTCTCCACGCCTCTCCACCAAGGTCGTTCAATGCGCGCAAGGCGGGTAGCATCAGGTCAGATTGTCCGGGCAAATCGTCACGTGTTACCGTGATGTCCTCCACCGAATCGCTGCTCGGTCCTGGATCCTTGCCAGTGTCGATGATGTGTTGGATTCGGTCAACGGCATCGACAAATCTCACTGCTGAGAATGTCCGTGGGGTACGTAGCGTGCCTTGCACGTCCTCGTCCAGTTCCGACTTGTCGATATCCAGTCTGAGCCACTCGACCGCCCTCAAGTGCTCATCATCGTCGCCTTTGGTGTAAGGACCGGTGATCTTCCCGACCGCCACGCGTTGATGAGTCTTCAGATCGACAATTACAAAGTCATCAATAGATGCTTCGTGAGCAAATTGATGAGTCATGCCGGCCCAATGGTTTATAGTATTGGATTTTTCATCTGGATGCTCTTTCTGTATAGCTGATCTGATTTCATCCCATGATAAATTGGACACATCTTCATGTGTCCATCCCAAAATCACGACACTTTCATCAATGGACCGAGGTTCGTAAAAGCCGTCTTGGCCCAAACGCATCCTGAATACTCTGGTCATGGCTGGATTTTGAGTCTGAGATCACAAAAGACAGTGGGAGTCTATCCGAATCTGCACTGCCGCGTGGCGACGGTGTGCATTTGGCACACTGCAAGTCTCGTTGATCCGGGGCCGGAATCCCGAACGTCTACCAGGCTTCCTACTGGTGGGTTGCCGCGTTGACCGCAACCGGACAAGGCCGGATGCCGGACTCCGTTCGGCCATCGGGCAAACAACCAAGTTCATCAAGGGCGAACCGTGTCTTGTCCTTCATACCTGGCGGGTTCGGCACCTACGCATCGGTAGGAGCCACGGTGCTACCGGGGATCGGTGTCACGGAGCGGTGGAGCGCGGTGGGGCCTGTTGTCGTCGTTCGCGTCCGGTACCTGCAACAGAGTCCGCCATTCGTTGGGAGTGCGCAGCACGGCTCGGATACGCCGAGCAGCGTCGGACGGCAGGCCATCCCGACGCCAGACGGCCTCGATGCGGTCCAAGTACGCCGGATCTAGATCCATCTGCAGGAATTCGCGCATCGTGTTGACGGCTTCTTCCGTTCGCCCTTCTTCCCGACCCTCTTTCCGGCCTTCTTCTCGGCCTTTCGCTCGACCCTCCGCTCGGCTCTCCTGCTGGAGTCGCTCCTTTTCGTCCTGGGCGTCAGTCTCGTTGTCCCGCCAGCGGCCTTGGTCTTCGTCGTACCACTGGAAGCGCGGCGCGTAGTCGCCGGGCACCACGTGAATGTGCCTGCTACACACCTCACTCCAAAACGTCGGCGCGTCGTCCATGGTCGCGTCCGTCCAGGCCGGCGGAACTTCCGCATAGGTGCGATCGGCCGTCAACCGGTACACCTGCAATTCCACGGGCGAGTTCGGATGGCGGATACCGCCCACGTCGCATACCCAATACTCGTGCACGCCGAGGGCCGCATACAGCTGCCGCTTGATCCCGTAGTCCCGCGCCACGGAGGAGACCGACAGGATTTCGACTGCCAGCTCCGGCGGCGGTGCACCTTCGTGCACGCGCAGGGCACAGTCGCTGCGGTCCCGGTGGGTCTCGACCGGCAGCTCATAGGCTGGCGGGAACACCATCAAATCAGGCTTCACGTAGCTGCTGCGATTGCCCTGCTGCGTCCGAAGCTGCAGACGCTCCGCGACGAGACCAGGGAAATAGAGACGTCCTTGGGACTCGGCGCGGTTGCCGAGCAGTTTGCGGAGCAGGAAGAGCATGATCCCCTCGAGCATGGTCCGCCGGTCGTCGATGGGTTCCAAAATGCCGTCCTCGTCGTATTCCGCGAATTCGATGCCGTTGCCGGAATGGTCCGGATCGGAGGTCCAGTCGTCCTCGTACTCGTGTCCGACATCGTACGCGTATTCCGGGTCGTAATAGACAAGGCTTTTGAGGTGGGCGCGCCAAGCCTCCGGGTGTGCCAGTCGCCACGCGACTCGTTTCGCCCGTGCCGCCTGTGTCATATACGGATTGGCGTCGGGGTGCAGTTCCTCCGCGCGCCCGTTGGGCACCGCCTGGGTCCGCTCCCGAATTGCAACCACATCCATCTCACGACTCCCGCGTGTGCCGAGACCCAATTCTAACCCGCAGCCTGGCCGTCCTCAGGACGTTCATCATGCATGAGGGTGTCAAGAAAGAGCCCGGACACAGCCAATGAATGCTCTGCTTCCATACGCCATGGGATCGTTGGACACGCGAATCCATGGATGCTGCCATGCTACGACAAACGGTCATCGCTGCGCAGAACCAAATACCTCTGGCACAAAACGCGTCCACACCCGCAGGTAGGGAACCGTGATCCGCTTGAAATGTTCCCAACTACCAGGTTCGGCATCGTCGTCGGTTGAGGTTTCCTCTCCAATGCCCAAAATCACGAATCCGTTGTGAGCCAGTCCCCCCACGAAGGTTCCCAGGGTATGAACCCAGCTTCGTGGATGATCCACCGACACAATCGAACCGTCTGCCAGTTCCACAGGCCATTGGTCGGAACCGAACACGGCTTGCAGGTCCACTTCGCCATCCTGATAGGGATGGTGTAGTCCATAGCCCGCCCCTTCCCGGTACGCGTCTTCGCCGATCAACTGGGTGAACGGGTTGTGCCAGTCCACCCGGTATTGGCCTCCGGGCACCAACACCCGTGCTACTTCCGCAAACACCTCGCCGACATCGGGAACGAAGTTGATGGAATGCGGGTGATAGACCATATCGAAAGCGTTTTCGTCGAACCGGGACAGATCCCGCATGTCGCCTTGGTGCAAATCCAGTTGCAGGCCCAGTGCACGGGCCGCTTCCCGATCGCGTTCCAATTGTTCGTCCGACAGGTCCAGTACGGTGACCCGTGCACCAAGCAGGGCCAGGCAGGCGGATTGCTGACCTCCGCCCCCTGCCAATACCAGCACACGTTTCCCTTCCGGCGGATCCATCAGCCCTTCGGTGTCCAGGAAGCGGTGCGCCTCCGTGCGGTTCAGGCCCAGGAAAGGCTTGGCATACAACACCCCTGCTTTGGAGAGCGCGTTCCAGCGTGTGCGGTTCTGCACGCTCAACTCCTGATCCTGGTGCTCCGACCTCCGACTTGTCAATCCGCCTCTATTGCCTTCTGTCACATTCGCCTCCGGTTTTCCTGCCATTACCCGGTGTCACCCCCCGTCCCCGCCGCGTGCACCATGTCGGGTCACCGGACCGTCGCGGGATGGTGGAACCTTGTTCCGCCTAACCTCTAGGGTAGCGTCGCCAACGGCCCAAACAGCGATTTCCGAATCCCATACCTGCCGGAGAAGGCAAGGAACGGAACCGCGTAAGCGGACCATCTGGAAGGTTCTCATTGCTCGGACGATTGCTTGGTCGGGCAAGTCGATGCCTGTTCCGTCCTTTCGTGCCTTGTTGTAATGTATGGCCTTCAGACAGTTAACCCCAATAGGGTGGGATGCTATGACTTCAACAAATTCAGAATCGCTGGCCATCGACCACGGCACGCCGGCGCTCTCGGCTCCTCCGCTGGCTCCGTTGCCGGGACTGTTGTCCTATACCGATGATGAGGAGCAGGCGGTCGTTGAAGTAATCCGCAGCCGCAACCTGTACCGCTTTATGGGCGATGAGGAAGCTTCACCGGCCCGGCAGTTGGAGCTCGAGATGGCTGAGGCCAATGGCACCAAACATGCATTGGCTGTCACCTCGGGCACGGCTGCCCTGCTCTGCGCGCTGCAGGGCATCGGGGTTGGTCCCGGCGACGAGGTGATCGTGCCGGCTTTCTGCTGGATTGCCTCCGTGTCGGCCATTCTGGCCATCGGAGCTGTGCCCATCATCACCGAGGTCGACGACTCGCTTACCTTGGATCCCGATGCGGTGCGGGCCAACATCTCCCCGTACACCAAGGTCATCATGCCGGTGCACATGCGGGGCGTTCCTGCCAACATGACCGCGATCATGGAGATTGCCAGGGAACACGGTCTGCTGGTGTTGGAGGACACGGCACAGGCCAATGGTGGTTCCTTTGGCGGCAGGGCACTGGGTAGCATCGGCAATGTGGGGGCTTTCAGCCTCCAGGCCAGCAAGATCATCACAACCGGCGAGGGTGGCATGGTGATCACCGACGACGACGAGGTCTACACGCGTGCCACCATGTTCCATGACCCGTTCGCGTCGCGCCTCGTGGATGTGCCCGAGAGCCGTTTGATGTGGGGCCTCAACTTCCGCATGAACGAAATGATCGCCGCCGTGGGACGGGTGCAGTTGGCCAAGCGCAAACGAATCGTGGATGCCATGCGGGTGCGCAAGGGGCTCATCAAGAACGGGATTGGTGAAGTTGCCGCCGAGAAAGGGGTTGGCTTCCGACACCTACACGACGAGGAAGGCGACACGGCCGTTTCCCTGGTCATGTTCCTGCCCACCCAGGAGGATGCGGACCGCGTGGGAACGGCCCTCGGCGCCGAGAACATCAGTGCCGGACGCATGTTCGACCCCGCGGGTGTGGATCAGCACGTATACGCCTCCTGGTACTCGGTTCTCAATAAGATGCAATGGTCGGATGCCGGCGGTCCCTGGACCTGGGCTCGGCGGGACGTGGAGTATGCGCCGGACATGTGCCCGGCCAGCACGGACCTGCTGGCGCGCGCGGTGCAGTTGCACGTGATGCCCACAATGAGTAACACGGACGTTGAGGAAACCATCGACGGCACCATCAAGGTTCTTTCCGCACTTCTGTAGCACACCCCCAGCTGGAGTTGGAGCAGGCATGAAGATCACAGGCATCGAGTCGTTCCGCGTCTGGAACGGAAGTCGCAACTTCCTGTTCGTGGTTGTCGACACGGACGAGGGCATCTCGGGTGTCGGTGAGGCCGGCATCACCAGCCGCGAACTGGCGGTGGAAGGGGCCGTTCGGCATTTCGACCAGGTGCTGAAGGGACAGGATCCGATGCGGACCGAGCACCTGTGGCAGTTGATGTTTCGGGGCGGGTTCTTCCCTGCCCAGCGCATCGTGTCGGCCGCGATTTCGGCGATTGACATCGCACTGTGGGACATCAAGGGCCAGGCCTTGGGCGTGCCGGTTTACGACCTGCTCGGCGGGAGGGTGAGGGACAGCGTGGTTTGCTATCCCCACAATGCCGGCCACGCGATGGCAATCGAACCCTTGGTTGAGTCGTGCCTAAAGACCAAGGAGGAGGGGTGGAAGTTTGTCCGGTGGGGTTTGCCCTCTGATGGCGACATTCTGGAACCCAGGCAGTCGGTTCTGGCGGCGATCGCCCAGGCCCAGGCGGTCAGGGAAGCGGTGGGCGACGGCATCGAATTGTGCTTCGATGTCCACACGCGCCTGGACCTGCCGGACACACTCTGGTTGTGCAAGGAGTTCGAGCCTCTGCACCCGTTCTTTGTCGAGGATCCACTGCGCGCCGAGAACCAGGACTCCTTCAAGACGCTTCGGCCCCGCACCTTGGTGCCGCTGGCGGCCGGAGAGCACTTCTCGTCCAAGTGGGAGTTCCGGCAGATGATCGAAGAGGAATGGATTGACTACGCCCGGATCGATCTGTGCATTGTGGGCGGCTTGACCGAGGCGCGCAAGATAGCAGGCTGGTGTGAGACACATTACATAAAACTGGCCCTGCACAACCCGCTCGGTCCGGTGTCGTCGATGGCCTGTCTGCACCTGAACCTGGCCACCAGCAACTTCGGAGTTCAGGAACAGCCGGCCAAACCCGGAACGTTCCTGACCGATGTCTGTCGGGGACAGCCCGAATGGAAGGACGGATCGCTGTTGCCGCCGGAGGGTCCGGGCCTGGGCATCGAATTCGATCGGGAACTGGCTCGGAAGGCTCCGGCGCAGGAACGGGAAATGCCTCAGCTGCGGCGCCTTGATGGTTCGTTTACCAATTGGTAGGGGATTGCGCTCGGAGCCGGCACTGCCACAACCAAGGTGGATGCCGTCAGGTTCCACAAGATTGTGCTTGTCCAAACCGGGGGACGGCTTTGCGACCGGTTTGTCCGCGGTGCAGTTCCCTGGAATTTGGACCGTTGACGATTGAATCAAGGCCCACCATGGGTATCGGTCGCATTCGGAATTCAACAACGCGATACCAAGTGCATTCAATGCTGTCGGATGCCTATCAACCCATCTTGGAACGGGTCTTCGGCTTCCAAACTCTGCGTCCGGGTCAAGCGGACATCATTGAGGCCATTCTCCAGCGCAACCACGTGCTGGGGGTAATGCCTACCGGTGCCGGCAAGTCTCTCTGTTATCAGTTGCCCGCGCTCGTCCTGGATGGGCTTACTTTGGTGGTTTCGCCGCTGGTTGCCCTGATGGACGATCAAGTTGCGGCGCTGAGGTTGTCCGGCGTAGCCGCGGAGACCATTAACGGAAACCGGAGCCGTTCCGACAATCTGGCTGCATGGCAACGGGTGTCCGCCGGACATGCGAAGCTGCTGTACTTGGCACCCGAGCGGATGATGCAGCCGCGCATGATCGCATCGCTGCAGCGGCTTCCCATCAACCTGATCGCGGTGGACGAGGCACACTGCATCTCAAAATGGGGGCCGGCTTTCAGGCCGGATTACGTGGAGCTGTCCCAGTTGGGCGATCTGTTCCCCGATGTTCCGATTGCGGCATTTACGGCCACCGCGGACCGCGCAACCCGACGGGACATCTGCGAGAAGCTGTTCAACCGCTCGGTACGGGTGTTCAGCCAAGGCTTCGATCGTCCCAACATTCATCTTGCGGTCCAACCGCGGCAGAATCTTCAACGGGCACTGCTGAATTTTGTGAATGCCCATCGAGGACAGAGCGGCATCGTCTACTGCCTGTCCCGGAAGTCAACTGAGAAAACAGCCGCGCTGCTGCGTTCCCGAGGTGTTTCCGCCCTGCCCTATCATGCCGGGCTGGACGCATCCGAGCGCCTTGAGCACCAGCAGATGTTCATGTCGCAAAACGGCGTGGTCATGGTTGCGACAATCGCCTTTGGCATGGGGATCGACAAGCCGGACATCCGCTTTGTCTTGCATACCGACCTGCCAGCCAGCATGGAAGCGTACTACCAGGAGATTGGACGGGCGGGACGGGATGGACTGCCAGCCGACACCCTGATGCTCTATGGCTTGGCGGACATTGTGCAAAGGCGCCGTTTCATTGAGGAGGCGGATGCCGACCCCGAATTCCGCCGCCATGAACATCAGCGCCTGGACCTGCTGCTCGGCTACTGCGAAGGCGCGGGTTGCCGCCGGCAGGCACTTCTGGGTGCCTTCGACGAACGGCTGGCAGAGCCCTGCGGCAACTGTGACAACTGCCTGAATCCGCCCGAGGTGAGGGAGGGATTGGTCGAGGGACAGAAAGTTCTGTCCGCGGCCCACCGCACAGGACAGCGTTTTGGCGCCGCTTATCTGATTGATGTCCTGCTGGGCAACGCGACGACCAGAATCCAGGAATGGGGTCATGACGCTCTGCCCACATTCGGGGTGGGCCGCGAACACAACAAGGATGAATGGAGGTCCATTGTTCGCCAGTTGGCGGCTGGCGGTTTCCTGGCAGTCGACATTGGCGGCAAGGGCGGATTGTCCATTACGCCCAAGGGGCGGCGACTGTTGTCCGGCGCGGAAACCTTCAGGTTCCGGATTGATCCGCAGGTTGTGACGGGCCGGAGTCGTTCAGGCGTAGGTAGCGACGGGAAGCACGATACCTTGGTGGAACGGAAGGATCGGGAGCTGTTCGAGCGTCTGAGAGAGACGCGGCTGACTCTCGCCCGCACCCACAACGTGCCTGCCTTCATGATCTTCTCCGACCGGACTTTGATTGAGATGGCCGTCCGCAAGCCCCGGACGCCTGCGGAATTAAAATCAGTCCATGGCATTGGCGATGTCAAGTTCGCCAAGTTCGGCGAGGTGTTCCTGTTTGCCATCGACACACATGTGTCCGAACAGGCTCAGCACGGCCTGCCGGTCGGATAGGAATCACTGCTGTCAGTTACATCGACGACCGGTCGGGACCGGATGGTCTGTGGTGGTCGCCCGATGCTCAGACGACTTCCAGGTGATCCAAATCGGTGAGCCGGGGAAATGGATTGTGGGGTTCGGTCTGG
>CAZMKQ010000001.1:49139-55721 GCA_964566955.1 uncultured Caldilineaceae bacterium | reverse complement strand
TTCCTTGGGTTTGCGCCAGCCCAAGGCCTGGAGAGTCACCTGCAGGTCCTGTTCGAACCGGATGGGATCCATGATGTGCCAGCGGTACATGCCGAAGCGCGCTTGGCTGCGCTGGAATCCGTCCGGCTCGATGACCTGATGGAATCCCAGGTACGGGGTTGAGTATGTCTGGTATCCCTCGAGGCCGACTCCGTGGAATCCCCAGGCGCCGCCGAAGTAGTCCTCGGTCCCGGTGCCGCAGATTGTCGGCCACTCGTCGCCGTCCAGGTAGAACTTCATCTCGCCTTCGCCCCACCACCCGTTGTTGTTGGATCCCCATGCGACATACACACCTGCGTAGTGACCGCGGCCCTCGACGCCGTCCAGCACGGTAAAGACATCCTTGTAGGGCAGGGGATTGACCCGACGCCACTGGGCGTGGAAGTAGGCCACGTCCTCCGGCACTTCCGTCAAGGTGTAGTCGATCTGGTAATAGAACCCGTTGGCCGGTTCCGGACTCAGGTTCACGATTTCAATACGGGCATGTTTGCGAAAGGGCATGGGCCAGTAGCTGTTCAGTGCGCCGACGGCGTTGACCGAAACGGGCAGCGAGTTCACCATGACCGGTTCGGTCCAGCCGTTGCAGAAGAGGTCTCCCAAGGGGGCTTCGACAGACGGGTCGTCCTCGTTGTCCCAATAGGCTCGGAACACCAGGGACCGGAAGTATTCCGGACGGCATGCGAACCAGATGTGCTGAATCTGCCCCGGACCCTCAATGTCCGCGATTGGGGTCACGGACTCGGGCGGAAGGTGGACGCTGGGGGACACCTTCCAGCCATGGCCGAGTTCCCGCGCGGCATCGGCCCCGGTCCCATCGGTGGCGCGCCCGCCCTGTCCGGGTGCGCCGTCCATGTTCTCGGCCGAGATGGACCGTGACTTGGCGGGGGAGAGGCGGGCGATTGTGCCCAACCCCAAATTGAGTCCGTTGAATTCCGAATTCATGAGTGCGGGATACTCCTCAGTCCAGTGAACCTAGAAACCAAGTCCAAGCCATTATGACTTGGATCGTCTTCCAATGCCGGCCTCTACCGGCTTGCCGCGGCGCGGTTTGAGCGATTGGCTGGGTCAAAGTAGGGGATGGAAAGATCCCCCCGCACAAGTTTGAACACTGCCGGCACACGCTCCTTGTGGCCTGGCGACAGGTCAGGCAGGGCATCCTCGGCGAAAAACCCTACGTCCGTCGTCTCCGGACCTGCCATGGGGGATTGGTGTCCGTTGATTTCAACCAACCATATGCTGGCGTAGACGTGTTGCCTGGCACGACTTCCCCACAGACGGGCATCAAACACTCCAAGCAATTCCGTGGCGGTTCCCTGTACCCCTGTCTCTTCGCGAAGTTCTCGTTCCACCGATTCCGCCCATGTCTCGCCAACCTCGGTTGCTCCCCCCGGCAAAGCCCAAAGGCCGTCGTCTTCACGTTTGATCAGGAGAATCTGTCCCTCCCGAAACACGGCTGCATCGGCAGAGACAAAAGGGGTGGCGCGAATCACCGTTTCCCAGCCCTCCAGTATGGCATCGGCCGTAGTGCCTTCGAGCAAGGCAACCAACCGGGCACTCAATGACCGAATCCTGCCGTACCTGGCCTTGTCGTAATCGGTTTGGGCATAGTGCAATCCCAAATCGGCGATGCTGTGCAACTCATCTGCTATGAGATGCATCTCACCTGTTGTGTCCATTTGGTTCATCTGTTGATGTTGGTCTGAAACTATCCCCAAAGCCCTGCCGAAATTCGTGTGCAGGCCTGTCGACCAAGTGTAATCTGTCTGGGACTTTGGACAGGCGGGAGGACCCGCCCACTCCGCGGGGAACCGCGTCGGTGGATCCGGCTTGACCGCAGTCCAGCGGACGGGCCTCGTGACGCAGGGGCCACGCCTACAGCGAGATGCCTGTTGGGCCGCGCGTGATCTGGAAGTCGATGTTGCCCGTTTGCAACGCCCGGACCTTTCGGTTCCCTGACAGTACTTCCTCGGCGACGGACAAGATGCGGGCAACCTGCTGTGTGACGGGGAGGCCGGGCTCCAAGGACAGGTCCAAGTCCGGGCTGGCATGCGGACCCAAGCCGAATTCCATGGTCGGAATGAAGGGATGGCCCTGCACCGGATGGCCGGTAGCGAGGACCAGAATCAGGTCCGGGCCGGTGGCTCCTAGGCCGGACAGGATTTCCACCCAGTGCACCGTCGGACAATCCATCAGGTGCAGGCCGTGTTCCGTGGCCTGTTGGGCGTAGGCCAGTGTGGGTTCGGCATCGGCGGCTTCGGGAATCAGCGACAGCCACTCGGCACTGGCCGGCACTACCACCAAACCTCCGTGCGCGGCGACGGTGGTGGCCAATCCCGCCAAAACCGCTTGGTCGGAGGCGGCAAGACGGCCGGCATGGCCCAAGGCAATCCGCAGCTGTTCCAGGGAACCGGTTTCCGGGGCAACCGCGGGTTCGTTGGCCAGCTTGCTCCGAAACCAATCCTCAACCTTCGAAAGCACCGGAGCGATACCGCCGTCCAACTGCACGCTGGCCCAGCCGAGGCTGTCCGTTTCCACCCCGATGTCTTCCAGTACGTGCCGCATGAAGTCGTTGTGGGTCTTTTCGCAGCCGTGCTCCATGAGCAGGCAGTGGCGAACCTGGGGATGGCGGACGTAGCCGGCCAGGGTTCGGGCGTACAGTTCCTCGGAGGTGCCGCTTGAGGCTCCGCAACCCTCGTGGTGAACCACGGTGGCAAAGTTGCCGGCTGCACCCAGGACATTGGACAGGCGCCGCACTGCCAGGGCGGCAATCTGGCCGGAACAGAGGCTCGTTGGCACGATCAGATTCATGTCTCGGGGGAGTACCCGGTCCCCGCGGCGAATCCCCGGAAACGCGAAGTCGAGATCGCCGCGCCCATTGACCACCTGAATGGCCTTGCCAGCCTGCATCGGTGCCGGTGGGACCATCGCCTGGTCGTCGGAGTCCAGAGCCCAGTTGCGCCACAGCTGCACTTGGGAGTGCCCGGCCTTCTCTCCCACCGTGCGTTCGCCACCGGCCACGGCCAGGGTGCGTGCGTAAAGATCCTGGCCCAGGTCGTCCATCGGCGTGCCGTCCAGATAGCGGCCCGCATTGATGTCCATGTCGCCCTGGAGCAGGTTGAAGCGTTCGGTGGTCGTGACGATTTTGACCGTGGGCACGAAGGGAAAGTTCGTGATCGATCCGTTGCCGGTTACGAAAAAGATGATGTTGCAACCCGAGGCCACTTGGCCGGCGATGCTCTCCAGGTCGTTGCCGGGACTGTCCATGAAACAGAATCCCGGTTTCTCCATCAGTTGCCCGTAGGCCAGAACATGCTCCAGCCGTACGTCCGGATCCCGCTTCATGGCGGCACCGATGGACTTGAGGAAGATGTTGTAGAGGCCGCGGAACTTGTTGCCGCCGGACGGGTTTCCCTCCGCCGAATGGCCGTGGCGGGCAGCCCGCGCCTTGAAGGCCTCCACGGTGTCCAGGAACTCGCGGGCCGTGGCCAGATCCCTGACGTTGTTGCAGATGTAGGGTTCCGCACCGATCAGTTCGTCGGTTTCGGCCAGATTGGCTCCCCCCCCGTTGCGGATGATTTCGCGCGCCACCCAGGCGGCCAGCGGATTGCCCGAGATGCCCGAGAACGAGTCGGAGCCGCCGCACTGAAGTGCAAGCTTGAGTTCCGATACGGGTTGGGCGATCCGTTGTGTTTGGACCAGCTCCGGATACCAGTTGCGCACCGTGTCGGCGGCGCGGCCAAGTTCCTCTTCAAAGGTTCCGGAGAGGGACAGGAACTCGTGTTTGACATGATCGACCGGGTAGCCCTTGTCGGCCATCCAGGCCGCGAGTGCCCGATTGTTGACGGGTTCCGTCCCGTGATCCACGGCCAATACCGCCGCGGTGTTGGGATGGATGACAAAACCGGCCAGGGTCCGCAGGACCAACTCCAAGTTGTTCGGGTCCGGGACCGCACCTTCGGTGTGGGCCACGGCCACGATGGCGTCCACGTTGTCAAGGGCATCGGCATCGGCCTGGAGCTTGGCTTCCAGGGCCCGGACGAAGCCGCCGGTCAACGATGACGTTCCCAGCAACAGGACCACGTTGCGCGTACCGCTGCCGCGGCCGCCGGTCCGGGGGTAGCCCATGAAGGTATCCGGAACAGCCTTGACCGGCACCGGTTCGCCGGGCTGAAACGAGGCGGGATCCAGAACGAACGGCGGGATTTCGCTTTCGAAGTTCGGTGTGGCCGGAAGATCCATTTGCACGGTGCGCCCCGCCAGGGCCTCCAGCATGCCGTCGTTGCACACATACTGGCCGGGCTCGATCCCGACGGTGGCCGTGCCGAAAGGCATTCGCCAGGACAGCACCTGTTCACCGGCCGCGATTGGCTCGATGGCGAAGCGGTGACCCTCCAGGACCGTCGCATCCAGGGCAAACGTGTCCTGTTCCGTTGCGATCTCGGTGCCTCTTTCCAACCGGCGTGTGGCAATGGCAACGTTGTCGCCGGGCAACGGCAGGCGGGCCACCGAGGAAAACGGGAGTGGTGCCATGTGTATGGTCCTTGCCGGCAGGCGGAAGGTTCGTCAGTCGTGCAGTTGGACCAGCATCTTGCCGTTGTTAGCTCCGGTAAACAGGTTGATGAAGGCCTGCGGTGCCTGTTCGATCCCGTGCACGATGGTTTCCTGCCACTTGACTTGACCGGCGTCAATCCACTTCTTGAGGTCCGCGTAGAACTGGTCCGTATGCTCCGCAAAGTCCGACACAATGAAGCCCTGAATGCGAATGCGGTTGCCGACGATCAGCATCAGGTTGTTCGGTCCCGGCTGGGGCGCGCGCGCGTTGTAGGTGGAAATCATCCCGCAGGCCGCAACGCGTCCGAACATGTTCATGTTGGCCAGGGCCGCCTGCAAGTGCTCGCCGCCCACATTTTCGAAGTAGACGTCGATGCCGTCGGGGCAGGCGCGGCCTAGTTCGGCGCTCAGGTCGTCGGCATCCCGCCAGATGATGGTTTCGTCAACTCCGGCCTCGTCCCGCAGCCACTGGGCCTTGGCCGCGGACCCGACACTGCCGACCACGCGGCAGCCGTGAAGCTTCGCGATCTGGCATACCAGTCCGCCCACCGCGCCGGACGCCGCGGATACGAAGACGGTTTCGCCAGGCTTGGGCTCCCCGACGCGCAGCAGTCCGAAATAGGCGGTCTGGCCGGGCATGCCGGCGATGCCCAGAAAGCTCTGCATGGGGGCAATGGAGGTGTCGACACGGTTCAGGCCCATGCCGGTGGACACCGTGTATTCCCGCCAACCCGACGAGTTGACGACTTCGTCGCCTTCCTTCCAGTTGGCATTGTTGGATGCCACCACCGTGCCTACGGCGCCGCCATACATGGCCTCGCCCTCCTGGAAGGGGGCTGCATAGGACCTGCCGGCGCGCATCCGTCCCCGCATGTAGGGATCCACGGACATGAACTTGTTCCGGATCAGCAGTTCGTTCGAGCCCAAGTCCGGCACAACCGATTCCCGGATTGCGAAGTTTTCGGGGGTTGGCATGCCGTCCGGACGGGACGCAAGAACTACCTCGCGGTTGACGATCTGGCCCATGTAAAGTGCCTGTTGGGGATGTTCAGGGGAGGAGGGGTGCTCCGAGCGCCGGATTCTAGCACTTGGGATCCGCGATGCCCAGAACAATCCGACTTGTTCAGGGTAGGGGTGGTACAGCTTCTGACGGGTGGTTGAAATACCAAAACCAAGGACCGGGCCTGAACCCGGTCCTTGGAGCGAATTGGCCGGCCGCAAGCCGGTTGTGGGTCTTGGCAGACCCGCGCGTTCTAGCTTCGTGTGCCGAGGGTCACCGTCAGATCGACTGTCTTGCCGTCGCGCAGGACTCCGACCGATACCTCATCGCCTGCGTCGTAGTCCAGGATCAACATGCCAACCATTTCGCTGAATGTGCGCACTTGGTTGCCGCCCAGCGACACCACGATGTCGCCCTCCTCAATGCCTCCGCTGGCCGCCGGGCCGTCCGGCTGCAAACGGTTGACAAACGCCCCCGCGTGGATGGTGTCCAAGCCGATCGCGGTCGCCTGTGCAACGGACAGGTTGCCGCCGGACAGCCCCAGCTGAGGGTAGGTGACGCTGCCGTTGGCGATCAGATCCGGTGCGACGCGGGTCAGCATGCTTGCCGGAACATTGCGGCTGAGGGAGCCTTCGCCCATGAAGCCCTGAAGCCTGCCGTTGGCGATGCCAATCACCTCGCCCGAGGCGTTGACCAGCGGACCGCCTGAGTGCCCGGGCAGGAGGTTGAGGTTGCCCAGGATCATGTTGGGTACCGAGTATCCCGTCTCGCTGGCCGGCCCGGTCTCGAATCCGCTGACAATGCCCTGGGTGAGCGTACCGAACAGATTGCCCGGATACCCGAAGGCAAAGATGGAATCGCCGATTTTCAGTCCGGCGTTGTCCGCCACCGGCAGCGGGGCGATTGCGCGGTCAAGTTCGGGCACGGCGAGAATCGCCAGATTCGAGTGTGGATCTTGTCCGACAATCTCGGCTGCCGCGAAGGTTCCGTCG
>CAZMKQ010000001.1:27784-49129 GCA_964566955.1 uncultured Caldilineaceae bacterium | reverse complement strand
CATGGTTGCTGGTGGCGATGTGGCCGGCGTTGTCGAAGAAGAAACCGGAACCCCGGCGCCCGTCGGCGAAGCCCTCCTGCATCTGGTTCCTGATGGCGCGGGGCAGGCGGTCCTGCAGCGCGTCCAGGTCCATATCGCCAGGAAACGCGGTTCCGTCGCCTCCGGTGGCCTCTATGCGAACCACGCTGTCGGTCATTCGGTCATAGATCGTGCCGGCATCGAGCATCGGGCCGGCAGGCGGTGCGGACTGTCCGAACACTGGTTGCCGGACGGCAGCCATCAGCACGGCGGCCGTGGTCAGCAAGGCCAGGAGAAGGCTGAGGCTGACAAGCCTCGCAGGGCGTCGCAACGACTTCAATTGCACCATGGTCTGTGTCCTATGGGTGATGGGGTGAATGCGGGAGTCGGTTGGACACGGTTGACCCGAGTGATGGGATGCAGTACCTTGCCAGCCGACCGGATACAGCGTAGGCGGCACACGGTGCAGGGAGCGTTGCTTGCCTACAGGAGCGAATCAAGAAAATATAAATTGTGAAGTTCGCGTTCCCGTTGGGGGATTGAAGCCACGGCCACCCGGTCCGGCGGCCATTCAGTGGACACCGACTTCGGGCCGGGAAGCAGGATTGAAGGTCCGTGTCGTCGCAGGTCGGCGGCTGCCGATGTTGTTGCCATTCCCATCGGCGGGCTTGGCCCAAAGGTCCAACCTCCGGCTACCGTAGCCTTGAACCCATGCCCAGCGAGTCGACACCCAAATCAACAAGCAACGGGGAACCCGGTGGACCAAGCAGGTTCTTCCCCCTTTGATCCCGGTCAATGCAATACCCGGCCCGGAATACTGCTGCAGGAACACGAACACGACCGACACCGGTCGCGCCGCGACCACGGCTCCTGCCATCGAGCAAGGCCCGGCCGATATACCATGGCTACCGCGCCGGTGCCGTTCCCCGCGGCATGGTGAAGGGATGTTTGCGCCCCGGGAAACTGGCACTGGGCGCTGCCATCAACATGCGGTGCAGACCGCTGGGGCCCTGTGTTAGAATCGATGTTGTTGGATGACCGTAACTCTTCGATCCGAAGAAGGAGATCCAATCATGGAGCGAATTGATTCCGGGATGCAGCACCAGCATGGTGTTGCCAAGAGTTCGAGTTGTTGCTCGTGCCCGGTCTGCTCAACTTGCAACTGCGGCTGCTGCTGTTGCCGTACCAGTTGTAGCTGCTCGTGTAGTTGCAGCTGCTCGTGTAGTTGCTGTCCTTCCGGGTAGACGACGAACTCCGTTTGGCGCGGTGCTCCATCCGACAGGAGCGAGTATCGCAAGACCGCAGGCTCGTCGTTGGACGGGCCTGTTTTTTTGCCTGTCCGACGTGGCCGGAGGCGGTTCGCACGGCCCTCGTCATGGTTTGCCCCGGTTGGTTCAGGCGTGTGCCCAGCGAAGGCTCGATCCGGACCTTCGTCCATTTCAATTGAGAGAATCCCCATGGCCAACAGTTGGAAATCCGCCCTCCGGGATCAGATTCCCGAAAGCTGGGCACAGGAGGTAGACACCTTTGAGGGCCAGATGGGCCTGGTGTTCAATGGCACCCTGGAGGACAAGGTATTTGCCGAGACCCGGCTGCGGCGAGGGGTCTACGGGCAGCGGTACGACAACGGCAAGCGGCACGACGGCATTCGGGAACAGGAACTCAATTTTCCGTCGGGCGAGGCCGTCAAGGGTCCCGACACGTTCTGGGATGCGCCCGGCATGCAGCGAATCAAAATTCCGTGGGGCGGTCTCAAGCCGGACCAGTTGGAAGTCCTGGCCGCACTGGCGGACGAATACTCCGACGGCATCCTGCACATCACGACCAGGCAGGACTTCCAGTTGCACTTCGTCCATGTGGAGGACACCCCCGACTTGATGCGCCGTCTGGCCGCCGTTGGCATCACCACCCGCGAAGCCTGCGGCAACTCGGTGCGCAACGTCACGGCGTGCCCCTTGGCCGGGGTGTGCCGCACCGAGGAATTCGATGTAACCCCCTATGCCGACGCCCTCACGTTCTTCCTGCTGGGGCACGACGATGTGCAGGACTTCGGCCGCAAGTTCAAGATTGCCTTCTCCGGCTGCGAACACGAGGCCTGCGGCCTGGTGTCGATGCACGATCTGGGTTTCATTGCCCGCACCGAGGTGCGCGAGGGGCGCACGGTTCGGGGATTCGACATGTATGTGGGCGGCGGTCTGGGAGCCGTACCCCATCAGGCCCGCCTCTTGCAGGCATTCGTGTCCGAAGAGGAAATTTTGCCGCTCTCCCAGGCGGTCTGCCGCGTCTTCGCCCGGCTGGGCGAAAAGCGCAACCGGAACCGGGCCCGCGTCAAGTTCCTCGTGGCCAAGCTGGGCATAGAGGAGTTCAGCCGGCTGGTCTTCGAGGAGCGGGAGGTCCTGCCCCACGATGACCGCTGGACCAGCTACCTGGATGGCCTCGAAGGTTTTACCGAGCAGCCAGTGCGCCAGCCGATTGCCATCGAGTACGGGGATTCCGATCCCGAGTACGAACGCTGGTTCGCCACCAACGTCTATCGGCAGCGCCAGGGAGGCTTCTCCGTCGTGCACGTCGCCCTGCCGCTTGGCGATTTGACCGTGCAGCAGTCCCTGGACCTTGCGGACATCGCCCGCAAGTACGTGGGCGACCACATTCGCACTACCGTGGAGCAGAACTTCGTCCTGCGGTGGGTGGCCGACCAGGATCTGCGCGACCTGTACGCGGATCTGAAGGCGGCCGACCTGGCCACGCCCTGGGCCGGCAGCATTGCGGATATCACCGCCTGTCCCGGCACGGACACCTGCAAGCTCGGCATTGCCTCGTCCCGCGGTTTGGCCGGGGAACTGGGCGCGCGACTGGCCCAGCAGGTGGAGGAACTGCCGCCCGAGGTGCAGGAGCTGAAGATCAAGATCAGCGGTTGCTTCAATTCCTGCGGCCAGCACCACGTGGCGGACATCGGCTTCTTCGGCAACAGCCGCCACCGCAACAAGCGGACCGTGCCCCACTTTCAGGTGGTGTTGGGTGGCCAGTGGCAGGAGAACGCCGGCAGCTACGGCTTGGCCGTGGGAGCCGTCCCGTCGCGCTCCGTGCCCGAGGTCCTGACCGAATTGACCAACCGGTTCCACACCGACCGCGAGGACGGCGAATCGTTCCAGTCCTGGGTCGACCGCTTCGGCAAGAAAAACATTCGCGAACTGCTCAAGCCCTTCACCCAGATCCCCCTGTACGAGGACAGTCCCCAGTTCTACAGCGACTGGGGCGATCCCCGGGAGTTCACCACCGGCGACATCGGAGTCGGCGAATGTGCCGGCGAGGTCGTGTCGTTGTTCACCCTGGAGATTGCGCGGGCGGAAGCCGAGGTGTTCGATGCCCAAATTGCCATGGACGATGGACGACACGGCGAGGCCTACGCCGGGGCGGTGCAGTCGATGGTGCTTGCGGCCAGGGCCCTGCTGCGCGGCCAGACGGTGGACATCACCAACGACGAAGCCGAGATTGTGGCGGAGTTCAAGAGCCGCTTCTATGACACCGAGCTGTTCTTTGATCGTTATGCCAAGGGCAAGTTCGGCCAGTACCTGTTCAAGCACCACCGGCAGCGCGTCGCGGATCCGGATGCGGTGGCGGCCCACGAGACGATCGAAGAGGCCTATCTGTTCATCGAGGCTGCCCATGCCTGCGACGGCCGCATTGCCGCGGCCGCGACGCCGACCACCGGCGGCATTCAGCTGTAGGGGGCATTGGTCATGGAACAGCCCCAGCGGCTCATTCTGCGCTTCGAACTGCATGGTGACGCGCCCGTGAACCTGGACGATGTCATCCCGGTCTTCCACGGCTGGATTCAGAACGGCCGGCTGTCGACCATGCTGATTGACGTGGCCGACTACAAGCATGTCGCGGCCAGTCCCGGCGTGGTCCTGATTGGACACACGGACGACTGCGGCATCGACAACGGACTGCCACAGGCCGAGTCGGGCCAGGGTTTCCACTACACCCGCAAACATGCCCGCCTGTCGGACGAGGCATCCTTCCTGGAACGGCTTCGCCAGTTGTGGGCCAACGCCCTGGAAGCGGCCGAGGCTCTCGAACAGGAAGCCGGCTTGGGGGTGTCGATCAACCCGGGCCGCCTGCAATTGATGGTTCCGGACCGGTTGCGCTATGCCTTCACGGAAGCAAACGTACAGGCGGTCGCGGCCTTGGTGCGGGAATGGCTGGCAGAGGTGTTCGGCTCCGCGGACGTTACGGTGTCCCACCCCGGGATTGACGAACGGCTGCCCTTGATCTTGACGGTGGCGGTGGCCGGTGAGCATTCGGTGGCTTCCGTGCAGGCGTCGGGCAACTGAACCCGAAGCACAGGTTCCTGAACATGTCGGCCGCCACCTTGCTCCATCCGCCGTCAACTGCGGATGCGATCGTCCCCGCGCGCGACCCGGCCGGATTCATTCCGCATGTGCAGGCTCTTGGCCGCGGTGCCACCCTGCGTCGGGATCTCACCCGGGCGGAAGCCTGTGATGCCTTGGATCGCATTCTCGGTGGCTCGGCCACCGAGGCGCAAACCGGCGCTTTCCTGATTGCCCAGCGGGTCAAGGGCGAGTGCGCCGCCGAGATTTCCGGGTTTGCGGACGCGGTGCGCCAACGGTGGATGGAACCCGTTCCGCACTCGGTTTCACCTTTGCTCGATCTGGCGGTCCCCTACGACGGCAAGGAACGGACGGTACAGTTGGTTCCGGCTGTGGCATTGACCCTGGCCGCCTGCGGCCTGCCGGTGATGCTGCACGGTGACGAGCACGTCCCGACCAAGGCAGGGGTGACGGTCGGTGCCGTGTTGGACCGGTTGGGCGTTGCCACCGACGTGTCCCCCGCCGAGGCCGGGTTTAGGTTGGAGGCGGACGGTGTTGCCTACTGCAGTGCCGCCCGGTTCATGCCCGCCTGGCACGACCTGTTGCCGACGCGGTGGGAATTCGGGTTGCGTACCGTGCTGAACACGGTCGAGAAGCTCGTGAACCCGGCCAATGCCGACTGGCAGGTGACGGGCTTCTACCACACCAAATACATCGACCATGTCCGGGCCGCCCAGACCGGCGGGCAAGCCAGTTGGATTGTCCAGGGTGAGGAAGGTTCGGTCGAGATGCGCTCGGGCCGCAAGACCCGCATCTACGGGCAGACTGCGGATGAAACCGTGGTTCTTGATCCGGAGGCCCTCGGTTTTGCCGAGCGCGTGGCTGTTGAACCGGATCCGGATTCCGCGGCGCATGCCGCCCTCAACGCGCAGGCCCTCAACGATGAGGACTGTCCGGCCAGGGATCAGGCGGCCTTGACGGCGGGTGTAATCCTGTCGCTGTTCGGCCGCGCGCCGGACATCCCTACCGGCATTGAGGCGGCGCGGTCCGCGCTGGCAAACGGCGGCGCCACCGCCCTTCTTGAATCCATGGCGAACTGATTGTTCTGCACGTACAAACCTGATTGTTTCCCGCGTACAAACTTGGTGGCACATGTCTCATCACGCTCCGACTTTTTTCGCAACAAGCATCGGCCGCCCGGCTTTTGTCACGGCCGAGTTCCTTGAAGAAATGAATCGGCAGTTCGAGTCGTGTACGCCGCAGGAAATTCTGGAGTGGTGCCTGACCAACTTCCGGACCGGAGTTTCCCTGGGTACGTCGTTTGGCCCGTCCGGCCTGATGATGATGGACATGGCCCTGAAAATCGATCCCCACATCGACATCTACTACCTCAACACCGAGTATCTGTTTCCCCAGACCATGGACCAGATCGCCCGTGCCGAGGAACACTTCGGGCGCAGTTTCCGCAGCATCATGCCGCACCTTTCGATTGCTCAACAGGCCGAACGGTATGGTCCCGCCCTGTACAGCACGGATCCAAACCAGTGCTGCAAAATCAGAAAGGTGTATACCCAGATTCACGCCCTCAAGGACAGTTCAATTTGGATCACCTCCATCCGACGCGATCAGTCCCCGACCCGTGCCGACACACCGTTCATTGCCTGGAACGACAAGTTCAACGTCCTCAAGCTGACTCCGATGGCGGAAGTGACCGGCGACCAGGTTTGGGACTACGTGCGGAAACACAATCTGCCCTACAACGAACTTCACGACCAGGGATATCCGTCGATCGGTTGCTGGCCTTGCACGCAACCCGTCTCGGAAGGCGAGGATGAACGGGCCGGCCGGTGGCGCGGCATGGACAAGACCGAGTGCGGCTTGCAGACCGACGATGATTCCTCGGAAGAGTTGGCTCTGGCCGGTCAGCCCGGCTGACCGGCCAGGATGTGCGGCCGTGGGCTCCCGTGCCGGAGGTTGGTGGGCAACAGATTCCGCGTTCCGGTCTCCTTGTCCGGGGTCGCCGGGTTGAAGCTTGCGGTACCCGAGCCGGGCAACGATCTGCCGCCATGGACGGAGCGCTGTTGGTTGCCCACGGCAGCTTGCGTGCCGGAAGCGACACGGCTCTGCATGCCGTGGTCGCCGAACTGAACGCGGCGTGGAAGGTCGACTGTACCGAACCCCCGATGGTTCTGGGGTGTTTCCTGAATTATGGCGAACCGCTGCTTGAGGCCGGCTTTGCCAAGCTGGCCGCCCTGGGAGCGGCCACCATACGGGTCCAGCCCTATTTCCTGTTCGGTGGCCAATACACCAGGCGGGACCTGCCGCAACGGCTCCACGATCTGGATCGCCATTGGCCGGCGGTTGGCAGCATGTTGGGACCGGAGATTGCAGAGCACCCCGCCTGGACCCGTGCGGTGATGGAACTTGCCATGCCTGCCATCGACCCTTCCGATCCCGAACAGGGTTGCCTGTTTGTCGTACACGGTTCCCGGTATGAGCCGGCAATAGAGCAGGTTCGCAGGATGACCAGTCGGCTGAGAGAGGCTCTGTCGCCGGTTCCGGTTGCGACCGGGTATTTGGATGTCGAGCAACCGGATGTTCTGACCGCAGCCTCCAAGCTTTATGACGAGGGGATCAGGCGATTGTGTGTGGTGCCGGTCCTGCTCAGCGCGGGCCGTCACACTAGGGAGGACGTGCCCAGGGCCATCGGATTGTTCCAGCACAGGCATCCGGACTGTACCGTGAACCTGACGGATCATCTGGGCGAGACCACTTTCCTGACCCCGATTCTGCAAGACCTCGTTACAGGCAGGATTGTGGAGGATGTCGGCCTCGATTCGGTGGCTGCGGGGGCTACAGGCATGCCGGCATGACCGGTCAGGGCAAGGTATGGTTGGTGGGCGCGGGGCCCGGCGACCCGGAACTCATCACCCGGAAGGGCCATCGACTGCTGCATGCCGCCGACGTGGTGATCCATGATCGGCTTGTGTCCGCTGCCCTGATTGCCGAACTGCCGCCTTCCATCGAGCGCATCGATGTGGGCAAGACGCCCGGCAGTTCGTTTCCGGCACAAAGCGACATCAACGAAATCCTGGTTCGCATGGCCCGCCAAGGCAAGCGCGTGGTCCGGCTTAAGGGCGGCGATCCGTATATCTTCGGTAGGGGGGCCGAGGAGCGCCAAGCCCTGCTGGAAGCGGGTTGCGCAGTGGAGGTTGTACCGGGAATCAGCGCCTTGACGGGTGCCACGGCAACCGCAGGTCTGTCCCTGACCCGGCGTGGACTGTCGTCAACCTTTGCCGTCATGACCGGCCGCCCGATGGCGGGGCGTACTTTGCCCAAAGACCAGTGGCGTGCATTGGCCGGATTGGACACGGTTGTGGTGTTTATGGGGGTGGGCGCGGCCCTGGAACTTCAGACCGAACTGGTCGCTGCCGGCCGGGCTCCCGATACGCCGGTTCTGCTGATCAACGACGGGACCCTTCCGACCCAGTCCACCCACCGGACCATGCTGGGCCAATTGGACGCAACCGTCAGCGAACAGTCCATTGGAAATCCGACCATCATCGTCATCGGCGAGGTGGCCGGTGCATGGAATCCGGAGGACGAGGATCTTGTCTCGCCGGACGCGGCCGGATTTGTCAGGCGCGACGCAGACTTCCAACTCTCCGCCTCCGCATCCTCCGATCAGGTACCGGACCCTCGGGAACCATCCGGTTTGTATCCCATGACACTGACCAACCTTGCTGGCCGCCGGGCCCTTGTGGCGGGGGGCGGTAGGGTTGGCGCACGCAAAGTTCGACGCCTGCTTGACGTTGGGGCACAGGTGGTGCTGTGCAGTCCGACCGCCACTGCCGATCTGCAGGACTGGTCTCGGTCCGGCGAGGTGCACTGGATCCGCGGGCGATATCACCCCGACTATCTGAAGGGGTGCTGCCTGGTGTTTGCGGCCACCAACGACCACCGGATTAACGTGAACATTGCGCAGGATGCCGCCGACCTCGGTCTATTCTGCAATGTGGCAACCGATACAACATCGGGTGACTTCCGGGTGCCGGCCGTGCTCGAAACCGATGGCCTGCTCGTGGCCGTCAGCTCCGTGGAGGGGGATCCCCGGCGTGCCCGACGTCTGCGGGACCGCATTCGGGAACACTTGGTTGCCCCGGAGGGGTGAACTCAGGTCAAGGCCTCGACCGGGTTGGATAGGATGCCCAGTTCGGCGATTTCGCCCCGGATGCGATCGCCGGGTTGCAGCCTGAGTTTCTTCGAGTGCCCAACCCCGGCGGGGGTGCCCATGCTGATCATGTCGCCCGGTTCGACTGTGACGAACTGGGAGATGAAAGCCAGCGCTTCCGCCGGCGAGAAGATCATCTGGCCGGTACTGGCATCCTGTTGCAACTGGTCGTTCAAGTACAGCTGCATTCGGAGAGCCGAGGGATCGGTGATTTCGTCGGCCGTGGTGATCCAGGGCCCCATGGGACCGAAGGTGTCGAGCCACTTGCCGACCAGCCAGTCGAAGAAGCCGTCCCCTTCCTGCATGGGCAGGTTGTCCCGGAAGGACAGTTCGCGCGCGGAGATGTCGTTGAAAATTGTGTAGCCGACAATGGCCGTCTGGGCTTCTTCCACGGAAAACCCGCGTCCGGCCTGGCCGACGAACACGGCCAGCTCCAGTTCCCAGTCGGCGAATTTCGTTGATGGCGGGATGCGAATCGCTGCGTCCGGCCCGATCACGGCTGTTGTGGGTTTCATGAAGAAATGCGGAGTCATCTTGTCCTTGCCGGGGAAGATGCCGCCGCCTTCCAGGATGTGATCGGCGTAGTTGCCGGCCAGGCACATCAACTTTCCCGGGTTGGGCAAGGGGGCCAGCAATCGCACATCGGTCAGGTCAAAGTCGGATGTCTCAGAGCCGCTCTGCTGATGCCACTCGATGGCTGCCGCAGCGGTTCCGAGACCGTCCGGTCCGGCAGCGAGGAGCGACTGCATGGTTGCTGCCAGGCTTGCGGGGGCCAGACCGCTGAGATCCAAGGCGGCAGCCAGGTCGATGATGCGGTTTCCGGCAACGGCCCCGGTACGGGGTCCGGTTTCGGATTGGTAGGTTGCAAGTTTCATTGGAGTCCTTGGTGTACCCGATCGGCCATGGACGAACACGTTGCGTTCGTCCCCAATACTGCATTGGCAGTTAAAGTGTCCAGATAAAGACCGGCTGTGCCATGCAGATTGCCCATAAGAAAATATAAATGATCAGATTTTTGAAATCGGAAAATGGTAAATCAAAACTATATTCAAATTGACATTGTGGCACAAATATTATAATCGTATCTGGTTCTGACCTGCTGGAGGGGATGTGTTCCTGCCGTTGCAGAGCCCCGATGTCCCTGTCCACCATCCCCGTGCCCATGGGCCGGCCGCCGGCATGGATGGCAGCCACCGGCATGTTGAAGGGCCAGGCAGGAGTTGGCGGTTTGACCTGTTGGTGGGACACGACATGGCTTGCACGCAAGCCGGCCGCGACTTCCGGGCGGTCCTGCAGCCGAACCCCGTCTCGCCCCAACCCCACACCCCAGCCAGCAAACTGCCGTACTCCTGGCCGGTTGGTTGAATGGAACCATGAAGCATGGTGGGCCTCGTCCTGCGACCGGACATCCCGGGTTCACGGCTGTGGGCATTCCGGCTTCCCTGATCCGGTGTACGGACCTGCACTGTTGCGACGAAGTTCACCGCCATGCCAGTGGAGCTCCAAGACAGGCATCCAACCAGACAGACATGGCGACGCATTGATGGTGCCTGGACCCGGGCGGATATGGTGGCCTGAGGGGTGAACCGCAATCGAACCGAGCGAGCCGACTTCCGCTCGGTTTGCGCCGGGCAAATGGCGATTTCGTAAGCATGATAGAGTCCTGACAGGCTGGCTTGGAGCACGCATCTGCGTCATCCAGCCAGGATGTCTCTGCCCTGCAGGATATCTTGCACCGAATTTGTCTCGCACGAGAAGGAAATCCCATGCGTACGTGGTTGTTGTTGGTCTGCGGCCTGCTCCTTGTACTGGCTTTGGCCGCGTGCGGTCCTTCCGGCTCCCCTGCTGCGGAGGAACCCCTGGCGGACGCCGTGACCGAACCGGCGGCTGACCTGCCTCCTTCCCGCTTCCAGCAGGCGCCCATGCTGGACGCGGCGGTCCTGGATGGTTCACTGCCTCCCGTGGACGAGCGTTTGCCCCAAGACCCGTTGGTCATCGAACCGGTCTCTGAAATTGGTCAATACGGCGGCACTTGGCGACGCTTGGACAGTAGTGACAACCTGGGCCTGACCCGCCAAGTCATCTTCGTGGAGCCGTTCCTCAAATGGCACCGGGACGCCAACGGCATGCGTCCCAATCTGGTTGAATCCTGGAACTACAATGAAGCAGGCACGGAACTGACCGTCAATTTTCGTCAGGGCATCAAGTGGTCCGACGGCGATCCCATGGATGTGGACGACTATCTGTTCTGGTGGAATGATCTGGTCCTGAACGAGGATGTGCCGGTCGCCGCGCCCAACGGCACCATTTTCCAGGGCGAAACGATGCAGGTGGCGAAAGTTGACGACTTCACCCTGCATTTTACCTTCCCCGTTCCCGCTCCCCTGTTCATGGAACAGCACTCGCGCGGACATTACCATTCCGCGGCCTTTGTGGTGCCGTCCCATTTCCTCAAGACCCTACATCCTGCCTATTCGGACGCTACCGACAACGATGCCCTGCTGAACTACTATGACATCGGATCTCGCCTGCAGAAGACGGACATGCCCATGCTCAGTCCCTGGGTACCGACAACCTTCACGTCGGGCCAGACCGCAGTCTTCGAACGGAACCCCTATTACTGGAAAGTGGATCCGGCCGGCAACCAGCTGCCATACATCGATCGCATGGTGGTGGACATTGTGACCGGTGGTTCGTTTACCGAGTCTGTCGCGCTCAAGACCATCGCCGGGGAAGTGGACATGCAGGTGCGTGACATTGCCCCCAAGGACGTTCCCTTGCTGTTGGAGAATACCGAGTCCGGCGGGTACAGGATGTTTTTCTGGAACCGTGGTGACTACTCCTGGCCCTGGCTGATCCTGAAATATGACTATGACGACGAAGCCATCGTGGATCTCTTCTATGGCAAGTCCTTCCGGAGAGCCCTGTCCCACGCCATTGATCGAGAGCGCATCAACGAGATCGTATCGCTGGGTCTGGGGCATGCGCGCTCCTTCGCCCTGAGTCCGGAAAGTCCTGAATTCCAGACCGAGCGCGGCCAGCAGGTGTATACCGACTGGTCCACCTCCTACGCCACCCACGATCCCGATTTGGCCCGTGCCCTGCTGGATGAGGCCGGAGTTGTGGATCAGGACGGCGACGGCATGCGCGATCTGCCCAACGGCGATCCCCTGGAGTTGATCGTTCACGTCAACGTGGGTGATCAGAATTCGGTCGATGCCATGGACTTCATCAAGGAAGACTGGGAAGAGGTCGGCATCAGCACCGTGCTCAACGCCGTTGAGTGGAGCGTGATCATGGAGGATGGTGAAAACCGCGATGTCATGATTCATGCTTGGGGCAGTGCCGCCGCCTGGGGCCTGGTTTCCGCCGCCACGGTGTGGACGCCGGTGGAAAGCGTGTCCTACGCCCTGGGAGGCATCCACGTCGGTCGCCATTACCAGACTGGTGGCGAGTCGGGGGTGGCGCCGCGTCCGGGTTCAGCCCTGGAAAAACTGCAGAACGCCTACACCGAACTGATCACCATCGTCGACCCGGTGGAACGGGAGGCGAAACTACTGGACGCCTATCAAATCCACATTGATGACGGTCCGGTTTCCATTGGTGTCGTTGGAGAACACATCTCGCCCCTGGTGGTCAAGAACAATTTCCACAACGTGCCCGAAGAGGGTGGCGTTGTCGCCTCATGGGACTTGGGTTTCCCGGGCTCCACTGATCCTGAGCAGTATTACATGACGGCCGAGTAGGCCGGCACCACTCCAGTCTGGTCAACCGGGCTATGGGATAAACCCATAGCCCGGTCTCCACCCAAGGGTGCTACTTGTGGGTGCCTACATTCTGCGTCGCCTATTGACTTTGGTTCCCACCGTGTTTCTGATCACGGTGCTGGGCTTCATCATCATGGAACTTCCGCCTGGAGACTATGTCGACCGCTACATCCTCCAGCAACAGGCCCAAGGCAATACCGGAATCGCGGATCAGGAGGCCATGTTGCGTGTCCGTTTCGGCCTGGACAAACCGGCCGCCGTGCGCTTCACCCACTGGCTCGGTGACTTCGCCCGGGGTGATTTCGGGGATTCCCTGGCGCAGAGCCGACCTGTGCGCACCATCATTGGCGAGCGGTTGCTGCTGACTTTCGTCGTCTCTTTCTGCGCCTTTCTCCTATCTTGGGGCATTGGCATTCCCCTGGGCATCTATTCCGCCACCCATCAATACTCGAAGGGCGACAATTTCCTGACGGTCACCGCCTTTCTGGGTCTGGGCCTGCCTGATTTTCTCATTGCCCTGATCTTCCTGGTACTGGCTTGGCGCGTCTCGGGTGACGTGCTCACGGGCTTGTTCTCCTCCGAGTTCACCACGGCATCCTGGAGCTGGGCCAAATTCCTGGATTTGCTGCGCCATCTCTGGATCCCCGTGCTGGCCGTCATTCTCACAGGTACGGCCTGGGTGATGCGGGTCATGCGGGGAAACCTGCTGGATGTGCTGAACAGCAATTACATTCAGGCCGCGCGTGCCCGGGGCGTGCCGGAACGCGTGGTGGTGTGGAAACACGGTGTGCGCAACGCCCTGCATCCCCTGGTGTCGGCCCTGGGCCAGACTCTGGTCTGGCTGGTCAATGGCTTTACCATTACCAGCATTGTTCTGGATCTGCCCACCATCCAGACGGTCTATCTCAACGCCACCCTGTCCCAGGATATTTTCTTGGGCGGCACGATCCTGATCTTGATCGGATTGCTGGTGGTCATAGGCACATTTCTGGCCGACATACTGCTGGCCTGGCTGGACCCGCGCATCCGTTTCTCCTGAGCCGTGTATCCATCTACGTGACCGTTTCATCCGCTGCTGTCTCCCCGTCGTCCCCCTACGCCATTCTGAGCGTGCGTCAGCTGATGTGGCGGCGTTTCCGGCGCAACCGCCTGGCGGTCGGCGGTGCGTGGATTCTGCTTGGCCTGTACCTGATTTCAGCATTGGCCGGCTTTGTGGCTCCTTACGGAGTCCGGACCACCCACGACCAGTTTGCACTGGCTCCACCCCATGGCCTGCATTTCCTCGATGCGGAAGGCCGGTTTTCGCTTCGCCCCTTCGTGTATGGTCTGGAATCGTCGGTGGACCGGTCCACGTTTCGCAAGAATTTTACTCGGTTAACCGAGGAAACCTATCCGGTACGGTTCCTGGGCCGCGGTGTCGAGTACAAGCTGTGGGGTCTCATTGAGACCAATCGACACCTCTTCACCGTGGAGGAGCCCGGCGTCATCTTTCTGCTCGGGACGGATCGCCAGGGCCGGGATCTGTTTTCGCGCATCCTCTATGGCTCCCAGGTATCCCTGACCGTCGGGTTGCTCGGTGTGCTGCTGGCCTTGGTCCTGGGCACTGTAATCGGCATTGTCGCTGGCTACTTCGGGGGGCTGTTGGACAGCGTCATCCAGCGTGTAATCGAGGTGTTGCTGTCCTTTCCCCAGATACCTCTCTGGCTGGCACTGGCCACCCTGGTACCACCCACATGGTCGTCCATCCGGGTGTACTTCGGCCTGTCTCTGGTCCTGAGCATCGTGAACTGGGGAGGCCTGGCCCGTCAGGTACGGGGCATGGTCTATGCACTGCGGGAGGAGGATTTCATCCGGGCCGCCCGTTATACCAACTGCAGTCTTGCCCGCATCGTGTTGCGTCATCTGCTGCCCAACACCCTGAGTCATGTTCTGGTGGTTGCCACATTGGCCATTCCCCAGATGATTCTGGGAGAGACCGCCCTGAGCTTTCTGGGTCTGGGTATACGGCCGCCCATGACTAGCTGGGGTCTGCTGCTGAGCGAGGCGCAGCACGTGCGGGTGGTCCTGCAGCAGACTTGGCTGCTCATTCCCTCGGCCTTTGTCATCCTGACCATCATCTGTTTCAACTTCATGGGCGATGGGCTGCGTGACGCCGCCGATCCCTTCAGCCAGTGAATGCCTGATGCCTGATCACGATGCCTCCCCTCTCTTGTCTGTCGAGGATCTGCACGTGCATTTCCATACCGAACAAGGGACCGTGCAGGCTGTGAACGGCGTCAGTTTTACCGTAGGCCGGGGTCAGACCCTGGGTGTCTTGGGCGAGAGTGGTTGCGGCAAGTCCGTCACCGGCTTTTCCCTGCTCCGGCTGATTCGTCCACCGGGCCGGATAGAGAGGGGGCGTATCGTCTACCACGGGCTGGACGCGGAACTGGACCTGGTCCGGGAACCGTCCGGGAGTGCCCTCCTGCGCCAAGTGCGGGGAGGCGAAATCGCCATGATTTTCCAGGAACCCATGACCTCGCTGGATCCGGTTTACACTGCGGGCAACCAGGTGCTGGAAGCCATCAACTATCACCTGGACGTGTCCCAAGACGCGGCCTGGGACATGGCGGTGACGATGCTGGGGAAAGTGGGGTTGCCGGAACCGCAACGTATTATGCATACCTATCCCCACCAGTTGAGCGGCGGCATGCGGCAACGGGTCATGATCGCCATCGCCCTGGCCTGCCATCCCCAGTTGCTGATCGCGGACGAACCCACCACGGCCTTGGATGTCACCACGGAAGCCCAGATTCTGGATCTGCTGCAGGAATTGCAGTCCGATCTGCAGATGGCCATTCTGTTCATCACCCACGACCTGGGCGTCATCGCCGAGATGGCCCAGGAGGTCATCGTGATGTATCTCGGCGAGATTGTGGAACGAACCGACATCCAGTCCCTTTTCGCGGAGCCCCTGCACCCCTACACCCGTGCATTGCTGGAATCCATTCCACGCTTGGGGGCGCGCGATCGCGGGCGTCTCCAGGCCATTGAGGGCGTTGTCCCATCCCCGGCTGACATCCCGCTGGGCTGCACCTTTCACCCCCGCTGTCCGGACTTCATGCCCGGTCTGTGCGACGTGCATGCGCCCACGCCGCAGACCCTGACCGACGGGAGGCAGGTACAGTGCTTTCTGTACGTCGACCATCAGCCTGGCGTCGGGAATTCGCAGTCGTGAGCACGTTGCCCACCACGCCGTTGCTCACGGTTGAGGATCTCAGGATGCACCATCCTGTGGGCGCCGGCATGATGCAACGCCGCACCGGAGTTGTGAAGGCAGTGGACGGCATATCCTTTACCATCCCGACCGGCCAAACCCTCGGCTTGGTGGGCGAATCGGGCTGCGGCAAGACGACCACGGGGCACTGCATCATGCGGGGCTATACGCCCACTGCCGGCCGGATTCTTTTTCACGATCCGGATCGCGGTCCCCTGAACATCTGCCAGGCGGACAGGCGCACCTTGGCCTACATTCGCCAGAAGGTGCAGATGGTCTTCCAGGACCCATATTCGTCCCTGAATCCGCGCATGACGGTACAGGAGATTGTGGGTGAACCCCTGCGCGTCAATCAGGGTCTGTCCGGGCCGGCGCTGCGGGCCCGGGTTGAGGAACTGCTGACCGTCGTGGGTCTGCACGTCAGCGCCATGAATCGTTTTCCCCATGCATTCAGTGGCGGGCAGCGGCAACGCCTGGTCATTGCCCGGGCCCTATCGCTGCGTCCGGCCCTCATTGTCGCTGACGAGCCCGTGTCGGCCCTGGATGTCTCCATCCAGGCTCAAACCCTGAATCTGTTGCAGGATCTCCAGGAGCGTTATGGTCTTTCCTATCTGTTCATCGCCCACGACCTGAGCGTGGTGGAGCACATCAGCGACGAAGTCGCCGTGATGTATGTGGGACGCATTGTGGAAATGGGCCCCACGCACCAAGTCTTCGACACCCCGCGCCACCCTTACACGTCAGCTCTGCTCTCGGCCGTGCCCCGTCCCAATCCTTCACGTACACGCCAGCGGATCATTCTGCAGGGGGAAGTGCCCAACCCAGCCAATCCACCGTCCGGCTGCGCTTTTCATCCCCGCTGCCGTCATGCCGAAGATCGCTGCCGCCACGAAATCCCCGTCCTGCAGGCTACGGGAGATGGGCACAGGGTAGCCTGCCATTTTGCCGACTCGCTATCCCTGCCCGGGATTGGCCAAGTCTGATCAGGGGATTTCACCATGCATCTCACGACCCAGGAAATCCAGACGTTTCAGGTTGCCGGCGTGCTCCTGAAAACGGGTCTCGTTCCGTCCGCTACCACGCAGCGGATTCGCCAGGAGTGCCGGAATATCCACGAACGCATGCGCCAGGCACCTCCGGCCGGAGTGCATATTTCGTGGGAAGACGAGGACGCTCGGGAATGGATCCGGCAACTCATGCACAGCGAACTGATCAGTCCCACGCTCAATGCCCTGTTGCGGAGCGACACGATTCTGGACATTGTGGAAGATCTGATTGGCCCCGACATCTCCCTCTATCACAGCAAGCTGTTGCCCAAATCCCGGGGCACCGGCGCCGCAGTGCCGTGGCATCAGGACTACGCCTACTGGCGACAGGACACCAACCAACCCCTAATGGTCAATTGCATGCTGGCCATTGATCCGGCTGACGATCACAATGGTTGTCTTGAATTTCTGCCGGGTAGCCACAAGTGGGGCTTGCAGGAACATGAACGGCACCAGGAAGCGTTCGGAGTTTTCCTGCCCGGTCGTTACTATCCGCGCCCCGAAGGCCAAGCCTTTCCCATGCAGCCAGGGGATGCCCTGTTTTTCACCTCCCTGGTCATTCACGGTTCCGCCCCCAATCACTCCGATGCGGATCGCTGGGCCAATACCATTGCCTACAACGTAACCGGCAACGGCAGGGACCAGTGCCGGGAAGTCCTGCGCGGCCGGCCCCTCGCCTGACCGTCAAACCTTGCCAAGCAACGTACAGAATCCCTTCCCTGGCCGTCACCTCGATCACACGAGCTGCTTTTCACACAACACTGCCCGGACACTGCCACGAGCCGCCTCGACCGTGATGTCGGCATGCAGGTGGTCCGGCGCGACCACACTCACATCCGGTTTCTTGAAATCCCACAAGGCCTCGGATTGGATGTCGCAAATCCCGACCACTTCGGTCTGTGGATGCTGGTGATAGGCCGCTGCATGGAATTTGCCGACCTCTCCGTACACGGGGATCCCGGAAGCTGTTTCGGGATGGCGGGGACCGATTCCGGTAAGCAAGAATGCCGCGGTTCGGAGCCGGGGCCCTGTGGACGGCAATCCGGAGGGCGGACCCATTCCGCAGGTTACCGGGTATGACCGTTCAGTGCTTCCACGATGGCGTCCACATCGTACACGCACCCGCCCCAGGTACCTCCGCTTGCGTTCTGTAGAGCGGCCCACAGACGCGTGTCTTCCGGTAGGAGGTCGTCCGGCCCCAGAGCCGGGTGTGGTGTGCGGGCATCCAGCACGGCTTGGGCCTGATCCGGGGGCAGCACGGTTCCGTCCGCGGTGCCGGTCAGGTTGATCGAGCCGGTCAGGTTGCGCGTGTCCACTTCGATGGTGACTTGGTCTCCTTCCCGCAACCGGCCCAACGGGCCGCCGGCCAGCGCCTCCGGTCCGACGTGGCCGATGCACGCGCCGGTGCTGACCCCGCTGAAGCGCGCATCGGTCACCAGGGCCACATGCTTGCCCCAATCCAGGTAGCGGAGGGCCGATGTCAGTTGATAGGTTTCCTCCATGCCGCTGCCGGCCGGGCCGCGGCCCATGAGGACGATGATGTCGCCAGCCTGGACCGGGTTGTCCGTCAAACCCTTGATGGCCCGGATGGCATCGCGTTCCCGTGTGAACACGCGGGCCGGGCCGGTCATGTGCAAAACCCCGGCGGCGTCCAGCACCGACGGGTCGATGGACGTGCTCTTGATGACGGAACCTTCCGGAGCCAGATTGCCGGTGGGAAAGGTCACCGTACTGGTCATGCCGTTGCGAAACGCGGAGGCGGGTCCCATGATGACCTGGTCGGGCGCGACTCCGTCCTTTTCCTCGAGAATCGACCGGACCCGTGCCCGGCGCTCGCTGCGTTCCCACTGGTCCAAATTGTCGCCGAGCGTGGTGCCGGTGGCCGTCAGAACATCCAACCTGAGCAGGTTCATGTTGCGGAGGTGCAGCATGACCTCGGGCACACCTCCCGCCAGGAACGCCTGCACGGTCACCCAGCCGTGGGGTCCGTTGGGCAGGACATCGACCAGCCGCGGCACCCGCGAGTTGATTCTCTTCCAGTCTTCCACGGTGGGCCGGGGCAGACCCGCCGCAAATGCCACCGCCGGAATGTGCAGCAACAGGTTGGTGCTGCCGCCGAACGCGGCATGCACCACCATGCCGTTGTGCAGGGAACCCTCGGTCAGGATGTCGGACATCGTGATGCCGTCGGCGTGCATGCGTACCAGGCACTTGGCGGACTGGCGGGCCATGTCCCGCCAAATTTCCTGGCCGGAAGGGGCCAGGGCGGAGTGGGTCACGGACATGCCCAGGGCTTCGGCCACGACCTGGCTGGTACCGGCCGTGCCAAGGAACTGGCAACCGCCGCCGGGTGAACCGCAGGCCCGGCAGCCGAGTTCGGCAGCTTCTTCCAGCGAAATCAAATCCTGCGCGTACCGGGCGCCGATGGTCTGGACCTTGCCTGCATCCTCGCCGTGTTCCGGAGGCAGGGTAACTCCGCCGGGCACGACCACCGTCGGCAGGTTCGACTGGGATGCCAGGGCAATCATCGTGGCCGGCAGTCCCTTGTCGCAGGTCGCAACGCCCATGACTCCCTTGCGCGTGGGCAGGGAGCGGATGAGCCGTCGCATCACCAAGGCGGCATCGTTGCGGTAGGCCAGGCTGTCGAACATTCCCCGGGTGCCTTGGGTGCGACCGTCGCACGGGTCGCTCACATAGGCGGCAAAGGGAGTGCAGTCTAGGGACGCGATCGTCCGGGCGGCCTCCTCCACGAGCAGCCCCACTTCCCAGTGGCCCGTGTGGAAGCCCAGGGCGACCGGACGTCCATCGGGTGCCCTGAGGCCGCCCTGAGTCGAAAGAACCAGGAACTCGGGTTGTCGCAGTCGGCCCGGGGACCAGCCCATACCCGCATTCTGGGTGAGTCCGAACAAGTCGCCGGACGGGGCATTGCGGAGCAGTTCGTCGTCCAGGGGCAGGGAGCCGGAGGGCCCCGGTCCGGAGGTGACGATGTCGTAAACAGCCGAGTTCACCTGGTCCACATCAAACGACCATCGAGTTTCGCTCACGGGGTGCCTCCGCGGTCAACGGATTGGTCCGGATGCGATATGTGGTGCGGGCACGCGTCCAGCGAGCCAAAACGCGGCAGCTTCTGGGCTGCCGCGCGCTGGTCGCCGGTGTCCGCGCACACTGCGTTCCGCGTGTCGCGATCCGGTTGGCTTCAAGCCTGAATGTGCTGGTCGGCAATGCCCTTCATCAAGTCCAGGTAGTCCCACTCGGTCTTGCCGGCGGCCATCGGCTGGTCGAAGATGAGGGAGAACGGTCCTTGGAAGTCGTGCTCGTTGAGTACGTGCATGCCCCCGATCAGATCGTCCGGAATGATGGCTCCGTCGTCGGTGTACTGGGCCTTGGCATGGGCGGACGTGGCATGCGGCGCAATCTTGGCGAATTCCTCGTAGCGGTCCTCGCCCTTGAAGTTGCCGAAATCGGCACAGATAGTGATCTGGCCGTCACAGAGTTCGAGGATGGCCAGCAGCTGATCCGCCTTCAACGACAGCTTCTTGAAATTCTCGGTAAAAACCTTCACGCCCCGTTCCGCCCCGTAGGCATAAAGCTCCTGGAGGGCGGTCGCACTTTGCCGGATGTTGGGATCCTCCGTCAGGCTGCCGTTGGCATGCACGGGATCGGTGTCGCCGGCAATCACGCGGGCCGCGCTCGCGCCAAGTTCGCCCGCCGTGTCGATCCAACCGCGAATCCAGGCTGTGTCCCTGTCCCGAATCGCCGGATGCGGCGCGGTGATGTCTCCGTCGTCGATCAGGATTGAGTACAGTTCGACGTTGTGCGTGTCCGCTTCGGCCGCCAGTTCCGCGAGATAACCCTCGTCGCGGGAACTGAAGTGGAAGTGGCAAAGTTCCAAGGTGCGGATTCCGTGGGCCGCGGCCCTGCCGGGCAGTTCTCGGAGATCGATTTCCCGGTTCGGGCTGGGCGGCGCCTGCTTGGCGGGGTCGAAACCGTCCAGCCACATGGAACCCAAGGCTCGATGCAGGGTCCATGAGGAGACGGAAATACGGGCGGTCATGGTCTGGTCCTCGTTATGGGCTGGGATTCCAAGGGTTGTTCCTGCATGAGGGCATGGACTGCATCCTGCCGCGGCAGGCCGTTGCGTGATCCTACTGTACCGCAGCAGAGCGCGGCGGTCGCACTGGCGAACCTGAGGGTTTCCAACCAGGGCAGGCCCGCGGCCAGGGCGCCTGCATAGGCGCCGTGGAAGGCATCGCCGGCACCGTTGGTATCCAGCACCTCGACCTGATGGGCGGGCATGGAGCCGAACGCGCCATCTCGGGCCCACAGCAGCCCCTTGTCTCCGCAGGTCACCACCAGCGTCTGCCGGTCGTTGGCCAGCCGCGCGACTGCTGCCGCCGGATCCGCCAGTCCCGCCAGTTCGGTCGCGTACCGCTCGGAGCCGACCACGTGGTCCACGCGGGTCGACAGTTCCAGAATCTCCCGGGATGCGCTGTCGGCGTCAATCATCGACGGAATCCCCAACCTTGCGGCCTGATCCAGCACCCGGTGGGCAACGGGCAACTGCCGGCCGTCCACCAGTACACAATCGGGTTGCAAGTCGGCGAGGGAGATCGCGTCCGGTGCAATCGACGGCTGCGGCAGCTTGTGGTTGACGAGCGCGCGGCGGCCGTCCGGCTTGACCATGATCGCGGAG
>CAZMKQ010000001.1:23267-27774 GCA_964566955.1 uncultured Caldilineaceae bacterium | reverse complement strand
CGTGGGCGTTTCCGAACATATCCCGGCCCAGATAGGATGCCAGCCAGGTGTCGAAGCCCAGCCTCCCGGATGCCGCGGCCGCGTTGGCGGCCAACCCGCCGCCGCACTGGGCTAGGTCGCGCGCCGTTCCCTTTTCGTCGGGACCGAAGTGATGGTCGACGGTGAAGGTGAGGTCCCAGCAGGCGTACCCGATTGCCAGGACACGCCCCGCCAGGATTTTGTCTACGGTCACGGGCCCATGGTCCTGCCGCAAAGCACCGGATTGTCTTCGGCCCCCGGCTGTAGGGCGATGTTCAACCGGTCAGGCCAGGATTTTCTCTTCCTCGTCGTAGAGAAAGCAGGATGCATTGTGGTTGTTGGCCCCCACCGGGAAGGGCACGGGAGTTGCCTCCAGGCAACGGTCCATCCGCTGCGTGCAACGGGGATAGAACCGGCAGCCGCTATCCACGCTGACCCGCATCTCCTCGTCGTCGATGGTGGTGGCCTCGTCGCCGCCCCACTTCACGGACGGGTCGGGCACCGGAATCGAATCGAGCAGCAGTTGCACGTACGGATGCTTCGGGTTCTCAATCACCGCAGCGGCCTCGCCGCTTTCGGCCACCGAGCCCTGGTAGAGCAGGTAGATGTGGTCCCCAATCTGGTAGGCCGTGCTCAGGTCGTGGGTGATGTAGAGGAAGGACATGCCTTCCTCGTCCCGCAGGCGCAGCATAATGTCCAGAATCATGGCCCGCAGCGAGGCGTCCACCATGGAAACGGGTTCGTCGGCCACGATCAGCTTGGGTTTCAGCATGTAGGCCCGGGCCATCATCATGCGCTGGCGTTGCCCGCCGCTCAACTGGTGCGGGTACTTCTCCAGCACCTCCTCGCCGCGCATGCCCACCACGTTCAGGGCATCCTCGATCATGTCCCTGGCTTCGGCCTTGCCCGAGGCCATCTTGAAGTTGCGGATGATCAGGTCGAACACGTGCTTGACCCGGTAGAACGGGTTGTAGACGGCATACGGATCCTGGAAGACGGCCTGCACCTCCCGCCGATAGTCCATCCGTTCCTGTGCTGTCATCTCCGCCAAATCCCGGCCGCGGTAGATGATTTGGCCGGATGTCAGGTCCGTGAATCCCAGCACCAGGTTCGCCAGGGTCGACTTGCCGCTGCCGGACTCGCCGGCAATGGTGGTGATGGTGGCCGGGGACTCCTCGATGGTCAGGTCGTAGTCCTGCAGGGCCACGGTGACGGGCCCCGCGCTGAGCATGCCGCCGCCGTAGATTTTGGTGGCCTTTTTGATGTCCAGCAGTGGTGCCATTGCGGATGTGTCTCGCGGCTCTGTGTTCGGTCGAGGGAGTACCGGTCTGACCGGCGTCCGGGCCTAGTGGAGGCGAACGCCGTCGTCGTCGTACAGGTGACAGGCGGTTTCGTGCCGGCTGCGCAGCGCCCGCATGGGCGGGTTCTCCTCGCGGCAAATGTCCATGACGTGGGGACACCGCAACTGAAAGATGCAGCCCTGCATGTGCGTGCGCAGGTCATGGGTCAGCCCCTCGGTCAACTTGAGCGGCTTTTTCTCCTTGATGGACGGGATTGACTCGATGAGAAGCTGCGTGTAGGGGTGGAACTGCTCGTTGAAGATGGATTCGACCGGCGCAAACTCGACAATGCGGCCTGCGTACATGACCGCCAGGCGATCCACCAGCTGGGCCATCAACCCCATGTCGTGGCCAATCACAATCATGGAGACGCCGAGGCGCTCCTTGACGTCCAACAGCGTTTCGCCCACCACCCGCTGCACGACGACATCCAGGGCGCTGGTCGGTTCGTCCGCGATGACCAGCACCGGGTCCAGGGCGATCGCCATGGCAATGCAGGCCCGTTGCTTCATGCCGCCGCTCAGTTCGTGGGGGTACATGTCGTAGACGCGGCTGGGCAGGCCCACCAGCTGCAGCAGCTGGAGAATGCGTTCCTTGAGTTCCCGGTTGGAGATCCGGCCTTCGTGGGTGCGAATGGTGTCCTTGATCTGCGAACTGATGCGCATTACGGGGTTCAGCGAGTTCATGGCACCCTGTGGAATCAAGGAGAGCTTGGTCCAGCGGGTCTCGCGCAGATCGTCCCCCTCCAAATCGGCCAGGTTGACCGAGTCCAGATTGATTTCCCCGCCCGCAATGCGTCCCGGGGGTTGGACCAGGCGCAAAATCGCCATGGCGGTGGTGGTCTTGCCGCAGCCGGACTCGCCCACCAGGCCGATGATCTCGCCGCGCTGCACCTTGAAGGAAACGTTGTCGACCGCCCGGACGTCGCCGGTCGGCGTGGCGTAGAAGACCTGCAGGTTGCGGATGTCCAGGATCGCGTCCTGTTCCGCGGGACCGCGGTCCACCGTGACGGTGTCCACGGGGTCGATGGTCGTCGCAGCGGTCATTGCTCGCGGATCCCCCGCAGTCTCGGATTGGCGATTTCGTCAAGGCCCACGGTCATCAGGAACAGTCCGGTGAACACGATTACCAGGGCCACAATCGGCATGCCCCACCACCACCACATGCCGCGGAACAGCGCCGAGACATACATGGCGTGGTAGATGGTCATGCCCATGGTGGGAATGCGGGTAGGTCCCAGTCCCAGGGCCTCGAGGCCGGTGGCGGCCAGGATGGCGCCGGACACGTTGCCGGTCAGGCTCGCGGCCAGGTACGGCAGCATGTTCGGCAGCATTTCGCGGAACAGGATGGAAAAGGTGTTGGCACCGGAAAGGCGGGCCATCTGCACGTAGCCGCGCTCGCGCATCGACAGGACCTGGGCGCGCAGGAGACGCGTTGGCCCCGGCCAGGCAAAAGCCGCCAATAGGAGGGCCAGGACCACCACATCCAGATTCGAAATGAAGGCCGAGATCACAATCAGGACGGCCAGTGCGGGAATCGTGATGATCGAATCGCTGATGGTGCGGACGAAAGCATCCCACCAGCCGCCGATGAAACCCGCCGAAAAGCCCAGGACAACTCCGATCAACATGCCGGCTCCC
The DNA here is from genome assembly GCA_964566955.1 of uncultured Caldilineaceae bacterium. Taxonomy (GTDB): domain Bacteria; phylum Chloroflexota; class Anaerolineae; order Caldilineales; family Caldilineaceae; genus Bin34. The sequence continues at coordinate 24,776 of CAZMKQ010000001.1, read as the reverse complement.
GCCGCGATCAGGCCAATGTGCAGCGACCGCGGCGCTCCCACCAGCAGCACCGCCGTCAGGTCCCGGCCATCGCTGTCGGTCCCCAGCGGATACTCCGGATCGGGCTCGCCGAAAAACGGATTGTCGATGTTGGTCCACGCCGGGGGCAGGTTCAACGGCGCGGAGGCAACCCGCGCCCGGGTCGTGTCATAGAGACCCAGGGGGCCGGCTCCCGCCATCAGCAGAATGATGGCAATCATCGACAGGCCAAGCAGGAACTTGAGGTTCAGCCACGGCGAGTCCCAAGTGTTGAGGCCCCGGCGGGATGAGTCCTGGCTTCCGTCGGTAGGTGCAGCTGTGGCGACGCTCATGCCTGGCCCTTGCTGTAGGTGATGCGCGGATCAATCATGGGATAGAGCAGGTCGAGAATCAGGACGGCGGTCGCCACACCGACGATCAGCATGAACACAATGCCCTGGATCACGGTGTAGTCCGCCGAAATGATGGCCTGGTACAGGAAGTAGCCCAGGCCCGGGTAGCCGAAGATGAGTTCCACCAGCAGCGAACCTCCAGCCACCGCCCCCAGGTTGAGTGCCAGGGCCGTGACCTGCGGCAGCATGGAGTTGCGGATGCCGTAGAACCAGAAGATGCGCCGGGAGCGCAGGCCCTTGGCATTCGCCAGAATCATGTAGTCCTCGCCGTCCGTGGTCACCATCATGCCCCGCATGCCCAGGGCCCAGAACCCCATCGAGGTAACCACGATGGAGAGCACCGGCAGCAGGCCGTGGTGGATCACGCTGAGGATGAAGTCCAGGTTCCACCCCGGTTCCACGCCGCGGCCGTAGTTGCCGAAGGCGGGGAAGATCTTCCACTTGAAGGCCAGGAAAGAAATCAGCAGGATCCCGAACATGAAGAACGGGATGGAGGTGAAGGTCAGGGACACCGGCAGAATGTTGCGGATGAACGCCGGCACCCGGCGCCAAGCCATCAACGCGCCAATCAGGTTGCCGGCGCAGAATGACAGAATCGTGGCAATGGACACCATGCCCAGGGTCCACGGCAGGGACCGGCCGATGATGTCCGTCACCCGTGCGGGGAAATTGGCCAGGGAATAGCCCAGGTCAACCCGCACCATGCTCATAAGATAGTTCCGGTATTGGACGTGCCAAGGGCCATCGAGGCCGAAGCGGGCGCGCCAAGCCTCGATCAGGTCGGCCGAGTTCTCAATGTAGCCGGCCTGCTGGATCATGCGCTCCACCATCGCCGTGATGGGGTCGCCCGGCGCAAGGCGGGGAATGGTGAAGATCAGGGTGGCGCCAATCCAGATGGTGAGGAGCCACATGCCAAGTCGGCGCAGGAAGTACCCCAGTGTCAACTCACTCATGTGCGTGTCCTCCCGGTGGCTGCCAAGTCAACGCGGTTGTACGGGCGTGGGGGGGGAGATACCCCACCCCCGGATACAAAAAAAATGGAAGGGGTGGGGCCGTTAGTGGGGGGCGGGAAGTAGGGAATGATGTAGTGGGGGTGGGG
>CAZMKQ010000001.1:5877-23257 GCA_964566955.1 uncultured Caldilineaceae bacterium | reverse complement strand
ACAACCCCTGAGCAAACTCCCTAATGGGCGTGCCCCCCGGGGGCCCCACATCACACCGCTTTTGTCGGGGCGGGGGCCCTCAGCCCCCCCACGCCCGTATCCAAATCACTTGTCAGGGTTGGGCCCTTACTGGGCGGCCGTGACTTCGTGAATGATGTAGTGGGTGTGCTGCCACCAGGTTGGCGGGTGGATGTACTGGTTGTCGTAGGTGGGCCAGTTCGTCCAGTAGGTCTCCATGAACGGAATGATCTTCTTGGCCTCGGTAATCGGAATCACCGGCAGGTCCTCGAAAAGCAGTGCGGAGGCCTCGACGAAGAGATCGTCCACGGCCGGGTCACCCACGGCCAAGGCGCCGATCTGGTCGACAATGGCACTGAAGGCTTCGGCATTGTCACCGCTCCATCGCCACTCGTTATCATTGGCGCGCTCGCCAATCGGAACCAACCAACGGGTGTTGAAGTTGTCGAGGGTAGCCCACGGCTCGTTTACGGAACCACAGGTTTGCCAGCCCATGCGGGACTCGAAGTTGCCATTGCGGAAGTTGTCGCCCCAGATCTGACCAGCCTGGTTGACCTGTACGGCATCGATGCCCTGGCGCTGGAACTGTTCGACGAGCACTTGCGCGATGCGCTTCTTCTCAATGAAGCCTTCGTGCACGGCAATCTCGAGTGAGAGCTCGTCGCCGTCCTTGGTCCAATAACCATCACCGTCGCGGGTGTAGCCCTTGCCGGACAGGATCTCGGCGGCCATTTCAGGCGAGTGCGTGAACAGCTGGTCCACATCCCAGGTTCCGGCCGCATCGGCCAGGTCGACCAGGCGATCCAGCGGTGGATAGGCCGGGAAGGGGTGGCGGTTCTTGAGGGTCGTGCCCTCGTAGGCAATCGCCACGATTTCGTCGCGGTCGATCATGTAGTTGAGCGCCCAGCGCATGTCCTTGTCGTTCCACGGCTCAATCGCGTTGTTCAGCTCGAACGTGCGGGAGCAGGGATCGGGGACCCAAGCCAGCGGCATGTCCGTGAACCACGTGACCACGTTGGGGTTCTGGGCCTGGACGGCCTGGAGCTGGCCCAGAGTGATGTCCATGAGGCTGTCGATGCCGTCGTTGGCGAAGTTGTTGACCGCGGTCTCATCGGAGGCACTGCGGATCCAGATCAGCTTCTTGGGTTCCGGCATGTCCCGGAAACCGGCTTCAACGCCCCACCAGTTGTCGTCGCGGACGTAGCTGAACTCGGTCGGGGAAACGGTGTCCAGAATGTAGGGTCCGGTCCACACGGGCCAACCCTGGCCCGCATCGTAGAACTTGAAGGTCAGGGGATCCTGGCCGGCCCAAATGTGCTCGGGCACGATCGGAAGGGAACCCCAAATCTTCACGGAATGGTGGTCCAGCTGGTAGCGCGGGTTCGGGCGCGTCAGGTTGAACACGACCGTGAAGTCGTCAACCTTCTCGACACTGTCGACCCAGTCCTGTTGCGCGGCGGCGTAGCTCAGCTCCGTGTGCTCCAACAGCATGTTCATGGTGAAGATCACATCGTCGGCGTTGAAGGCCTCGCCGTCGCTCCACCTCACGCCCTTGCGGATGTGGAGGGTCCAGACATCGAACGTGTCGTTCGGAACGAAGGACTCGCCCAGCCAAGGCTCGATTTCGCCGGTCTGGTAGTTGAGCATGAACAGCGGCTCGGTCGAAGCCTGATGGTTGCCTTGGTTGCGCAGGCCGCCGGGCACGTAGGGATTGTGCAGTTCGGGATCGGCGAACTGGCCGCCGCGGGCGTCAACCTCAAAGATCAGGGTTTCGGCGCGGGATGCGTTTGAATAGCTGTCGTCGGCATCGGCCATGGCATCGCCGGAGTCGGCAGGTGCCGAGGGCTCGATGGCCGGGGTGCCCGCGCAGGCCGTAAAGGCCATGGCAAACACCAACAGCAACACGCTGAAGGGCAAAAGCTTTCTCAGCTTCATGAATTCCTCCGAAGGGAAGTGGACAAAAGCGCTCGTCCAGCGCGCAGGCCCGGAGATCCGGATCGACGGATCGGAATTCAACCGCAAACACTACGAGGATCCGTAGCGCGGCGCGCTGTGGGAGCAGATTGGGTTCGGGGATTGTACGGCTTGAAGTCAGTCCAATCCAAAAACGCGAAGGCTCGTTGCAAAGGGCAGGACCCGCGGACAAATCCTCAATCCTGTACAGGTCTGCCACCCTGTACGGAGGTTGCAGGACCTTGGAGCGCGCCGGGATATCAAACGGGCGGACGCGTCCGGTCTTGCAAGGGGTCAACCTGGCGCACCGTCCAACCCGGTACCGCGCAGATCGGCGCCGGTTAGGTTGGCACCGGCCAAGTCGGCTCCATCGAGGTTGGCATTGGCCAGATTGGCATCCACCAGAACTGCCCCGGTCAGGTCGGCATTGGTCAAATCGGCAAAGCGCAAATCGGTTCCGGTCAGGTCGGCTCCTGCAAGGTCGGCCCCTGCAAGGTTGGCCCATCCCAGGAAACGACCGCTTAGATCCAGGTTCGCGCCGCCTTGGTTGACAATGCGCCAGACCGTCCGCCAGGTTCCCGACAACACCGTGGCATCGTCCAACTGGACATCCCTCAGATCGGCCAGGCCCAATTCGGCCCCGTGCAGGTTGGCGCCCCGCAGATCGACATTGCGCAGAGTGGCCCGATCCAGATCCGCTTCGGTTAGATCGGCGTCCCTGAGGTCCGCGCCGGTCAAGTTGGCGTCCCGCAGGTTGGACGTGACCAGGGAGGTGCCCCGCAGCACGGCGCCGGTGAGGTCCGCCTGTTGCAACACCACTCCGTTCAGCATCTCCCGGCTGAGGTCCGTGCCTGCCAGCTGCCAGCCCAGCTGGGCCTGATTGTGCAAACGCCAAACCAGCATGGCCGTGGTCGGAAGCGTCGTTGTGTCGTCAATCCGGGTCTTGCGCAGGTCTGCCGCAGTCATGGTGGCATTGGCCAAACGGGCGCCGCGCAGGTCCGTATTGTGGAATCGGGCTCCGACAAGGTCGGCCGTGCCGAAGTCAATGCCCTGCAGGTTGGCATCGGCGAAGCTGACTCCGGACAAGTCCTGGCCGGCGATGGGCTCGTTGACGATTCTCCACATCCGTGCCCAATGGGCGCTCAAGGCCGTGTCGTCGTCTATTGTCGAGCCGCGGAGCCAGGCTCCGGTCAAGTCGGCCGATGCCATGCGGGCGCCGCGCAGGTCGGCTTGCCGCAAGTCGGCTCCCTGGAGTCTTGCTCCGTCGAGAACCGTGTCGCGCAAGTCCGCGCCGCGCAGGTCGGCGCGTGCGAACAACGCTCCGGTCAGATCGGATCCGACAAAACTCGCGCGTTGGAGGCTGGTCTCCGTGAAGTTGGTGAAATAGAGGGTTGCGTCGGTGAAGTCCACGTCCGGGGCCAGCGCCATCGACAGGTTCGCGTTGGACAGGTCGAACCCGGCGAACGACCGGTCGTGCAACAGCTCGCCGGAGAGGTCAAGTCCCTGACAGTTCCTGGGGCATTGTCGGATGAGCGGTTCCAGATACAGGTTGTAGCCGTAGAACACAACCAACAACAAGGTTGGGATGGTGATAATCAGCGCGATGGCGATGCGCCGTTTCAGGATCTGTCGTTCGATGGCCTCTGCGGTGTAGGCGCTCATGGCAGTGTTCGAAACTCGTCGGACCTTTCGAATTGGCACGGACCGTTTGCGAAGGGGTGGTGTCGCGGGGTAACTATAAGCGGGCCATGCCGCCGGACAGGCCATTCCATGCCGGATCACCCAACCATCGCTCCCCAACATCAGTCCTGAAGGAACCGGGTTGGGCGATAATCATTTCGGACTCAATTTGCCCAGGAGATCCCAGTCCAACATGAGATCGATCGTCTATACCGCCCCCTGGCACATGGAGATGCAGGACACCGATGTTCCGGTGCCGGGTCCCGATGAAGTCCTGGTGGACGTCAAGGCCGTGGGCATTTGCGGGTCCGATGTGCACGGGTACACGGGCAGCACTGGCCGGCGCACGCCCCCCATGGTGATGGGGCACGAATTCAGCGGCATCGTGTCCCGCTTTGGCAGTGGGGTTGCGGGTGTCGAGGAGGAGGACGAGGTCATCGTGTCCCCCATGTTTCCGTACGACGGCATCGGCCAGCGCCAGGTTGTCGGCGTCAACCAGCCCGGGGCCTATGCCGATCACGCCCTCGTTCACAAATCCATGCTCTACCCCAAGCCGGAGGGCATGTCCTGGAACGAAGCAGCCATGTGCGAACCCCTGTCGATCGCAGTCCACGCCATCAGCCGGACGCCGATCGCGTTGATGGACACCGTGGTCGTGGTTGGTGCCGGCACCATCGGGCTGCTCGCGCTCCAATGCGCCCGGCGCAGCGGGGCCGGCACGATCATCGTCACCGACATGAGTGAGCACCGTTTGGAACTGGCCCGCGCGGTGGGCGCCGACGTGACCATCAACGTGCGGGAAGAGGATCCGGTGGCGGCCGTCATGGACATGACGGGACAGGCTGGTGCCGACGTTGCCATCGAGGCCGTGGGATTGACGAAGTCGGTGCAGCAGGCTCACGCCATGGTGCGCGTCGGGGGCCATGTTACCTGGATCGGCAACAGCGATCTCATGATCGAAGTCAACATGCAGGAAGTGGTGACGCGGGAACTGACCGTGGCCGGCACCTATGGGTTCAGCACGGAGTTCGAGCGGGTCATCCAGGCGATTTCCAGAAAGGTCGTCGATGTCGCATCGCTGATCGAAAAAGTCGCCCCCCTTGAGGAAGGACCGGCCCTGGTCGATGGACTGGCCAAGGGCGAACTTGACCTGATCAAGGTCATTCTCATCCCGTGACGGCACCGTAGCGGCCACCATGCACATCGCAGCCTTTCCCAAGTGCTATCTCGACGCCATTTGCCTCGACCGCACGATGGACGTCTTTCAGTGGATTGACATGGCGGATGCCCTCGAGGTTGAAGGGCTGGAACTCTACGAAGGGTTCTTTGCATCCCTGGACCGGGGATACCTCGAGTCGATCGGCGACGCCTTGGCGCGCGGCAACCACGCGATGCCCATGCTGTGTGTGTCGGCGGATTTCACCCATCCCGACCCGACATGCCGGACCCGGGCGGTTGAGCACCAGTTGCGGATGATGGAAACGGCCAGGTTTCTCGGCGGTCGCGGGACGGCCTGCCGCATCCTGACCGGCCAGCGCTATCCCGGTTTGTCCCTGCAGGAAGGGCTGGACCGGGTGGCCGAGTGCTACGACCGGATTCTCCCGGTCGCGGCCGAACTGGACATCGTGCTGGCGTTGGAGAACCACTACAAGGACGGCTATTGGACCTGGCCCGAGTTCGCGCAGAAGATGGCTGTGTTCCTCAAGGTTCTGGACTCGGTTCCCGAGTCGCCGCATTTCGGTGTCCAGTATGATCCTTCCAATGCCTTCGTGGCAGGGGATGATCCGATTGAACTGTTGGATGCGGTCCTCCCCAGGGTGGTCACCATGCATGCCAGCGACCGGTTTCTGGCGGAGGGCGCGACCTTGGAGGACGTCAAGGCGGCCGACGGTTCCATCGGCTACCTCGATGCCCTGCAGCATGGAGTCACGGGACAGGGTCTCAACAACTACGATGCGATATTTAGCCGCCTTGCACAAGCTGGCTTCAATGGGTGGGTGAGCATTGAGGACGGCATGCACGGCATGGACGAGATGCGACGCAGCGTTGATTTTCTGCGCGCCATGCGCACCAAGCACTTCGCATAGTTTCCAGGAGAATTTGCGGCATGGACGCCCTTGTCAAGTACGGCCTGGTCGACGGCCAGGTGGAGATCCGCCAGACGGACGAACCGGAGTGCCCTTCCGACCGTGTGCTGATTGGCGTGCGTGCCGCCGGCGTCTGTGGCAGCGATGTTCATCTGTGGCGCAACCATCAGAGTTGGGAAATTAATCTTCCGCTGGTGCTGGGACACGAATTCAGCGGCGAAGTTATGGCAGTGGGTGCGGACGTGGACGGTGTGGCTCCCGGAGACCGGGTTACATGCGAGACCGCGGCAAAGGTGTGTGGCCGCTGCAGCTACTGCCTGGGAGGTGCGTACAACCTCTGTCCCAACCGATTGGGCTACGGAGCCCTCATTGACGGGGCCTTCACCGACATTGTGGTTGCGCGGCCCGAGATCCTCCATCCCCTGCCCGATGCCGTGTCGTGGGAGCATGCAGCCCTGACCGAGCCGGGTTGCGTGGCATACAACGCACTGGTTGAAAAGACCGACGTGCGGGCAGGCGACTTGGTGGTAGTCCAGGGTCCGGGGCCCATCGGCATCATGGCCCTGCAGATCGCGCGAATTCAGGGGGCCGGTACGCTGGTGGTGCTGGGCACCAGTGCCGACCAGGCCCGATTGGACATCGCGGCCGAACTGGGAGCCGACCACGTGGTCAACATCGAGGACGAGGACCCGCACGCCCTGGTTCACTCCCTGGGAGACGGCTTCGGTGCCGATCTGGTGGTGGATTGCACCGGCCATTCCGCCGCACTGCAGTCCGGCATGGAGATGGTGCGTCCCAACGGCCAAATCACGAAGATCGGCTGGGGACCGCAACCGTTGGACTTCAACCTGGACCCACTGGTTCAGAAGGCGGTGACGCTGCAAGGCTGCTTCAGCCACACCTTCGCCACGTGGGAACGGGTTTTGACGCTGCTTCAGACCGGCCAACTCAATCTGGATCCGGTGATCGGTGGCCTGTATCCGTTGACTGATTGGCACGAGGCGTTCTCGGTCATGGAGTCCGGGGCCAGCGTCAAGTCGGTCCTGGTTTGGAACTAACCCAACCACTGTCAACGCGAAGGGTGTGGATGCCGCTATGCCGGGAGCCCTAATTCAGCTGTCGCTGGATGTAACCACCATTCCCGAGGCCCTGGAAATGGCACATGCCGCCTGCCATGTCGGCGTGGACTGGCTTGAAGCCGGCACGCCACTGATCCTGGCCGAAGGGCTGCACGGCGTGCGGGCACTGCGCCGTGAGTTTCCGGATACCCCCCTTGTGGCGGACCTCAAGACCATGGATGGGGCCGGCCTGGAGGGGGAAATGATGTTTCAGGCCGGTGCCGACATGGTGGTGGTCATGGGCCAGGCCCACGACGCGAGCATTCTGGCCCAGGTGGACATGGCCAAGCGGTACGGCAAGCAGGTAATGTGCGATGTCATGCTCTGTCCCGACAAACCGGGCCGGGCCAGGGAAGCACAGGACATGGGTGTGGACTACATCATCGTCCACACGGGGTTCGATGAGCGGAATCTGGAACCGGAACGGACACCGCTCGAGGACTTGGAGTCGGTTGTCGCCGCAGTTTCCATCCCGGTACAGGCCGTAGGCGGCCTGAGTGTGGAACAGGCAATCGAGACACTGGATCTAGGTGCGCAGATCGTGGTGTTTGGGGCGCCACTGGTGATTGCCGGTGATGCCTTCAAGGCCGCGTCGGACGATTTCGCCGGCTTGATGAAGGAGATTGTTCAACGGGTACGCGAGCGGCATCCCGACTGACAGGGTCGGGTGCCACCAACCTTTGGGGGAGACAGACATGCAATTGATAGAGCAAATACAGAATCTGGACTTTCCGGCACCTCTGCCGGACAGGGTTCTCTCGGTTCACCAGACATTCGACACGGTCAAGGTTGCGGACATCCACGCGCGGGTGCTGGAGGCCTGGAACGAAAGCGGCGTGCTGGCCCGCATGAAGCCGGGCGCGGTAGTCGGGGTGGGTGCCGGCAGTCGCGGCATTGCCAACATCCCGATGCTGGTCAGGGGATCGGTCGACTGGCTGAAGGCCCATGGCTTCCGGCCGTTCGTGTTTCCGGCCATGGGGAGCCACGGCGGGGCGACCACCGAAGGTCAGAAGACGATGCTGGCGGAACTCGGGGTAACGGAAGAAAGTGCGGGTTGCGAAATCAGGGCGACCATGGAGGTTGAGCCAATTGGCGAAATTCCGGATGGCGGGCCGATCCTGTACCAGGGGAAGGATTCAATGGCCGCCGACCACTGTGTTCTGGTGAGCCGCATCAAACCGCACACCGACTTCCGCAGCCACCTTGAGAGCGGGCCGTCGAAGATGTGCGTCATCGGATTGGGCAAGCAGCACGGAGCCTCCATCATGCATGGCGGTGGCGGGGCCTTTTTCCAGAAGTACCTTGCGCCTGCCGCCCGCATCTACGCCGACAACACCAACTTCATTGGCTCCCTCTGTCCGGTTGAGAACGCCTATGACGAGACTGCGCGCATTGAGTTCCTGACCTCCGACCAGGTCGGCCTGGAACCCGAAGCGGAATTGTTGCAGGAGGCCAAGGACATGATGGCCAGCCTGCCCTTCCCCGAAATCGACGTGCTCGTGGTCAGGGAAATGGGCAAGAACATCAGCGGCACCGGCATGGACACCAACATCGTGAGCCGGCTCATGATCCCGCGCCAGGAGGAGGCGTTCGGAACTTCGGATGTGGCCGTGATCACGGTTCTCGACCTGACCGAGGAGACCCACGGGAATGTTGCCGGTCTGGGCCTGGCCAACATCACAACCGCGCGCGTGGCGGAGAAGATCGATTGGCATGCCACGTATACCAATGCGGTCACATCCGGAATTTTCGGCATGTTCCGGGTCAGCCTGCCCATCACCATGCCGTCGGACGAGAAGTCGCTGCATGTCTCCATGCGTGGCTGTGCGCGGCCGCCTGAGGATGCACGTCTGGTGTTCATTGAGAACACGCTCATCCTCGACGATTTCTATGCCAGTCCCTGTCTCCTCCCGGAGATCGAAGCGCATCCTCGGCTGTCGGTGACCGGAGAGGTTCCCCTTGCGTTCAGCGAGCCCGGTGTGATGCAGAGCCCTTGGCGGCTCAATTGACCACGCAACCGGCCATCGGGCTTCTCCTTGGCGACCCGGCGGGGATCGGACCCCAGCTGGCGGTGCGGTTGTTGGCGGAACCACTTCCGCAAGCCAGGCTGATTGTGGTTGGCCGCCGCGCGTGGCTGGAGCGCGGCGCGCAACAGGCCCAATTGCCGGAACCGGACCTTCCCGCCGTTGCGTTGGCCGACCTGGACCAGGCACCAATCGACTGTCCGATCCTGTTGGAGCCGGCAGGCAATGACCTGGACCGGGTTCCGGTTGCGTCGGTGTCCCGGGAAGCCGGCACTGGCTGCATGGCTAGCCTGCGCACGGCGGCAGACCTGGTTGCGCGGGAGGTGCTTGCGGGTTTCCTCTACGGCCCAATGCACAAACAGTCCTTGCAGCTGGGCGGTTCGCGCCATCCCGACGATGCCGCCCTGTTGACGGAGTTGTTCGAGTGTCCGGCTCCGGCCCACGAGATCAACATCCTCGACGACTGGTGCACGTCGCGCGTTACGTCCCATATCCCGCTGTCCGAAGTCCCTGCCCGGGTTACGGCTCCCGGTGTGCTGGCAGCCATCGAACAGCTGCATGCCGTCCTGCAGGACCTGAAGCTGACGGACTCCCGTATCGGCGTAGCCGGCCTCAATCCCCATGCTGGCGAGGGCGGATTGTTTGGGGACGAGGAAGTGGAGGTGATTGGCCCCGCGGTCGAGGAGGCCCGCCGGCGTGGAATCCCAGTGCACGGACCGTTCCCGCCGGATACACTGTTCGTACGCCTTGTGGATGGTCAATTCGGCGGTGCCGTCACGATGTACCACGATCAGGGCCAGATTGCCATCAAGCTGCTCGGTTTCGCCCGCGGGGTCACGGTGATCGGCGGGTTGCCGGTGCCCGTTGCCACCACGGCCCACGGGACTGCCTTCGATATCGTGGAACAAGGCACTGCACGACCCCACTCGCTGATCAATGCACTCAAGGTCTGTTCGTCGTTGGTCACCAACAACAGGAAAACGCCAGATGCTCCTTAATGACAAAGTTGTTCTCGTCACCGGATCAACCACCGGCATTGGCGAGGCGATCGCCAGGAAGTGCGTGGCGGAAGGTGCTTCGGTCATGGTTCACGGACGACGTGAACATGCGGCCCAGGATTTGTGCGCGGAACTCGGTGACGCGGCCGTCTACACCGTGGGCGACGTTGCGGACCCCGATCTTTGCGAGTCCCTGGTGGCCAACACGGTTGATCGGTTTGGACGGATAGACGGGGTGGCCAACAACGCGGCCATTACCGCTCGGGCCACCATCGAACAGACCGATGCGGACACGTTTGATCGCCACTATCACGTCAATCTGCGGGCTCCCGCCCTCATCATCCGTGCCGCCTTGCCGCACTTCCGTGCCCAGGGCGAGGGTGCCGTGGTCAACATCGGTTCGGTCAACGCGTGGTCGGGACAGGCGGACCTGATGCCCTATTCCGCATCCAAGGGCGGGTTGCAGACGATGACCCGCAACATGGCCAACGCCCTGGCCGAGGATCGGATTCGCATCAACCAATTGAACGTCGGATGGTGTACGTCACCCAACGAGATTGCGCTCAAAATCTCGGAGGGATTGCCGGAGGACTGGTACCTGAACGTGCCCAAGGCCTTCGCGCCCACCGGGAGGCTCCTAACCCCGGACCAGGTGGCGCACCATGTCGCATTCTGGCTGTCGCCGGACTCCAAGCCGGCCAACGGCTGTGTCTACGAGTTGGAGCAGTTCTGCATTCTGGGCCGCAGTTCGGCCCGCGACTGGGACGATTGATCGGTTGGTCCAGACTAACAGTGAACCGTGTCGGCTCGGGTGGGACCACTTGCAAGGTGAGTTTGTCTCGATGCGAGCAATATGCAACCCACTTTCGCTTTCCTGCTCCAAGGTTGCAGCTTGGTTTACGAAGTCTGCTGGCTGTCTGGCTCGAAGGTTAGTTCCGGGATAATCACTTCCCACGTATTGCATTTGAGGCTGTTGTGGTATTCCGGCTTGGATGCCTCTCGGCTCCATCTCACTACAGCCAGAACCTTGGCTGACCTGCACCGTTTGTTGGCTGGGGGCTCGAACCTACTGGCGAGCCTCCCCACCACCAAGCCGTCTTGGTTCAATAGTTGCCAGCGATTGTTGGCCGCGATACGCGTTTGTAGGAGATCACCGGGGCACAGAGTGGCAATAGCATCATGAATCGGGTGATTCGACCACTGCCGGCCCGCGAATCCGAGATCCACGTCATTTAGGCTCAGTTCGACAAAGTGGAATCTCAGTTCTTCGCTTGCCGGATTCAGTTTGGCAAAGGGGGATTTCAGTACATCGGCACGATGCAAGATACAAGTTTTTCCAAGCAGGGCTTTCTGCAACCGATGGGCTTCCTCAAATTGCACGAGTGCGAGCGTCTGCCGAGCGCGCGTCATAGCCACGTAGTACAGCCTTCGAGCCTCATCGGGGTCCTCTCTTTGCCTGACGTGATTCCAGCCGCCGTCCAAGACCACCACATGATCGAACTCCAGACCCTTAGCGCGGTGTGCAGTCAGCAACAGCAACCCTCGCTGACGCCGTCGAATCTCCCGGCCCCATTCCGCAAGCCATTCGACAAAGAGATCCACGGGAATCTCTGCGCCGCCTGTTTCCAAGAAATACTCCTCAATGGCTTGACGCAGCAACTCGTTCCAGGAGTTGATCACGCAAGTGGCTGCCCAGTCACGCAGGGCGTCGTCGGTGATAGTACCGGTTTCCTGATGGTGCAGCCATTCGATGAACGCTTGGGTCTCACGCAAATGCCAGAAACCGGAGAATTCCTCGTTCCCCATCTGCACCGCAATGCCCTGTGTTTCGCAGAACGCACGGACCGGGATCAGGTATTTCCACTCGCGTGCAATCACCGCGCACCGAGACCAGTCCCAATCTGATGACAGGTCGGCAAGACGCAACAGTTCCAACATGGTAGTTTGGGTTTGCGAGATTGGATTGCGTCCGGTCGGCAAGATCTGCACACGTCCCTGCGAAACCGGGTCCAGCTGTTGCCACCTGCCTCCCGGCTGGTCCTTCGCACGCGCACGGTTGATGTGGATGGGCTGCTCGACCTTCATCCGTTCCCTTGCTGGTTCGATCATCGCGTTCGCCGCGGCAATGATGTGATCGGTGGAACGGTAGTTATCAGTGAGGTAGATGGGCCGGGGACCGTAGTCCTTTTGGAATCGTCGAATGAATTCCACGGAGGTGCCATTGAACGCGTAGATGTTCTGATCGTCGTCCCCCACCGCGAAGAGTGTGAGCTTTCCTGCATCATCATCGAGAGTTCGTCCTGCAAGGGCGGAAATCAATTCATACTGGTCTTTACCTATGTCCTGGTACTCGTCCACCAGAATCCAGCGGAAACCCGCCAGCAGTCGCTCCCTACGTTCGTCTGCCTCTTCCTGAGGAAGATCCTCGCCGCGCAGCAGATCCACCGCACGGCGGATCACCTCCTGGAACACCTCGTCGTCGGGACGTTCTGCTTGGTCCTTGAAGCTGGCACCGGCTAACCGCATCGCCAGGGCGTGGCAGGTGAGTACGGTTACACCCCGTGCGTCGTGGCCAATTAGGTCTGCAAGACGGCGGCGAATTTCAACCGCAGCGTGTCGGTTGTAGGCCAGAGCGAGGATTCCACGGGCTTTCTCGCGTTTTGCCCGTATCAAATAGGCGACACGATGGACCAGGACCCGTGTCTTGCCGGAGCCCGGACCGGCAAGGACCAGCACGTTTGTCTGCTCTCGATCGTCGGCGACAATGCGCTGTTGCACAGGGTTCTTGAGGGTTTCCACAATCGCTTTCCAGGTTTCGGGCGTGGTCTCGCGTCCGATTTCCCGGTCCCGACCGGGCAACCAGCGATGGAGGAACTCTTCCTCCTGCAAAGTGAAGTAATCCATTGCGAGTCGCAGTGCTTCGCCCATGGCCTCAAGGCCGCGTTTGGCGAACTCCGCCATCACGTGGATTTGCAGGACCTGGCCCTTGTAGTGAAGGGCGAGAGGTTCGAAATCGGCCTTGGCGAAGCCGCGCAGTTGCTGTGCCAACCGGATGGTCATGGCCGGACGGAACACCGCGAGACCCTTGTTAAGGCGAATGACTTCCTGGTCATGCAGCCATAGCAAGGCGCAATCCAGCAGCTTCGAGAGATTCCTGATCCTGCTTTTTAGAAGCGGATCGGATTCAATCGCCTGAGTCAGCTTGCCAAGCGTGGTTTCGACTAGCAAGTCCGTTCCCCTGCTTCCAGGCGGCAGACAGGCAAGGAGGTGTTCCAGCAAACACGTCCCTGCCTCACGCCTCAGTTCGGCAGTCTTCTCCAAGGATGACCAGTCGCGCAGGAGGGTCACTCGCGCCGTCTCGGCATCCCGCTTGCGCACTGTCAGGCTGCCCCCGGCCCCATCCTCTCCTCGACCGTCGTAGGCGATGCTGCGTAGGATGCGCCACAGTCGTTCCGGCAAGGGATCCGCCAAGCCTTCGTCACGCAGCACCTGTGCGGCAATGCGCAAATGCAGTGACGAAGTGTCGCCCTTGCCCAAGTCCGGTGCCAATTCGCGCATGTGATCAAGTAGGGAGGTCTCCAGTTCCTTCGCTTGTCCAAGGCGTTTGCGCGAGTGTCGTGCCACGCCCCTGTGCACAAACGCGGTCAGCGGCGTATCGTTGCTGGCGATCCCCAACCGCTCCAGGTCGTACATCGCTTTCCGGACACCCTCGGAACTCAAACCCGATACATTCATCAGTTCATCGGTGGTGATACTTTCGTCGGCTCCGGCCCCGATCAGTACCTCGGCAATTTGCAGCAACTGCCTGCGATAGGTTGTCGAGATGGATGCCCGATCCAGCTTCAAACGAGCTCCTTCGACCGAGTTTACTCTGAGCGATGACGGGAACACCTGGACCACGTTCTCTTCTCGGGTCAGCAACTCCGCCTCCTCCAACCAAGCAACAGCAGTCCTCACTCGGGTGTCGTCCGTAGCCGAGTCGCGTTCAAAGGCCTTGTCCTCATCCTCGCCAAGAATCTCGCCGGCGGTCGCCACCACCTCGCCGTCCAGGCGTTTCTTGCGGCCCAAGTTACGCAGTGCCCTTAGGATGCCGTGGATCTCGGCCCTGGTGAGGCGCGAGTGAGCTGATAGGCTGAACTGGCGGTCCGTGTCGTCCGCTGTATAGAGCAGTACGCAACGCGCAGATGCACGGTCACGTCCCGCCCGTCCCGCCTCCTGAAGGTAGTTCTCCAGCGAACCCGGGATGTCCGCGTGGACCACAAGACGCACGTCCGGTTTGTCGATGCCCATGCCGAACGCGTTGGTCGCGACGATCGCACGCAACTCGCCACCGATAAAGCGTCGCTGCACATCCTTCTTCGTTTCCGGTGGCACCCCTGCATGAAAGTGTGCTGCGGCGATTCCCTTCAGTTGTAGAAACTCGGCAACTTCCTCGCTCTGCTTGCGCGTCGCGCAATAGACGATGGCACCGCCCCGCATGTCCGGTGGTAGGTACGACATCAGGACATCATGAATGTGGGCGAATTTTTCGGCACCCGATGTCGGGATTACCTCGAAGGTCAGATTGGAACGCTCGGTGCCACCGTTGATTACCTTCAGCTCGATGGCGAGCTTTTCACGGAAGTGGCAGACGACATCCTCGATCACATCCGGTTTGGCGGTTGCGGTAAGGCACAGTACCGGCGGTACGGAGCCATTCTTCGCCTTCTCCCGGATGAAGCGCCCCACGTAGCGATAGTCGGGCCGGAAGTCGTGTCCCCATCTCGACAGGCAGTGTGCTTCGTCCAGCACCCAACCACCGATTTCCCGCTGATCGAGTATCCGGCGCACGGAACGAGTGCGCAGCTGCTCGGGAGAGATGATCAGAATACTTACGTCACCCAACCGAATCCGGTCCAGGGCGTTGGACCGCTCGGGCATCGATAGCAGGCTGTTGATCGTCACGCACGAGCCAATCCCCTTTTTTTCCAACCCCTCCACTTGGTCCGCCATCAGTGCAACCAGGGGCGAGATCACTACCGTCAGGGCACCCGTCTTGTTGTAACGGGATAGGGCCGGGATCTGATAGCAGAGGGACTTGCCTGTGCCCGTGGGCAGGATCCCGAACACGTGTCCTCCGGCCATTGCAGCCTCGACAATGGACTGTTGCATGGGGCGATCGTCATCGTCCACCGGTTCCGGACGGAAATCGGAGAAACCAAACCAGCGTTTGAGTTCCTTGCGTGCATCGTGGTGTTCCCGGCACCAGACACAACCGGGATCATTGCAGGCAGTATCCCTGAGGCGTCGTACCAGGCTGCCAGCTTCCGGAAACTGATAACGCACCCAGGGCGGCATGACTGAATTGCCGCCTGCAACCGACAGCCAGGCCAACGCGTATGCCAGTGGCCACCTGACCATCTCCGCCTTTCCCGTTACGTCACGCCCATGCGTGGCACAAGCCATACCCGCCAGTCTCTTGTTTACTGCTGCCAGGACCTCGGAATCAGTGGGACGGGACAAGCCGCGAAGCCGGGAGTAGAGTTCGTCAAGGGCTCGATCTTTGCTTTGCGGTTCCGGTGTGGTCAGCCAGTGCCATGCCGCCAGCAAATCCGGCGCGGCATCCCGCAAGGCGTGCTGTTGATCTTCAAAGACCTCAAGTGCAAGTCGAGCATCGAGCTCCGGATCATTCCATTTTCCTCGATTGAGCCCGCCATCCTGGTAGTGCTTGACGAGATGGTGGTAGGGATGGCGAGGAAAGGCAAGAGGACTGAGGCGCAACGTATCGATGATTGGGAGTTGCAGTAGCCGCGAATCTGGTATTGCCGCCGCAAGGTGTGGTAGGTCGAATGCGATGATGTTATGGCCCAGAACACAGGACGCATCCTCGGCGAGGGAATCCAGTCTCGCCAACGCAGCCACCAAGTTGCCTCCGCTGAACACTTCACTCTGACCGGTGTCTGGACGCAGTCCGGCGAAGGCACGAATGCGGTTGTCCTCTTTACCAACTTCAAGGTCCAGCGAGAGGCAATTGGGGCCAAACTGTATCGTTCTGCTTGGCATTGGATTTTCCAATCTCGGCTCCGAACAATGGTGGGACTAGATCCCCAAGGCGTGTTTACCAACAAATGAGATCGGAACGCGGCCTTCTGTTTCAGGTCGCGCTTGAGGCGGTTGGCCTTGCCGCTCTTCCACTGGCACTATTTCATTCTCGCTGATACAGGTATCCGTCCCCTGTCAACGGGTTGGTTCCCTGAGTTCCGGCGCGTCCAGTACCGACTGTTTTGACAGCATTCAGCACAGCGTGGCCATTGCCGCCTTAGGCTCTTGGTCGCAATCAACGAAAGTGAAACAGTGCCCTTCCATCAATTGGGCCAATTGGTTTGCGCAAAAACGGGCAACATGCCACGGGTGCCCTGCTGTTTGGACGAACGGAACAGATCCTCGCGCAGAATCCTGAGACCTATGTCTGCCAAAAGTGATCAAGGCTGTCCAGAGGCTCCCAGCCGAGGACCCGGCGCATCTTGCTGTGGTCGAACTTGCCATGGGGCATGTCCACGCTCACATTGAACTCCTCGAACGGGCTTGGCAGTTCCGGAACTTCCAGGGCTCTCCGCAGGGCACGGCCCGAGTCGGGCCACGAGACCATGAACGGGGGTTTGACGGACGGCAATTCGGGGTTGGCCATTTCCCAGTAGAGCATCACCGCTACTTCCAGGCCATGGTGCTCGGCGAAGCCCCGGAGAACTTCGTTGCCCAGATACTTGGTCAGGAAGTAGAGGGACGCGTAGGGACGGCTGGCCGCCTCGACCGGAATCTGGTAGTCCCAGAGATGGCTGCCGTGGCCGTTGACCAAGTGCAGCAAGGGGCTGGTCTGCACAATCCGTCTAATCCCAAACTCCACGGCGGCCCGCGCCATGTTCAGGGGCCCAACGGCATTGATCCGGAAGGACTTGACCTCGTCATCGCGGAGCACGGAACAGTTGACGATGGCATCCATGCCTTCACAAGCGGCCTTGACCTGCTCCGGGTCCTGCACGTCAACCTGAACGAATTCGTGGGGTTGTTCGATGTTCGAGGCCGGCATCGGGTGGTGGGCACTTCTTGCCGGATCGAGACCTTCCCAGTCGAGCGGTGCGATGTCCGCCAGGCGCACGTGATAGCTGTCCATCATGGCCTGGGCGGCAAAGGCGCCCATGGGACCGCCGGCACCAAACAGCACCACCTTTCGTATGGGGCGGGTTCGAATGGGATTGACGGGTGCCAGAACCTCCGGCCAGGGCCGTGTGTCCTTCACGGACGGAGCGGCAGGCAAGACTCCGGCAAGTTGTTCAAGGTGCCGAGAGGGTGCGTAGCTGAACGGTGGACTGCCGCTGGTCGATCGTTCCTCGATACCGGTGTTCAGCCCGTGCCTGATTTTGCTGTTGGGTCCGGGTGCCATGATGTGGAACACATGCCACTCAGGCTTGCCTGCATCGATGGCTTGGGACAGATCCACGGCCAAAGCCCTGTCGATGGCGTGG
>CAZMKQ010000001.1:0-5867 GCA_964566955.1 uncultured Caldilineaceae bacterium | reverse complement strand
CCCAACGGGGATCAAAGGGCTCACCTTCAATCTCCTCCTCGTCCACAACGTGGCCAAAGCGCAGGCAAATCGCTTCGATGGTGCCAAGCCTGATCAGTTCGCGGACCGATAGTTCGGTGACCCAGGGCAGCAATTCCCTGGTGGCGGGGGACGGCCGCGGCCTCCACATCTCCGTCACGTCCCAATGCGGAGGATGCCGGTCGAACAACGCCAGTGAACTGCCCACAATTACGCGGGGCACGGATGCCTGAACCGACTCCACGATCAGGTTCCGGGTACCGCGCATGACGAGATCCATCGCGTCGGGCTCGGAAATCTTGCCGCCTTCGAAGGCATCCGCCAGCCGGAGCGGCAGGAGATGGACGACCGCGTCGACATCGCGTACCGCTTCCGCTGCGATTCGCTGGTCCGACAGTTCACCGGTTAGGTACTCGACTTCGGGCGACACGTCCGGATGCTCGCGGCCCGCAACTCGTACGGCTGTGCCTGGCCGGCGGTTCAGGAATTCGATTAGACGGGCGCTCAGTAGGGACCGGGCGTCGGTGAGCAGGATGCGCATTATTTGTTTGGGTTGTTTGCGGGAAGTTGCGGGCACTTGGTTGCAGGCCGGGCGGGGTATCAAGGCTGAAGGGTGACCTTGATTGACTCCGTTCCCTGGGCCACCAGACCGAATCCATCTTCGAAACCGTGCAACGGCAGGTTGTGAGTCACGATGCGGTCCATCGGCAGAAGGCCTTGTTCCAGCATCCGAATGGCAACCGGGTAGCTGTGGGGACTCAGATGGGCACCGTGGATATTGAGTTCCTTGGTATCTCCGATGACGGTCCAGTCCACGGTCACCGGTTCGCGCATGACGCTGAAGTCCACGAACGTGCCCAGCTTGCAGATCATGTCCAGGCCCTGTTGCACGGCGGCGGGATGACCGGTGGCCTCGATGTAGACATCGCATCCGTAGCCGTCCGTTAAGGCCAGGACCTCGTCCACGACATCCACTTGGGAGGCATTGAAAGTCAACTCTGCCCCGCATGCCCGCGCAACGTCCAGGCGGGAATCGTTCAAATCGATAACGATGAGCTGGGCCGGACTCTTCATCCGGGCGGCTGCCACCATGCCCAATCCCAAGGGACCGGCACCGGCAATCACTACCGTATGCTGTAGTTCGATGTCGGCTCGCTGGACAGCATGGACCCCGCAGGCCAACGGCTCCACGTAGGCGGCCCAAGCCGGCGGAATCGAATCCGGGACCTTGTAGTTGAGGGCTCGATCCGGCAACTTTACATACTTGGCCATGGCGCCGGGGGTGGGCTTTCGGAACCCGTAGATGTCGTGTTTCATGCACATCCAGTACTGTCCTCGGAGGCAGTACCGGCAGGCGTTGCACGGCACAATCTGTTCCGACACCACCAGGTCGCCCAATCTGAACCCGCCGTTGCGATCCGCTCCGGGACCCAAGGCCACAACCCTTCCGGCAAACTCGTGTCCGGGGATGATCGGAGCCTGGCAGAAGCCGGGTTTGCCGGGTTGGTCCCAGAACATCGGCGCACCCATGAAGCACTTCAGGTCGCTGGCACAAATGCCGACCGATGCCACCTCCAGCACCATTTCGCCGGGGCCGGGGACCGGGACCGGCGCGGTTTCAAGGCGGTAGTCCTCCGGCGCATGGCAGACGACTGCCTGCATGTTGTCGCCCAAGGGGAAGTCAGTCTGGAATTCTGTCTCCACGGCGGGGTTCCGTCTTGGTTGAGGTGGGGATGGCGCGGGTTGTTGGCGCGGCCAATTTCACGCCAAACCTATCCTTGAACGGAATTCCGGTTGCCCCCGGACGCCTTCGGATATGCGAAACAGGCTTCCTGCATCGTTGCCATTGAAGCCGCGGTCGTTGCCTCCCGCGGTCGTAATGTACATGTCGGTCATGTCGGGTCCGGCAATGGTCACCGACGATACCTTGCGGACCGGCAGAGCCAGGATTTCCTTGACTCGTCCGTCAGGATCGGCGTGTACGACGGAGAACCCGTCCCAGTGCGCGATCCAAAGGTCGCCTGCGGCATCGATGGTCATCCCGTCGGGCCGCCCGTAGTCGACTTCCTCGGGTGCTTCGTACACGAGCGAACCGGTGTCCGGATCGAAATCTCCAACCGCTTCGTCCCATGCGTACGATGTGATGCGTCGGACCCGTGTGTCCGTGTGCAGGAAGCGGGAGCGATCCGGCGTCCAGGCCATGCCGTTGGATGTCCCGATGCTGGTCAGTTTGGTCTCAAGTGTTCCGTCGGGGTCGAGTCGATACAGCCGCCCGTCCGCCGGACCGGTTCTCGAGGTTGCCATCGTCCCGCAAAACACCTGGCCTTGTGGTCCGGCGGAGACATCGTTGAACCGCGTGTCAAGATCCGCGTCGATCTGAGGTATGACGACTTCGGTCCGGCCGTGATTCCAGGTCATGACCCGGCCTGCCGCCATGAACAGGAGGAGATCGCCGTTCTCCTGAATCGTGAAGCCGCCGATGGCCCGGTCCGCTTCGTACACGCGCGCGTGCCTGCCGCTGGCGGGATCGTACCGGTACAGGTGACCGGGAGGAATGTCAACCCAGTACAGGCATTCTTCATCCGGGTGCCAAAGAGGTCCCTCGCCTGTTTCGCAGGGATAGTCCGCAATCAGTTCCAGGGACGGTTCCCGCACCGGTGGGTTCGTGATCATTGAAGGTGTCCCCATAGTGGTCAGACCAGCGAAATTTCCTTGCCTGCCGCCTGGCTCCGGTAGATCCCGTCCAGGATGGTCAACACCTGCAGGGAGTGTTCCGAGGGGACGGGAGACGGTTCGCCGTTCTTGATGGCCCTGGCGAACTCGACCACCTCCTGCGCGTGCGGTTCCAACTGGTCGCGCGTGATTTTGAGGGTGCGCGTGTACATCTGCTTGGTTTCGTAGTTCGTGGACAGGAACTTGCCTTCCGGATAGTGGCAGCCGCCCTTGTCGCCGTACAGCCAAATCTGCATGTCTTCGCCGTCGATGTCGTGATGCAGCAGCCAACTGGTTTCCAAAACGAGGGTTGCACCCGTGTCGAACCGGACAAACGCCACGGCATAGTCCTCCACATCCCAGACGCCGGGCATCGGCGCGGACGGCATCCAGGCGGCAAACTGTCCGGGTAAATGGGCCAATGGCGCCCCCGACACGCCGGTGATGGCCACGGGTTCCGGATTGCCCATGAGCCAGAGGGTCAAGTCCAGGACGTGAACGCCAATGTCGATGCAGGGCCCTCCACCGCTGTGCTTCTTCTCCACAAACGTGGGGCTGGGAATGAACCCGTTGCGACGCAGCATCCAGCTGCGCCCGTGGTAGATGTTGCCCAGGGTGCCGGTTTCGATTTCCGTCTTCATCGCCTGCGACAACCCCGAAAACCGGAAGTGCTGTGCGGTCATGAGCAGCTTGCCGGACTTGTCGCGCGCCGCCATCATGGCGCGAATGTCATCCGGGGTCGGCGCCAGCGGCTTCTCGCAGATGACGTGCTTGCCGGACTCAAGGCCCCCAATCGAAAGATCCCGGTGGTACATGTTGGGCGTGCAGACATCGATGATGTCGATGTCCGGGTCGGCAAACAGGTCCTTGACATCGGTATAGAGCTTGGAGATGCCGTGCATGGCACCCCATTCCTTCAGGGCCGGTTCGACAATATCCGAACCGGCCACAACTTCGGCATCTTCCGACGCGGCCCATCCGGGCATATGGGTTCGCGCGATGCCGCCGACCCCCACCACACCAACTTTCAATGTTGCGCTCATCATGGTTTCCTTGGAATTCGGTCGCTGGTTGGGCGGAGACTACGTGTGCGGTCAGGCCCGGTCGCGGTCGCTGAATCGTACTCCACCCGGTTTCCCCGGACCAAGGAGGACGCCGGTTCGGGCGGAGAGTTCACACGGCCTGGTTTGGACTCCCGCTGGACATCAGCGCAGAGCGCACAGCGGGCACGGACGGGCCCCAGGCATTGCATCTCCCTCGGGGATGGCAAGGTGTTGGGGATGAGCCGGATGCTGATTCACCGACCCTCCGAATGGTTTCGGCATCCCGCCTACGGGTAGAATTTAGAATTGTTGGGATGCCGGATCGGTTCCGCACGGTCTCCGTCCCCGCGTTTCCGGCTGTTTGCCCCGACCATTGATCCCCTACTCCACTCCTTCCAACCACGGAATGCATCTTGACCTACCTGGCTGTTGATCTGGGCGCGGACAGCGGGCGCGTCATGGCCGGCCGGCTGACTGACCGCGGCCTGCAACTTTCCGAGGTCCACCGCTTTGCCAATGTGCCGGTGAGCGTGCACGGAACGCTGCACTGGAACATTCTTGGGATTTGGCACGAAATTAAGGAAGGCCTGCGCAAGGCAGCCAACTTGGGCGAACCAATTCAGGGTCTGGGCCTGGACACCTGGGGTTGCGATTTTAGTCTGCTGGATGCCCAGGATCGGCTGTTGGGGAATCCGGTGCACTACCGGGATGCCAGGACCAACGGCATGCTGGAGGAGGCGTTTCGCATTCGGACGCGGGACGAGATTTTCGCCTGCACCGGCATCCAATTCATTCCACTCAACACGTTGTATCAGCTGCTGGCACTCAAGCGCCTGTCCCCTCAGGACCTGCAGATGGCCGCCAGTCTGCTCATGATCCCGGACCTGCTGAATTTCTGGCTCACGGGTGTCAAGGCCGCGGAATTCTCGATCGCTACCACAACCCAGTGTTTCAACCCGACCACCATGGATTGGTCCGGTGAACTGCTGGCGGCATTCGACCTGCCGGAACACCTGTTCCAGCCCATCGTGCATCCGGGCCACACCCTCGGCCCACTCCTGCCGGATCTCGCTGCCGAGGTCGGACTGCCGGCCGTGCCGGTGACGGTTCCCGCCTGTCACGACACGGGTTCCGCGGTCGCCGCGGTGCCGTCGTCGGGCCCCGATACCGTCTGGATAAGTTCGGGTACCTGGTCGATCATGGGCGTGACCGTTCCGGACGCGGTGCTGCATGCCAAGGTATTGGCCGGCAACTTCACCAACGAAGGAGGTGTGGAGAGGACGTTCCGCTTCTGCAAGAACATCATGGGGCTGTGGTTAATCCAGGAGTGTCGGCGAACCTGGATGCGCGCCGGGGAAACCTCCAGTTATGCCGAACTCGGCGCCATGGTCCGGGCGGACACACGCAGCCCGTCGATTGTGGACCCGGACCACGAAGTGTTCCTTGCCCCGGGCGACATGCCAATCCGCCTCCAGGCCTATTGCCGTGCCAGCGGTCAGCAGGTGCCGGAGACAAAGCAGGCAATTTTGTCTTGCATCATCGACAGCCTGGCCTTGAAGTACAGGTGGGTGTTGACGCGTTTGGAGGATGCCTTGGATCGCCAACTGGGCACCATCCATGTTGTGGGCGGAGGCTCCCAACACTCGGCCTTGAATCAGGCCACCGCCGATGCCACGGGCCGACCGGTTGTTGCCGGTCCGTCGGAAGCCACCGCGACCGGCAACATTCTGATTCAGGCCGTGGCCAATGGCGAGATGGGTTCGTTCGGTCAAATGGGGACCGTATCTGCGGAATCCGCCTCGCTGGAGAGTTTCGAACCCACCTCCGCGTCCGGACAGCGCGCCGAATGGGACGCAAGCTACCAAAAACTGGAACATCTTGTGGCCCACCCGGTTGCGATTGGCACATAGCCTCCCGGAATCCCTGTCGGCTTCATCGCTTACCCCGTCCAATGCCAAGGAACAATCACTTGCCTATGTCTGATCATGCCGCTGCCTGGGACCTGCTGGCCGAGTCCATGACCAACCAGGGCCTGGACGTCGAAGCCGTCAAGGACAACATCAAGAATCACCACATTGAAACCCCAAGCTGGGG